>NZ_KB904367.1 GCF_000380065.1 Streptococcus massiliensis DSM 18628 | reverse complement strand
TCGCCTATTGAATTCTTATGATTACTTGCTTCTACGTGCGCTCGATAAGTACCATCGCTTTGTTTCTCTGCTGTATACCAAAATAAATCATCTTGCCCATTTACAGTAGACCAAGTTGGCACCTTGACAACTTTAACACCACCAGGGTTGGATACATTAGAAACAACAATATCAAAGCTTCCTGTTTTAGAATTATTATTAACTATACTAATTTTTCCTATTACTGGAGTGGTAAACCGTCCAGTGTAGTCCAAACTTTGGTCAAAAACATGTTTACCAACAAGAAGTTGAGCCTGACTAGTAAATTGCCAGCTTGCTGCACCATTATTATAATTCAATTCTTGTGCTTTTGGTACATTCAAATTGCCAGCTGGATATTGAGCCACCCAAAAGTTTTGTAAGCCAAATTTAGATGTTTGGATAGGACCACGGTTGCGAAGATTATTGACATCCAACCAGGCTGCACTAGTATAATAAACCAGATTTGAAAAGCCAAGGCGTTTCATTTCATCAGTCCAAGCCTGTGTATTTGGATTAATATTTCTTTCCATATCATGATCTTCAATATCATTGACCAAAACAGTTGCCGTAGGAAGATTCAATTCCCGAACGCGCTGTGCAAAATACTGAGCTTCTGCACGGGCTTCATTTTCATTTGTATAATGTGAAAAAGCATAGGCAGAAACTTTTAGTCCAGCTTGCTGAGCGTTGCGGATCTGTCCCTGCGCATAAGGATTTTTATAAAAAGTTCCTTCTGTCAATTTGACCACAACACCAGAAACACCTTGACGAGCTAATTCCTTATAATCTGCGACACTAATGTCACCATTGTGACTGCTGACGTCAACAAAACTACCTTTGGCTTCAACTTTACTAGGTTTTGTGACGGTTGAATGGCTATCAAAGAAAGAAGACTCCCCCTTGCTTGATGGGGGTTCTTTTTCAGCAGAACTTGCTCTTGCCTCGTCTTTTTTATCCTTTGTTTCGTCGACACCCTCATTTTTTTGAGGAACTGTTGCGTTTGTTTCAGTTGTTTCAGACGCAGGTTGCTGGCTTTCTTTAGCCGCTGACTTTTGTTCCGAAGGATCTACCGCAGGTGCTGAATAAGTATTCTCAATTGTATGACTAGTCTCCGCCGCTGCTGCTTGCTTGTCTGTTAAAGTCGCGCCGACTGCTGCCTCAGAATTTGTAGTCTCATGCGCATCAGCTAGAACCTGTTGTGCACTTGCTACCATAAGAACTGCTGTACTCGCTAAATAAATTAAATTTCTCTTTTTCATAATCCCCACTCTATAAAAAAGACCTGCCACCACAAAGCAGCAACAAGTCTATTTACTCAACTATTATTTTACAAAATCAAGAAGGGCAAGGAAGCTTTCTGCTTCAAGTGAAGCTCCGCCTACCAAAGCTCCGTCAACGTCTGAACAAGCCATGTAAGCTGCAACGTTTTCAGGTTTTACAGAACCACCATATTGAACGCGAACTTTATCTGCCACATCTTGACCAAAGTCAGCAGCAACTACATCACGGACAGCCTTACACATTTTTTGTGCGTCGTCTTGAGTAGCTGACTTACCAGTACCGATAGCCCAGATTGGCTCATAAGCAATAACAAGTGAAGATACTTGCTCAGCTGACAACCCTTTCAAAGCTGCAGAAACTTGAGCACCTACAAAGTCAACTGCCTTTCCAGCTTCGTAAGTTTCAAGTGATTCACCACAACAAATGATTGGCAACAGTCCATTTCGGAAAATGGCATGTGCTTTTTTATTGATGTCCTCATCTGTTTCATGGAAGTAATCACGACGTTCAGAGTGCCCGATGACAACATAAGGAAGTCCCATTTCAGCTAAAACTTTAGGGCTGTTTTCTCCTGTGAAAGCACCGGCATCTTCAAAATAGCAATTTTGTGCAGCAACTTTCAAATCTGAACCTTTAGCTGCTTCAACAACCACAGCAAGATCCAAAGCAGGGGCTGCGATACCAGCTTCTACAAGCTCAGCTGATGGCAATTTCCCAGCAACAGCAGCAACAAATGCTTTTGCTTCTTCTGGATTTTTGTTCATTTTCCAGTTACCAGCAATAAATGGTTTACGTGACATTTCACATACCTCTTCTCAATTTTATTTACGCCTATAATTATATCACAAGGTTGTACAGAAATAAAGACTTTTCCACAGGATAACCTCTTATTTTTAGGATCTTTACTGTGAAGAATTATTTACTGAACAACCTGTCTGCTTTACATTCCTCCTTCTAAAGTATTCCATTGATAATTCTAACACATGTAGCTTTCTTATCCATTCGTTTTATTTATTATGTCCTTTTTTATCCCTGAAATGGTCGTAAAATGAAAAATGGGAGTAGGACAGAACTACTTCCTGTAAAGAAATAGTTCGTCAGCTTTTTTGTTTCTAGGCTGATGTTTAAACAGTCCACAGGACTGTTTAAATCCCACCCCCGCGATGCCTATTAGGCTTACACAGTCCAGTGGACTGTGTAAGGTTGCGGATAAAACAAACAAAGCTTTTGTCAAAATCCGGAGTTGGTAAAAACGAACGTAGAAGCCAAGAGGCTACCGCGTCTTGCAGATAATCCGAACCAGTTTAAAAGGCTGAGAATTATTATCCCAGCCTCACATATTAATTATTTCACTTCTAAAAGGCCAAAATCGCCATCCTCACGACGGTAAAGAACATGGGTTGCATTATCATCTACATCTGTATAGATGAAGAAGTCATGACCTAAAAGTTCCATTTGCAACAAAGCTTCATCCACATTCATTGGCTTAAGGTCAATTTGTTTTGTACGAACGACCTTAGCTGGATGTTCTTCTACTTCCTCTACCAAAACATCTGTAAAGACTTTTCCAGTTGGACGTTTGATTCGATTTCTCTTTTCAATTTTAGTCTTGTTCTTACGAATTTGACGCTCAATCTTATCAACGACTAAGTCAATAGATCCATACATATCCTGTGACACATCTTCTGCGCGAAGAGTAACTGAACCAAGTGGAATGGTTACTTCAACTTTTGAAGTTTTCTCACGATAAACTTTAAGGTTTACACGCGCATGAAGTTCTTGATCTTCTTGAAAATATTTTTCAATTTTTTCAAGTTTTGAAATAACATAATCACGAATTGCTTCTGTGACTTCAAGGTTTTCGCCGCGGATACTATATTTAATCATATAAGTACCTTCTTTCTAACCATTTTTCTATATTCTTATTATAACGCTTTCATTCTTTTTTTGCAAGAATTTTCCCTACCTTGCTAGAGAGAGGGTCACGACTTCTTTCACACCATTTTCATAAAATAAAGCCTTAGCAAGTTGCAAAGTAGCTCCAGTCGTGTAAATGTCATCTACTAAAAGAATTTTCTCGGCTAATTTTACATTAGATTTCAATGAAAAAGACTGCTTTGTTTTCAATCGGTCTAAACGACTTTTGCTTGACTGGGTACTTGTATCAGATTTTTCAAGCAATTCTGTATAAGGAACCCCCGCTGCCTCTAGAAGACCTGTCACTTGATTAAAACCTCGCTCATGATAACGCTCTTTACTAACCGGAAGCGTGACAATCGTATAGCCCTTGTATTTCTTAAAGGCTTCTTTCAGCTCGCGAGCAAACACCTTACGCAACAGGTAATCTCCTTCAAACTTATAGCGACTGAAATAGCTTTTCATAGCATCATTATAGCAGAATAAGGCATGATGACTTACTTCTTGTCCCTGCTCTTTCCAATACTGACAATCTTTGCAAATTGTTGCTTTCCCTGATTTCCAACATTTTGGACAATGCTGTTCACTGATCAACTCAAAGCTTTCTTTGCAGCTGCTACAAATAGCAGCGTCTTCTGGTTTTAGCAGAAAAAGATGATGAAATGGTAATTTTTGTTGTAACTTTTCTCCACATAAGATACATGTCATCCTAATCCTGCCTCCGCATTCATCATTTTAATTTCTGCAATAGCTTTTTCGATAGCTAAAGTTGTACCCTCGTGAAAGAAAAATAAATCCCCTGTCGGGCGCTCCATACTGCGCCCAACTCGCCCTCCGATTTGAACAAGCGCACTTTTAGAAAAAAGGCGATGATGGGCTTCTACCACAAAAACGTCCACACATGGAAAAGTTATCCCGCGTTCTAAAATAGTTGTACTAACGAGAATGGTCAACTCCTGCTCACGAAAAGCCTGAACAAGCTCTAGGCGATTCTCCGTTTTTGATGAAACAAAACCAATTTTTTCCTCTGGAAAATAGGACATTAGCACCTGAGCTAGTTGCTCTCCTTTAGCAATTTCAGAAGCAAAAATCAACAAAGGAAAACCAGTCTTGCGCTGACGACGAATATAAGTGATGAGTTTTGTGGGAATTTTTCCTTTGAGCAAGAGCTTATCTACACCTGATAGCCAAATTTTCTTGGGTACAACTAAAGCATTTCCGTGAAAACGACGAGGCAGACTTAAACGCTGCAAATCTCCGCGTGCTACCTTTTTGTCCAATTCATCAGTTGAGGTCGCAGTCAGGAAAAAGCGGACGCCCGTTTCTTTCACAGATTGCTCCACTGCATGGTAAAGCATGGCATTATCCACATAAGGAAAAGCATCCACTTCGTCAACGATCAAAAGATCAAAAGCTCGGTAAAACTTGAGTAGTTGATGTGTTGTTGCGACGACAAGGGGGCTACGCTGGTAAGGTTCTGAGTCACCATGCAAAAGAGCTATTGGGCAGGAAAAATCATTTTTGAGCCGTTTAGCTAACTCTAGGCAAACATCAATCCGTGGACTGGCAAGACAGACCGCACCGCCCTGCTCAATCACTCTAGCCACAACTTGGTAAATCATTTCTGTTTTTCCAGCTCCTGTCACAGCATGAACCAAGGTCGGCTGACGATTTTCCCAAGCTTGGAGCAAGCCCTGTGAAACCTGCTCTTGATAAGGCGTTAGCTGCCCTTGCCATGTGAGAGCTGACTCTTTTGAGAAAGGCTGCTGCGGAAAATAATAAAGGGGCTCATCACTGCGAACTCGTCCCAGGAGCAAACATTCTCGGCAATAATAAGAAGCATTGGGTAAGAGCCACTCCGGCTGAGCTAGTGTTCCACAACGTGCGCAAGTCCAGCCTTGTTTGCTTTTGACTATTGCAGGTATGGTCTTTACTTCTGCTAAAAACTCTTTGGGTACTTGCTTTTGGGTCAATAAGCGCCCTAAAAAATCTGCTTTTTCGTTCATACCCTTTTATTCGTAAAATCTTGCTAAAAATTTTCAAACTTAGTAAAATAAAGATATGGAATACAAAACGATAGAAAAAGATGGCTCCGTCCAAGAAGAAATCAAGAAATCTCGCTTTATTTGCCATGTGAAACGTGTCTATACGGAAGAAGAGGCGCGCGATTTTATCACTGCTATCAAAAAAGAGCACTACAAAGCCAACCATAACTGCTCTGCCTTTATCATCGGAGAAAAGAGCCACATTAAGCGAACGAGCGATGACGGCGAGCCTAGTGGTACGGCGGGCGTTCCCATGCTGGGCGTGTTGGAAAATCACGACTTAAGCAATATTTGCGTGGTGGTTACGCGTTATTTTGGTGGCATCAAGCTAGGGGCTGGTGGGCTGATCCGGGCTTATGCAGGTAGCGTGGCGCTTGCTGTCAAGGAACTTGGCATGGTTGAAATCAAGGAGCAAGCTGGTATCGGCCTACTGCTGTCTTACAGCCAGTATCAGGATTTTGCTCATTTTCTCAAGGGGCATGAACTCACTGAGTATGATACTGCTTTTACAGACAAGGTTTCTACCTGCATTTTTGTGGACAAGGAGCGAAAAGCAGCTATCCAAGAGGATTTGACAGAATTTTTCAAGGGTAAAGTGGAACCTGTGGATAAAGGGAACCGGGAAATTGAAGTCAAACTATAAAAAAACCTACTATCTATATAACAAAATGCTTTAAAAACAACTCTTTCCATTATATACAGACAAAATCAAGGCCTTAGAATAAGGTCTTTTCTTGTTTAAAACTTGCATATTGTTACTTTTTACACTTTTATCTTTTCTCTATAATTCCAGCATATCGATTTCTACTTCCCTTTTAATCACATTTTCAGATTTTTGAAAAAAGAGCACAAAAAAAGACCTACCGGTCAAAACCAGTAGGTCAGATAAACTTTATCATTTTATTCGAACAATATTTAAATCTAGGACAACCTTCACTAATTTTTCAGAAGTAAAAATTTTATTATTTCCATAATCCCATCCAATATACTCACCACCATCAAGTTCCGCACGACAAGTATAGCTGAAAAAATCTGGTGAACCCACCCATGCAGATATTTTTATAGCCAATCTTTTAGGAATATAGCCAACTAATTTATCACAAACAAAAATCTGAACAGCATTAGGATCATGAGAATTAGTTGGCTCACATACCAGCTTGACATCATTTGTATATACTGGCATATACTTATATTCTTCACCACCTATCTCTCTAATTTCCTTACGAACCTCACTTTTTGTATATCCACCATATGGCTCCCAATCCTCGTCTTGCAAACTTAGAAATACGGCAGACAGGTTCTTTTGATAATAAGTAGCCCCTTTTCCTTTTATAATTTCATGATAAATAGAATTCCTCTCTCTTTCTTGAATTTGTTGAAATTCCTCTTGAAGTGTCTTTATGTTTTCCATGTTCTCTTTAATTTTTTCCTGATTCCTTTCTACCAAAGATGTACCTTGCCCCTCACTAAAGGTCATTACCCAAAATACAGTAAGTGTCAAAACGAAAAATAAAATTTTAAAAACAACATGACCATTTAACAAAAAGATTACGAGCAAACAAAATAGAAAAAATAGAAAGCAAACTTTCCAAGAGGTTTTTCTATTATCTAAACGACTCTTTATCTCAGTTAATTGAGTAACTACAATCTCATTTTCTTTCTCAGCTCTCTCAAGATTTTCTTTGACAATGCCTATTCTTTTTCTCATATTCGCCTCATTTCTCCCACTCATTATAACTAAAAAAGAGAGCATCTTCAAGACACAAAAAGCACCCGATTGCTCGAATGCTTAAATCTTACGATAAATACTTGAACGATGACCGACATGCAAATTAGTAATGACAAAGTCACCAGCTACAATGTTAGCAATAATTCGGTAATTGGCCACACGGAAGCGCACGTATCCCGCCAGCTCCCCTGTTAAATGTTTACCAGGAGCTGTTGGAAAATCAACATTTACCAAATGTTTATCAATCCATCTGGCAATCTTCCGCTGCGTTCCCTTATCTAGCTTTTCCATATCTTTGAAAAAACTTTCTGCATACTCTACCTGATACTTAGCCATATCGTTTCATCATTTCCTCATGAGTATAGGTTTTCTTTCCACCTGCTAGCCACTTAGCATAAGCACGGTCAGCCATCTCAATATCATACATATCCTCAATTTTTTCTGCAACAGCTTGACGGATAAAGTCTGCTTTAGAAATCTGAGTTAACTCTGAAATTTCATTTAGTGCATCAAGCATTTCAGCATCAAATCGTACAGAAACAGGAGTAATTGTAGCCATGTTTTTGCCTCTCTTGTAGTTTTATTACCTACATTATAACACAATTGTTTTTTTGATACAAGTAATATAAACCACCCTGCGCCTCTAAATACAGTATTATAAAATTGCGATGTGATAGCATTTGCCTATCACCTGTATAGGTTTTTTATATTTTACAAATTTGCTCCTGCGTTTTATACTGTTAGTATTAACTTTTTGAGGTGTAAATATGGCACAAATTTATCATAATATTACTGAACTCATTGGCAATACGCCGATTGTGAAATTGAACAGAATTGTCCCTGAGGGGGCAGCAGAGGTTTATGTCAAACTCGAAGCCTTCAACCCTGGCTCTTCTGTTAAAGATCGGATCGCTCTTGCGATGATTGAGCAAGCTGAAAAAGACGGACTGATCAAACCGGGTGATACCATTGTCGAGCCAACTAGTGGAAATACTGGTATTGGCTTATCATGGGTCGGAGCAGCAAAAGGCTACAAAGTGATCATTGTTATGCCTGAAACGATGAGTGTGGAGCGCCGCAAAATCATTCAGGCTTACGGTGCTGAACTAGTCCTCACTCCTGGTAGTGAAGGAATGAAAGGCGCTATTTCAAAAGCGCAAGAAATCGCAGCAGAACGTAACGGTTGGGTACCATTACAGTTTAGCAATCAAGCAAATCCAAAAATTCACGAAGCAACAACAGGACGTGAAATTTTAGAAGCTTTTGGTCCAACTGGACTTGATGCTTTTGTAGCTGGTGTCGGTACAGGCGGTACTGTAACAGGAGTTTCTCATGCTTTGAAAGCTGCAAATCCTGAAGTTAAGGTGTATGCCGTCGAAGCCGATGAGTCAGCTATTCTTTCTGGTGAAAAAGCTGGACCACACAAAATTCAGGGAATTTCTGCTGGTTTCATTCCTGATACGCTAGATACCAAGTCTTATGATGGTATTTTACGTGTCAAATCTGACGATGCCATCGCCACAGGTCGGATCATTGGTGGTCAAGAAGGCTTCCTTTTGGGAATTTCTGCTGCGGCTGCTGTTCATGCTGCTATTGAGTTAGCAAAAGAACTAGGTTCTGGTAAAAAAGTTCTGGCTTTGGCACCAGATAATGGCGAGCGTTACTTATCTACAACTTTGTATGATTTTGAGGTTTAACCCTTTTAAAACCCGTTTGGTCGTGTAACCAAACGGGTTTTTAGTTTATACTAAGGTAGCTGAGCAAACAACTCCTCCAAATAAGGGACAATTTTCTCCCCTTTCATATCAGATAAATCGCAAATCCAGCGAAATTCTGTATGTTCTTCTGGGTCTAGTACGATGGACCTAGTACGCTCTATATGACCTCGGTAGACTAAGCGAGTGTAAAGTGTGTCTCCGTCCAGATTGCTATCCTCATGCAGAATATCAGATACATAAATCTTTTGCCCAACTTCTTCTAAAGTCTCTCGAATCGCCGTTTGACGGGGCGATTCGTTTAATAGAGCTGTACCACCGGGAATATCCCAATATTCTGGATAGGCATTGAGTTCCCCACGTTTCACTAGACTTCGTTTAATCAGTAAATAGTTGTCTGCCTGTTTGATGAGGGCGTGTGCGATTAACTGAACTGCCATAGAAGCCTCCTTAGCTTAATTCGTTGAAATCCCAGACTTGGCTGACCCAGCCCTCATAAAAATCAGGCTCGTGACAGACCATGAGAATGCTGCCCTTGTAGGCTTGTAGAGCACGTTTGAGCTCGTCTTTGGCGTCCACATCTAGGTGATTGGTCGGCTCATCCAAGACCAGCACATTATTTTCCCGATTCATGAGGAGACAAAGCCTTACCTTAGCTTGCTCCCCACCAGAAAGCACCTGAATTTGGCTTTCGATATGCTTGGAGGTCAGCCCACAGCGAGCTAGCGCCGCACGAACTTCTGCTTGATTGAGAGCTGGAAAAGCATTCCAGACAGCCTCAAGCGGAGTTTGACGCTCGCCCCCTTCTACTTCCTGTTCAAAATAGCCTAATTCCAAATAATCCCCACGCTCCACTTGCCCAGATAAAGCGGGAATCAAGCCCAATAGGCTCTTTAAAAGCGTGGTTTTCCCGATACCGTTGGCACCGATAATAGCGATTTTTTTATTGCGTTCAAAGGTTAGATTGAGCGGCTTGGTCAAAGGTCGGTCATAGCCAATCTGCAAATTCTCAGCCTGAAAAATAAAGCGTCCCGGTGTCCGTGCCATTTTAAAATCAAAGGACGGCTTGGGTTTCTCGCTTTGCAGCTCAATGATGTCCATTTTGTCCAATTTCTTCTGACGGGACATGGCCATATTTCGGGTGGCCACCCGCGCCTTGTTGCGGTTGACAAAGTCCTTCAAATCCGCAATTTCTTTTTGCTGACGCTCATAAGCCGCTTCCAACTGGGCTTTCTTCATGGCATAAACTTCTTGAAATTGCTCATAATCGCCTGTGTAGCGGGTCAAATGTTGATTTTCCACGTGGTAGACGATATTGATGACGTCATTCAAAAAAGGAATATCGTGGGAAATGAGAACGAAGGCATTTTCATAATTCTGCAAATAGCGCTTGAGCCAGTCAATATGCTCGGCGTCCAGATAGTTGGTCGGCTCGTCCAAAAGGAGAATATCCGGCTTTTCAAGCAGGAGCTTAGCCAGCAAAACCTTGGTACGCTGCCCACCCGATAGAGAAGTTACATCGGTCTCCATGCCAAAATCCATAACCCCAAGCGCCCGCGCAACCTCATCAATCTTGGCATCCAGCGTGTAAAAATTACGGCTATCTAAACGGTCTTGCAGCTCGCCCACTTCTTCCATGAGGGCATCGTAGTCTTCGGCTTCCGCCATTTCCAGATAAATCTCGTTCATCCGCGCCTCGGTTTTAAAAAGTTCGTCAAAAGCCGTCCGCAACACATCGCGCACCGACTGCCCTTCTTCCAAAACCGAATGCTGGTCAAGGTAGCCCGCCGTCACATACTTAGACCACTCGACCTTGCCCTCGTCAGGTAGCATCTTGCCCGTCACGATGCTCATAAAGGTCGATTTCCCCTCGCCGTTAGCACCGACCAGCCCGATATGCTCGCCCTTCAAGATCCGAAAAGACACATCCTCAAAAATCGCGCGGTCGCCAAAACCATGGCTCAGATTTTTTACTTCTAAAATACTCATCTCATTTTCCTTACTGTCAAAATTCTTTTAAAATTATACCATGTTTGCAGAAAAAAACACACCTCAAGGGTGTGATGACTTTTAGTTAATCTGGTGGGTATGTTTGGTAATCCACTGAGTGAGCTTAATATTCAGCCAAAAACCATAAATTCCAAGAGTGATAATCGTCAAAAACCACCATTTTATCCAATTTCCAAACAACTGCATAGCTGTCCCGTCAAAATAGAGGCGATGACCGTCAATCACGGTGTGCTTGATTTTCCAATCATACATAATGCACATGCCCCAAGGCGCACAAAAACCAAAAGTAACTGCTGTAATAAGAAAAGCCAGCAAAAAATGCCCGATGTAGCTCAACAAGCCTCCGTCAAAATAACTCTCCCGATACATAAAATTTCTCCTATTCTCCTAAATTAACTCTTTCAAAAGTTCAATCAAGGTTTCTGCCGAGCGCTTACCCGCGTCCACGATAAACTCGTCAAAAGTGATATTGGCGTCGTGGCTGGCTGTATCGCTCATGGCACGGACAACCATGAAAGGCAGCCCGATAGAGTGAGCAGCTTGGGCAATGGCTGCGCCCTCCATTTCAACAGCCAGAACATCTGGAAAGTGCCCCTTAATCTTGTCAATCTTGTCCTGCCCAGCGATAAAACTATCGCCCGTTGCAATCAAACCGATGCGACTGGTTTGATGAGATTTCTCCAGAACTTTTCTCATCTCAGAAACAAAATAGCGACTAGCCTCAAAATAGAGCGGCTGGCGCGACATTTGACCATAATCGTAGCCAAAAACGGTCAAGTCCACATCGTGATAGACCAAGCGGTCAGCGACCACCACATCACCGATATTCAAGCCAGGAGCCACCGCCCCAGCTGAGCCGGTATTGATAATGGCTGTCACCTTAAAATCATTGACCAAAACAGCCACACTCATGGCAGACATGACCTTACCGACGCCGCTCTCAACCAAGACCACTTCGTGGCGACCTAAATTTCCCGTATGGTAGACATGCCCGAGCCGCAGATGCTTCTTGGCATCTTTCAAATGCTCGACGAGAATCTTCAGTTCCTCAGGCATGGCTGCAATAATTCCGATTTTCATAGTCTTCCTTTCTAGAGCCAGATAATGGCCGCAATCAAGATCGCCAGCAAAAGGACAACTACCAGCAAAATTTTATTTAATTTGGCTTGGAAAAGTCCTCTTTTTTCATTTTCAATCCGACGACTTTTGACAACCGACGGCTCCACCTTGATGTGCAAGGTTTCTTGACTGACGGACTGATGATGATTGTTAGGTGAAGCATAACCAAAAGGCGTTGAAGTCGCACTCGTCCTCAAAATCTTGGTTTCCTCGTCATCTGTCAAGGGCGGACCAGAAATGATCTCGCCGCGGTTAGCCCGCTCAATGATTTCGTCTGTTAATAAAGGTTTACCCATGAGCCCACCTTCCTATCTCTTCAAATTTTCCTTCATTTCCCAATATTGAAGGGCGATAATGGTCTTTGCATCACAAATATCACCAGAAGCGACCAGCTTCTTCGCCTCGTCCAAGGTCACTTGATAGAGCTCCAAAGTCTCGTCAGCGTCTTGCTCGCGCGGGTTTTCGACCTTGGTCAAATGGCTGGCGCTGTAGAGCTTGATTTTTTCATTACAAAAGCCGATAGCTGTATAGAAATCATAAACCAAGTCCAAGTCAGCCGTGTAGCCTGTTTCTTCTTCCAACTCGCGCAGGGCAGCAGCCTTGGGATCCGCATTTTCACCGACTTCCAACTTGCCAGCGGGAATTTCGTAGCTCGTTGCTTCAATGGCCTTGCGGTACTGCTTAACCAAGATTAGTTTATTTTCTGGCGTGATAGCAATCACCGCTACCGCTCCATTGTGAAAAATTAACTCGCGCTTGGACTGACCTTTCCCCTCAGGCAACTGGACATCGTCCACCGCCACGCGAATGACCTGTCCAGAAAAGATTTCTGTTCGCTTGATTGTTTTTTCTTCAAATTCCATAGCTTTTTTGAACTAGCTTGCTTGCTGGCAAACCAGCCTCTCCTATTTATTGATTGTTGGGATGATGTGGCAAACGTTTAGCGTAGTCTTCTTTGTTGATTTGACGGCCACGACCAATCGCAATGGCGTCTGCTGGTACATCTTTATTGATCGTAGAGCCCGCAGCGGTCAAGGCATTGTCACCGATAGACAGCGGCGCAATCAAGGTTGAGTTGCTGCCGATGAAGACGTTGTTGCCGACCTCTGTCTTGAACTTGGCCTGCCCGTCGTAATTCACCGTAATCGTACCCGCTCCAAAATTAACGTCTGAGCCAACTTCTGCATTGCCGATGTAAGTCAAGTGTCCCGCCTTGGTATTTTCACCGAGACTTGACCCCTTGACCTCCACGAAGTTACCAATGTGAACGTCCTTGGCCAAATAAGAACCTGGGCGGATATGCGCATAAGGCCCTACCGTCACGCCGTCTGCCAAAGTCGATTTCTCAATCATGGAGCTGGTAATCACCGTATTTTGCCCGATTTCAGAGTCTAGGATGTAAGTCCCATTGGTCAAGCGGCTGGCCGCGCCAATCTTGGTCTTGCCCTTTAGAGTAACATTGGCTTCCAGCTGCACTTCTGGGGCAATTTCAACATCGATTTCGATGTAAGTTGTCTCTGGCGCTTGGAAACTTACGCCATTCACCATGTGAGCCTGGTTGATACGGCGACGCATGACACTCTCAGCCGTTGCCAACGCCACGCGGTCATTAACGCCCAGACTTTCATCAAAGTCCTGCAAGGTGTAAGCGCCAACCTTCTCGCCATTTTCACGGAAAATCGAGATAACATCGGTGATATAGTATTCGCCTTGGGCATTGTCCGTATTGATATTTTTCAGCGCTTCAAAGAGGCGGGCATTGTCAAAGACGTAAGTTCCCGTGTTGATTTCCTTGATTTGCTTTTCAAAGTCCGTAGCGTCCTTTTGCTCGACAATTTTCAAGACTTCGTCGTGCTCATTGCGGACAACGCGTCCGTAACCGAAAGGATTGTCCGCTTCTGCGGTCAAAATGGTCGCAATATTTTTGTGGTTGACATGAAAATCAATCAGATTTTTCAGGCTTTCACCCGTGATAAGCGGCGTGTCCCCAGCAATCACCAAGGTCTGTCCTGTTAAGTCCTGCAAAGCAGGCTCTGCCATCATGACGGCGTGGCCTGTTCCCAGCTGCTCGGTCTGTCTAGCAAAGTCGGTCTGACCTGCCAAAACCTGCTCAACCAGCTCTGCCTTGTGCCCAACGATTGTGACCGTTTTTTGCGGCTCAACAGACTTAACCGCACGTAAAACATGCTCAACCATAGAAATCCCTGCAACTTGATGCAAGACCTTAGGCAAATCAGACTTCATCCGAGTGCCTTTACCAGCCGCTAAAATTATCGCATAATTTGACATAATGTTCCTCAATTTATAAATATAGTTTTGTATCATTATATCATATTTTCACTCTTTTAGCGAAAGAGGTTAAATTCTAAGAAATAAATCCAAAAACAGCCAAAATTTTTTGACTGCTTGCTTATTATTTTACAGGATAAACCCTGCGGAATTCTTCCAAGACAACCTTGCTGTCTTCTGTAAAGGTCAAGCCCGCCTCCTGATGCCACTGGCTAAAGAGCGAGCGGTGAACCTCCCGCCAATAGGACAGGGATTTGTCCCCCTCGCCCTCTTTAAAAGCGTGCTCGGCTGCTACTTGATTGAAAGGCTGGACAGTTACCTTGGTGATTTCTACGATACAAACCGCTTCATCGCGACTGTCCAAGATGACATCAAAAGTCCCGACTTGCGGCAGGGGCTCCCCGTCCACTCCATATAAATCATAGCTTGAGGCTGTGGCTGTCTTTTGACCGCGCAAGACCAAGTCCGCTAGCTTATCGGCCTCCGCGCCAAAAGCCCAAGCGTCTATCTCATCGCCAATTTCTGGATTGATTGCTTTGTATTCCGCCCACATTTGTTGTGCGTTCATAGTTAGCTCCTTACTCATTTGTTATCAGCTCGTAGGCTGGATAAGCTCCTAAACATTGATAACCAAGAAAGTTAGCAATTTTACGCGAAGCGTCATTATGCGCGTCCCACAGAGGAATGGTTCCTCGCTTAGTTGCTTCCAGCAACATTCGCGCTGCCAAAACTTTCGCTAGACCCTGCTTTTGGTAATTATTCTTGGTTGCGATTTCGATTTCAATGGCAGAGCGATAGACCAAGCCCGATGAAACTCCTGCAATCGTTTTTCTATCGTGTAAGAGAAGAAAACCAAAACCACCACAAGCCTCAAATTGAGAAAAATCCTTAAAATCACCTTGCAAATCTTGAGACCAGTCTTCTGCTCCCAAATCTTCATACAGGTCTTGATTGATTGGTCTCAACTCATACTTCTCTGGCAAATCCTGAATCAGTTTTGTCAACTTTGCCTTATCAACATCTATGGTATCAGAAAAAGCAAAGCGCTTAAAGCGCCGCAAGGGAGGCACATTCTCATTCTTATCCAAAAAATCCTGCCAAGCCTTTTCTTCAGAAATAAGGATTTTATTTTCAAGACCATGTTTCTCATAGTATTCGACAAAAAATCGAGCATCAACATCGCCGGCTAAAAAGAGAAAATTTCCTAAAGCATAGAAAACCGTGGTCTCACTCTCATTAAGAAAGAGCTGCCCCAAGCGCGCTTCTAGCCCATAAGAAACCATGTTTTTCTGCCAATCTTTAAAAAATAGAAGATTGTTATCCGTAAACAAAGTAGCGTTCATTTTCTGTCTCCTTTTTCAGATTACCTAAATCACACCAGAAACTTCATTTCAAGCTCCACCCGCCGTCAATTTTGAGGATTTGTCCTTGCATAGCTTGAGCTTTTCCAGAGGCAAGAAAAAGGCTGATTTCTGCTACTTCTTGGGGGGCGAGCCAGCGTTTGATTGGCGTTTCTGCTGCCACCCAGTCAGAGAGACCGCCCGGCTCAAAGTCGGCTGCTGTCATAGCGGTTTTGACAGCGCCCGGTGCCAAGCCAAAGACCTGAATACCCTTGTCTGCATAGTCCAGCGCTACTTGCTTGGTCAAGCCTGCTAGAGCATGCTTGGAAGCCGTGTAGGCAGCACCCCCTCCGCCAGCCAAGTCGCTTGCAATAGAGCACATATTGATGATGATGCCCTCCTTTTTTTCGACCATTTTGGCTAGGTAAAAGCGGGTGATTTTCATGACTGCATGAAGATTGACGGAAAAGAGCTGAGCCCAGTCTTGGTCTGTTGTTTCAAGCAAGGGACGGTAATCGTCCAAGACGCCTGCGGTGTTCAATAGCACATCAACCTGAGGCAGCCAGTCAAAGAGTGGCGTCAAGTCGCCCCTCAAGTCCAACTGTAAAAAGTGGAAATCACCAAGCAAGCTAGGCTGCTCGGACTTGTCCACGCCGTAAACGCGCCAGCCATTTTCCAAAAAAAGCCGCGCCTGCGCCAAGCCAATACCAGAGCTAGCGCCTGTCACCAAAACTGTCCTAGTCATGTACTTCTACCCAGTCAGTCGCGAGCACATCGCAAGGGGTCGGGCTCCACATGGAGAAGCCTTCGCCCTCACCCGTGACGTTGATGAGGAAGTAAGGCGTCACCTCAAGCGCCACGCCATTTTGCTCAATGGTGTCAAAGAGCTGGACATAGTTTTCTGCGCCGCCCCAGCCCGTGCGGACATATTTTTTCTTGGCTTTCAGCCCCGGTAAAATTTCTTCAAATGTCACTTGATTTTCCTCACATTTTTGTTTGTAATTTTTCTACTAATTTTTTGTTTTGCCCATATTTTAATAAATAATCCATTACATTTTTACGCTGTAAAATCTTTAGTAATAGATCTTGTGGAAACTCATCCAATAAATCTAGCCATGTTGACTTTGTTAACTGACTAAGAGATTGTAACAATTGAGTTTCTAAGCATTTTCTCTCTGCATCTTGAGCAGGGTAACCAACACCAAATTCTCCATCAAATAATTTATCCAAAGTATACTGTAAATTTAAATCACCTTGCCAGCCAAAATTAAGTCCCAAAGGAAGTGATGCAACATTTCCACCATTAATACGCCCAAAAAGAAAAGCGTCTTGTGGAGTTGCTACATAGCCACATGTGAGAGCCGGTAGACTATTACAAGCGAGCATCATACCTTGGCCAGAAGAACAGCCAGTTACCACAAAATCAACGGCTTGTGTTTCTATTAAAAGGCTAATCATAATAGCAACTTCTACATAAGAGTACTGACAATCTTCATTTGGAAATATTCCAAAATTAACAATTTCATATTCCCCTTTAGTTGATTTTTTTACCATATCTACAAGAAGTGAATTCATATTTTTTCGAGTTGTAGCTTGAATAACAGCTATTTTCATTTTTTTACTCCATTTCTTTTTTCATTTTGACAAAGAGGTAACTATCGCCATTGGTTTCTTGCGGATAGCGGTCGACAATATCAAAGCTGCTGTTAAGGTAGAGTGCTTGTGCACGCTGGTTGAAATCTGCGACTGATAAAAAGACCGTTTTAGCAGAAAAATGCTCTTTAATGTAGGATAAAATCAATTCTAGAAAAGCCTTTCCTTGCCCTTTGCCACAGTGTTCTGGTTTAAGTCCAAGCCCCAGTTCAAAACTCTCAGGTGCTACTTCTTCCAAGTAGAAAAAGCCATACAAACTTCCATCGCGCAATACTTGATAGTAGCGATTGCCCCGCGCTTCTTCTGAAATCAACTCTGCATAATCTTCAGGGTCAGCTTCCATATTATAAAAAGCATAAATCCCCTCATAGTGCCAGTCATTCGCAATTTCCAGAGCATGCCTCTGGCTTAGCGGTTGAATATTCATTTGCTCTCCTTCCAATTCCAGAAAAAGCGTTTCTGGTCAGCTTTCTCTTGACAGCCGATAGCGCGGTAAAAGGCATGCGCTTCTGTGCGAGCAATTCCTGAGTTGATACGAAGACTGGTGTAGTCAGCTGGGTCAGCAAGTTCACGAAGCGCCTGTATCAAAGCTTTGCCATGTCCCTGCCCTTGAAAATCAGCCCCGACTGCCAACGCCAAAAGATTGAGCAAGGGTGGAAAATAAAGGCAATCGTAAGCTGCCGCGTGAAGGTAGCCCAAAAGCTCGCCCTCTTTTGTCTCTGAAACCAAGATAAAATGGTCGCGCCGCTCTAGCAAAGTCTCCAACTGCTGCCCCATTACTTTTTTATCAATGTCATAACCCAGCACCTTGGTGTTGAGTGCATGAAGCCCTTCTAGGTCTGACAGCCTCGCTCGTCTAATCATCTATTTTCCTCCACTTATCATTATAGCAAAAAACAACCACGAGGGTTGTTTTTTACATTGCAGGAGCTATTTTGTCAATTCGCTAGCAATCCACTCTTTTGCTTTCTTTGAACTGTTTGGTGATCTCTGGCTGACCTTTTTTCTTCACATTTGAGAGGAGGTTTCTACCAATGTGAACCAGACAACGTTGTTGTTTAGCTAGTAGGAAAGCCTGTTGAAGGACTTGGTCTAAGCCGACTTCCCCTACTCCCCAATAACGACAACTTGAACCTTGCGTTTTCTTTCTTGTGTTTGATCAAAATCTGCAAAGTAAACATAACCGGTTGTTCCTAAAGTAAGTTTAGATCCTTTAATAGGAATGGTTACACTCTCACCAATAATCGTCGCCTTAATGTGTGCATCTCCATTAAATAGAAGTGTTCGATCTCCTCCTGGTAGATAATCCTCTGCATTTGGCCAAGACTCAACAGCCCGATAATGCTTTTCTCCAGGATATAGGTAACTATCTTTCGAAGAATGACGTGGTACCAACTTTGTCAACACGCGCTCCAAGTCCACTGACAAGTAATCCACTCCTTGTGAATCTTCATCATGTGTATACTCTTCCAGAAAGACAGCACAGGTTGTATGAGTGGTTGCGACCGTACAAATACCTTCATGAACGCCACTTTGTTGGACGAATTCTCTCACCTCGTTCGTCACATCAATAAAGGATGACTGTCCTTTGAACGACTTTACAACAAATTCATCATAACGAGCTGTCATAATTTTCTCCTTTTATCGCAAGTTCCATGGCCTTCACCATATCGACCAACATCTCTTTTGGATTACCTGCTTTAACAATTCCACTTGTACAACCGGTCCCATCAGCTCCTAAAGAAATAACATTATAAACATCTAATGGATTACTAATGCCTGCTGCTTGCATGATTAAGACATTTGGATCAATCGATTTTATCTCATTAATCGTATCTCTCACATAAGATTCATCGCTAACTTGTCCAGTACCAATTAATTCGGTTGGCTCGCAGAGAAGAATATCTACTCCTAAGGTAGCAACCGCTTTTGCTTCTTCAACCGTGTTAGCACAGACAATGGTGGTTAACCCCAATTCTTTAGAGCGTTTCACAGCTTGTACGAGTTGAGCAAGAGTCAGAGGGTGCTCTGCATGATTCAAAAAGACTGCTCCTGCTCCCGCTTCTTTTAGAGAGTCTGGTAACACTGCTCCCATCCCTCTCCCTGGGTTAATTCCGTCCAAGTGTTGGGCACAGACAGTAATGTTCTCTGTTGCTTCTTTTATTCGATATAAATCCGCATAAGGAGCCGTTACATAGATTTCAAAATCTACTTCTTTTGCGACCTTATCTGCAGTTCTCGCTAGCTCTTCTAGCTCTTTACCATATAAATAGGACTTTGGATTAAAGATAAAAAAATGATTTTTTGACATAGATTACCTCTTATACTCTTTTGTCGCAAACACATTAAAGTAGTGTTCCAGAGTTTCCGACATATTTTTTTCTGCTTCTTTTGAAAAGGCAGTTAACTCTACCTTCTTATCTTGATTTACAGCAGCCACCATAAAGTCCGTAAAGATATTGATCTTAGAAATTCCTTCCGTTGCACAACGATGAAGATTGTTATCTCCTGAGGAAGAACCACCATGAAGTACTAGAGGAACATCTACCTCTTTACTAATCTCATGAAGACGATCAAAACTAATGACTGGAGTTCCTTGGTAGAATCCATGCGCTGTTCCAATTGAGACTGCTAAAGTATCAGTATTTGTTTCTTTAACGAATCGAGCCGCATCTTCCACCTCAGTATAGATAGAATCACTCAAGTCATGATTTTCATAATTTGTACCAGAACCCACATGACCAATTTCAGATTCAACATCTACCCCATAAGAATGAGCCATTTCAACAACTCTTTTTGTTAAGCTAATATTCTCTTCAAAAGGCATAGTCGATGCGTCAATCATGACAGAATTAAATCCTAGTTGAATCGCTTTTTCAATCGTATCGAAATCCTGTCCATGATCTAAGTGAAGAATCACCGATGTACTTGAGTTTTCAGCATAGTATTTCCCAATTAAAGCAGCTTCTTCAAGACTAATCATGTCCATATGAGCTTGAGCGAAAGCTAAAATTAAAGGAAGACCTAGCTTTTCCGCTGTCTTCACATAAGCGCGTGCAGACTCCAGATTAACAAAGTTTGTGGCAGGAACTGCAAAATGATGTTTTTTTGCATACTGTAATAATTCTTTTGATGTAACTAACATGTCCCCTTCTCCTACTTCTGGCCATAATGCGTAAATACTTCAACTGCCTTTTGAATCTGTTCTTCAGATAACTTTGCAATATCTGTATTTAGAGATCTTGCGACAGCAATTGTTTTTGATGCTTCTTCCAAATAAACCGCTGCGTAAAATGCTTCTTTCAAGTCTTTTCCAACGGTTAGAACACCATGGTTTTTTAGAACAACTGCTAGTTTTCCATCAAGATGATCTACAGCCGAAATTCCCATATCAATTGAAGCCGCAGATGCATACGGTGCTACATTTACATGACCTTTTGCAGTATTTGCTAGTGTTGTTAAATCACAATCAATACGATTCGATATTAAACCAAGTGCTGTCGCATAAGGTTGGTGTGTATGAATTACTGCGTTTACTTCAGATAAATGATTATAAATATAGAGAAGTGCTTCTGTATCTACACTTGGTTTTCTTTGACCTTCAACTACTTGTCCATCTTTATTTACCAGACAGATATCACTTGGAACAAGTTCTTCATAGACCATTCCACTTGGTGTTACCAAAAACAAATCATTTCCTAATCTACATGATATATTCCCACCAGATAGGGCAATCAACCCATAGCGATCTAATTTCTTTCCATAATCAATGATTTTCGCTTTTAAATCCTCGTACATGTCATCACACTTTCTTTTTTGTAATCTTGTTGTACTCAGTATTTACTTTTCTTGCGCGTGCTTTTAAGCTATTCGGGTGTTTCTCAAATTCAATATTCAAAAGTTCTCTAAATAATGTCTTAGAATCATTGAAATATTTTGTATCAATCCAAAAACGTCGTGACTTTGTCCCCTTTATTCTGATATACATTTTCCCAGCTGATGGGAACTCTCGAATTTTAAAACTCTCACACTCATCTACTTTAACTTCATGAGTTTTAGACAAGGTTTTAATCTCAAGTCTATTACCATCTAGTTTAATTTCTTTAATATTGACTTGAGACACAAAGGTGTTCCAAACGTTATACCCCGCTATAAAAGCAATAAACAAGAATAACTGTGGGAGAACGTTTTGGCTAACCATAAAGAATGACCAAGCCACAATTAAGACAGTGAAGATTCCTGTTAAAACCACACTGACAAAGTAGCTAAACTTATTATGAACATAAACCATTTTGTTCCCCCGCTTTCTATTATTCACCAGCATGCATCAAAGCAGCTTCTTTCTTAATACGATTTCTGTTCCAAAGTGCAAGTACAACCGCAAAAGCACTACCTACAGCAGTTCCTACATAACCAAGCCCGCTTAGACGAACAAGAATCCAAGTTAGAGGGTTTGCACCGTCACAAATAGAAGAAATCATATTCGCACCTGCAGGCATTTCAAAATTGACGTTTTTAGCTGCTGTTGTAATTAACGGTGCCAAGTCAGTTGCAATATAAAGACCACACACAAGGACAACCAAACCAACAATCAAACCTCTAAATCCATTTTCTTTTACAATTGGGGTAATAAGTACAAACATCCATGGAATAACCGCAAGATCCGCAAATGGAAGTACAGTATTTCCTGGTAATACTACAGCTAAGAAAATCAACAATGGTACAAGCACAAATGAGATCGCAAGAGTTACAGGGTGACCAACACCTACTGCAGAATCAAGTCCAATGTAGATCTTACCGCGATTCTTGAATTTCACTTGAATAAATTCACTCGCAGCATCACTGATTGGAATCAACCCTTCCATCAGAAGGGCCGCCATCTTAGGAATTAATACCAGAACAGCTCCCAAAGAAACTCCCAAAGTTAGAATTCCTTTAAAATCATAACCAGCTAAAACTCCTATAACGAAACCAAGAAGAGTACCTACTAAGATTGGCTCTCCAAACACACCGAAACGACGTTGAACAGTATCCATGTTGATATCAATCTTATTGATTCCAGGAATCTTATCGATAATAGAATTGATAACCAAGGCAATAGGTGCATATGCAGTTGTAAAACCGTGAGGGAGTGAAACACCAGGTAAGGACAAGGATTTTTCAACTTCCGGTGCAGTAATATCACCTAACACCATTACAATAACCATGTTAATGGTTGCGGCAATCACACCAATAACAACATTATTAGTTAGAATCGCAACCAAGGCTCCTGTAAATGCAAAGTGCCAGTAGTCCCAGATATCCACATCTACAGTCTGTGTTGTATTAGTAAGGAGCATGACCATATTAATGACAATACCTAACGGTATGATAATAAGCCCTACTGTTGATCCCATCGCAATCGCAGCGGACGCTGGCCATCCTACATCAATCGTTGATAGAGATAAGCCAAAACGTTTTACCATTTCTTGTACAGCAGGAGACAGACTCACTCCAAGTAGTGAGTTAATAACTAGGTTTAAACCAATAAAACCAACCCCTACAGTAAGACCTGCACGAAGACTTTTCCCAATCCCTGTTTTAAAAGCACAGCCTAATATAAAAATTACAATAGGCATCACCACACTTACTCCCAATCCTTGAATAAACTGGAAGACATCAAGTAAACCTTTCATAATCCTTCTCCTATTTTTCCATAAGCTCTACAATACGATCAATGGAAGCTTGCGTGTTAACTCCTGTTAAGAAACAGACACCTGACACAAACTCACACTCTAATCCTTTAGGTGGCATAGTAGTTGCAATCAAAAAGTCGAAATTAGCTGACTTCGCAGGGGCCTCAGATACCTTGCATTGAGTAATCTTATATTTTCCCCTATAGCCTTTATCGTCTAAGATAGTGGCAATTTTACTGTGTACCACAGTTGAAGTTGCAATACCTGAGCCACAAGCTAATAAAATATTTTTCATAAAGACCTCCTTGAAAAACCATGGAAACTTATTTGCAATCCGATTAAAACTAGCTTTAATCGAACGTCCGACTTAAAATTTCTTTTATTCCTCCTTTAGTATGAGCTTGAGATAAGGCATCTAAAAATTGTTGGTTGGTTAACAATGAGATAAGAGAAGCTAAATAAGCTACCTGTGATTTTGGATCTTTTATCCCTAACACAAAGATATATTTAGCCTCTACCTCCTCATCGTCAGTTCCCATCTGAGTAAACTTAATAGCATCCGTCATCTTAAATACACTGATAAATTGTTTTTTGACGTGAATCGAATCTGTATGAGGTATTGCAATCCCAAAGTCACCTAAATTTAGACCTGTAGGATATTCTTTTTCTCTTTCTATAAGCGCGTGCTCAAAACTATTTTCAATATAATCTAGAGAAACTAATTTTTCAGATGCGATTCTAAAAAAATCAAATTTGTCATCTGCTTTAATATCTGTAAAAACCAAATCTTTGTTAAACATACTACTCAAATCAACCATAATAATCTCCCTAACAATTCTTTAAACGAATTAAATGAAGTAACAAATAAAAATTTTCCGGTTTACTTAAACAAATATCATGTTTATTTGATAATTCCTTATTAATGCAACTTAGTGTTTCCATCTCATCAACATACATAACTTCCGCAAGTGAGTAAAAATCGTCTATTGTAGCTTGTTGCTCTTCTTTTCTTACTGCAGAAAAATTTCTCATGATAAAATAACGTAGATGGACAATAAATCTTGAAAAATCAATACTTTCTTTATCGATTTTCTTCCCCCACTTTTCTTCAACTACATTTATCAAATCTGTTAAAATCGTGCTTAATTTTAACAGATTCGTCGAGGAATTCTTATCAAGCTGCATATTCACAAAATGTAAAGTAAAGAAAGATACCTCAGCTAACGGAAGAGATAAATGGTAGTTTTTGTTTATGTAATCAATAATCCACTTCGCTAAGTTATATTCTTCTGCGTAAAGATATTTCAATTCATAGGCAAATGGCTCTTGGAAAGTCGCCTCTTCTTGGTGACGGTCATGAATAAATTCGAGATGGCTTGCAAGAGAAACAATTGATTCTGCACTAATAACTGTTTTAAATTTTTTAGCTGTAACTTCTGCAATTTCTTCTGCAATCTCTAAATTCTTTTCTGATATGGACTCTAAGATATTTTTAGGGTTATTTTCGGTAATCTCATAGTACCTTAATCCTTGAACTTCCGAAATAATTTCTCCCTTTTTCTTCCCAAAACCAATTCCTTTTCCTAAAACTACAAACTGCTTTTTACCTTCTTCTACTAATAAAGCATTCTGATTCAACGACTGCATCACTCTCATAGTTATACTCTCCTAAAAAGGGAACAAAAAATGGCACTATTATCCCTCTGTCGTCTGGATAATAATGCCTAATTGAATAGTTACACTTCTATTTAATTTGTACTTTCATTATAACAAAAAATATAAATATGGTCAATATATTTTTAAAAATTAATTTTAAAAAATCCAAACTTTAAGTCCAAGTTGGCCAGCGTCTAAAAACTCTCTAAGAGATATGTGATCTAGTATTTTCTTTGGATAGTTGTTCATCCAATTTTCAATGAATGCGACTTGTTGTAGAGTTGCATCTTTGCCTCCTTTGGGTAACAAACGACGAATGAGTCTGTTATCTTTTGGACTATAAAAATAGGAATGTTTGCCTCCTGCTAACTCCGCCATTCTTTTTAGTACAGGATAAGTTTCTTCATAGTTTTTTGCGATTTTTACTTCCTCTAATGCTTTTTTACTTTCTTCTTCCCACTCTTTTCCTGCATACAGTCCAAAACTCATTTTGCCAAGTGCAGATTTAACATATTGCTGCGGACTTGGAGGAAGCAGGTAAATGTTATAATTTGGACCGAAATAAAACAATGCTGCCCCAGCCATTAACAACAATAAAACCAGCGCTCCCAGATACCCTAAAAACACTTTCTTCATTTTCAAACCTCCATTTTTTATTCGATTATATCAAAAGATAGAACTAATTTCCTTAGCTCTATCTTACATTTTTTAATTATTTCTTACAATTTTGTAAGATTAGCTACTCCCCAACTCCGGAATGACGGTAGCCGTAAAGGGCGTAGATGATGATACCGACGATTAGGGCAAGCCCGAAAGCAAGCCAAGTGACTAGCTCATACTGGGTCATAAAGGACAGGCAAATCACAATGGACAAGATTGGTAGAATGGGCATCAGCGGCGTCTTGAACTCGCCCTCTTTTGGTGCTCCCTGTTCCTTGCGCAATTTAATAATGGCGTAAGCCAACAAAATCAGGTAAGCCAGCGTACAGATATTGAGGAAGGAAGCAATCGTTGCTAAGGGAAAGACGCCCGCGCAGATAGCTGCAAAAATTCCTACCAAAATCGTGGCATTTTTAGGAACCTTGCTCGTTTGGGTCAAGTTGCTAAATTGTCGCGGCAAGAGTCCGTCGCGACTGATACTGTAGACCATGCGCGACAGGGCGTAGGTCATGGCAATACAAACCGTAATCAAGGTCAAAATCGCGACCACAGACACGTAATTCCCCGCCCAAGACAGACCGACGCTACGCAGAGCAAAGGCAACTGCGTCCGGTACATTTAGCTTGGTATAATGCACCATACCCGTCAAAATCAAGGTCACCACCACATAAAGCACCGTCACAATGCTGAGCGACAGGGCAATCCCGCGCGGAACATTCCTTTGCGGTTCCTTGACCTCATCGACCGCCAGAGAAATAGACTCAAAACCAAGAAAGGCAAAGAACATAATGGAAGCGCCAGCCATAATACCGGTTTTGCCGCCGTAGATTTGTCCAAAGCCAAAAGGCGCGAAGTTGGACCAATTTTCAGGTTTGATGAAAAAGAGACCTGCGACGATAAAGAGTGCCAAGGCTGAGAATTTGAGGACGACCAAGGCTGAGTTGAAGCGCAAAGCCGCCTTAGAATTGAGCAGAACAAGGCCTGTGACAAAAACCAAAACCAAGACCGGCAGCAAGTCAATATAGGTCCCTGCTGCTGGGTTGAAAGTGCCGTTGAGTGCGGTCGGAAGGCGAATGCCCCAATTTTCCAAAAGCCCTTTTAAATAGGAGCCCCAGCCCGAAGCCACACTGGAAACAGCAGTCAAAAATTCCATAATGGTCAGCCAGCCCGCTATCCAAGCAGGAAATTCGCCCAAGATGACGTAAAGATAGCCATAAGCACCACCGTTGGTTGGCACGCGCGAAGCAAATTCGGCATAAAAAAGAGCCGAAATGGTCACGCAGATAGCCGCAATTACAATGGAAATCGTCAGAGCTGGACCCGCATAAGTTGCCGCCCCAATTCCTGTAATAGTGAAGATTCCTGTTCCAACCATAGAGCCAATCCCCAGCAAAATCAAGTCCATAAGCCGCAGATGACGCCGCATGCCTGTCCGCTCATGTCCGCTTTCTTTTTTTCTAAAAATATTCATTTATTAACTCCCAGAAATATAAATAACCTAGTTATTGTATCATATTTTTTCGTAAAACGGTATAAATATTTATAAAATAAAAAGTTCTGAAACTATATTCAGAACTTTTTACTAGCATTTGTCACATTTTCACAATTCTGTGATAGCTGCGCGATGTAATAAGAAAGACGACGATATAGACGATGAGGAAGATCGCACAGACTCCCAGGGTTACCATGAGCATCAAGCCGCTATTTAGCACGCCCAGGATTTTCAAAATCAAACTGAGCATATGATAGGCAAAGGCCAAATGGACAAAGGCGAAAATCAAGGGCAGGAAGAAAACGGTCAGCACTTGTCTGCGAATGGTCTGATTGGTCTGCTCTTGGTCGAGCCCGACTTTTTGCAGAATGACGAAGCGCTCGCGGTCCTCGTAGCCTTCAGAAACTTGCTTGTAGTAGATAACCAAGACTGTTCCCAACATAAAGACAATGGCTAGGAAAATGCCAATGAAGAAGAGTCCGCCGAAGACAGTTGAGAATTCCTTAACCGCCACTACTCTCGCTGAACCGTAGAAGGCCGTTCCTTCTGGTAGGGTTTGATTGAACTGCTCCAGTTTTTTCTGGTAAGGCTGATTTAGTTTTTCTTTCACCTTGTTAGAAGCCTCAATATTGAGCCCGCCATAGAGATAGGGAGTAACATTAAATTGTTGGCTTTGTAGCGCTAGGAGCTGGTCAGGATGGTTGACCACCATATAAAGAATTTTGTCTGTAATTAAGCTGTATTCATCAGGGATGTAGCCAAAGATAAAGTTTTCATTAAACTCCTTTTTGACTGTCAAATCTTGATTAGCGATGCGCACTTTTTGCTGGGTGTCTAGCTTGACATTTTTACTATAAATCGCTGCTTCATTTTCTTGTAAATCCAACTTTTGACCTGTCATGGTTTCATAGTCCTTCGTTGACATCATGAAAATGATTGACTTAGGAATCACTCGATTTTGTCCCATATTGTAGAGCTCAAAGGTGTTGCCCGTCTGCTCCTTAACCCCCATAATATAAGACTGAACAGCATATTGTTTTTTGACCTTCAAGCCTTGTTCTGCTACAAATTCACTAAAAACTTGGTTCATTTGTTCAGTCGTGACATTTTTCCCATTTAGAGCAAAATCACTAGGATTGATCGCTTTTTGGAAATATTCATCGCCAGCATAGATATTACTGCCGCCTGCCAAGGTCACCAAGACCATGGTGGACAAGATACAAATGGTAGCAAGACCGACCGCATTTTTCTTCATGCGGTAGATGAGATTGGAGACCGAGATCATGTTTTTGGGCTGGTAATAATAGTTCTTGTTCTTTTGCAACATTTGCAGAAAAACGGTGATGCCAGCATTAAAAAGCAGATAGGTCGCTAGGATGACTAACAGCACAGCCAAGAAGAAGATGAAGATAGCTGACATGGGATTGGTTACGCTGAGCGCTAGATAATAGCCCGCCGCAAGCGCTAGTATACCCAGAATGGTTTGTCCCACAAGAAAGCGTCCTTTTTTCTCACCGCTTTGCTTTTCTTTGGTCATTTGCAGCGCATTAAAACGCAGCAGGCGCCAGCCATTAACAAAAACCAATAAAGCAAATATCCCACCATAAATAAAGACTACTGCAATTACAACTGGGACTTGGAAGGTTGAAACCAAAACAGCCTTTACACCGATTAGCTTTAGTAAAAAGGCATAAATCAAGTTGTCAAACAAAATTCCTGCCCCTAAACCCAAAGCAACCGTCACTAGTCCAAAGAGAACGAGCTCAATAAAAATCATGGAAAATAAATGTCGCTTATTGAGCCCCAGCATGCCGTAAACACCTAATTCTTTAGACCGATTTTTCATGACGAAGCTATTGGCGTAAAGAACGATAATCGTCGCAGCAATTGTTACAATGACCATCCCTAGGGCAAGTACCACAGCAATCGTGCTGCTACCTGCCATCTTACTCAAGTGAGGGTTGAAGGTTAAAGAGATAAAAATATAAGTAATGGCAACGGCAACACAGGTAGCCAACGCAAAAGGATAATAAAGAGTGCGATTTTTGATAAGGTTTGAAACTGCGAGTTTACTGGTAAGCCTAAACATTTTAGCCCACCTCACTCGCCATTACAGTCAAGGTATCTGAAATTTCTTGGAACATTTGCCGCTCTGTTTTATCCCCGCGGAAGATTTGATTGTAGAGAATACCATCTTTGATGAAAATCACACGCTTGGCACGACTAGCCGCTGCTGTCGAGTGGGTCACCATGAGAATGGTTTGCCCCTTGTCATTAAGTTCTTCAAAGACATCAAGCAAGGTCGCGGAAGATTTGGAATCCAGTGCTCCTGTCGGCTCATCAGCAAGGAGAATTTCTGGTTCAGTGATAATGGCACGCGCCACTGCCACCCGCTGCTTTTGACCACCTGAAATCTCATAAGGAAATTTCTCTTGTAGGTTGTTGATCCCTAGCTCATTACAAATCTCAACCAATTTGCGCATCATCTCAGTGATTGGACGGCGAGATAAGACCAATGGTAGCAAAATGTTATCTTTTACAGACAAAGTATCCAATAAATTGAAATCTTGAAAGACAAAACCTAGCTTTTCACGGCGGAAGCTCGACGCGTCCTTATTTTTGATGGTCGCTGTGTCGGTGCCGTTGAGGAAAACGCGCCCTTCTGTCGGCTTATCCAGCATAGCGAGAATATTAAGAAGAGTTGATTTCCCAGAACCAGATTCCCCCATGATAGCGACATATTCGCCCTTGTCCACTGTAAAGTGAATATCACGAAGCGCTTCTACTTGGTTTCCTTGGAAGCGAGTTTTGTAAATTTTTTTCACATGTTGAACATCTAAAACAGTCATTATAAGTACCTCTTTTTCTTTATTATGTATAATTTTTAAATTTTAATGAGAAACAATCTTTCGATAAGTTCTTGCCGTCAGTAGAAAGACAACAATATAAGCTATGAGAAAGATTAGACAAATTCCAATCGTTGTTTGAATGAGCAACCCCACATTACTTGCACCAAGCATAGCCACAATTAGACTGATCATTTTAAAAGCCACCGCTAAGTGTACAAATGCAAAGACCAGCGGTAAGAAGAAAACGATCAAAATTTGCTTTTGAATGGTGCGCTTGGTTTGACTTTGATCCAATCCTACTTTTTGCAGAATAACAAAATTATCCCGATCCTCATATCCTTCTGAAATTTGCTTATAGTAGATAACCAAGACCGCTCCGATCAGAAAGATCACAGACAGAAAAATACCGATAAAAAGGAGAGTCCCCACAACGCCACGATATTCCTTTTCAACAGACTGACGACTAGTAAAACTAAAATTTCCAGCCGTTTCTTGTTCGCGTAAAGTCATCAGCCTATCCAGTGCCTGACTAGCGAAATGACTTATATCTTTCACTTCTGTCGAACTATCAACACCGACATAATACGTTTTCGATTCAATTTTCATGATTTGACTGGGATCATTCACCACTGCATAAATTTGCTTATTACCAACAGCGACGCCTTCATTTGGAATGTTTCCATGGCTAAAATCTTTTCTTACAATCTTTTTGATTGTAAGAGACTTATCATTAACTTGTAAAGGCTTATCAGCCAGCAGTGAGTTGTCCTTTGCATAGACAATCGTTTCATTATCTGCTAGACTAAGTTTCTCGCCTGTCATTTTTCCATATTCAGCAGAGCTAATAACAGTAAAAACCATATCTGGAATCCTGTTTCCATTTTCTACTGAAATCAACCGATTAGCGGTTTTCCTTTTGACACCTACGGTATAGTAAGTATACGTATGATAACTAGGAGAAGCTATCTGATTCTCTGCAACTAGCTCCTTGACTGTTTTTAGAAGAAAATCCTCTTCTTTTTCATTTCCTGTACTGACTGAAAAATTATAAGCGTGAGGATACAGACTATCCAGATAGTCCTTACCGCCAACATAGATGTTGATAGAACCCACTAGGGTAACCAACAGCATGGTTGATAAGATAGAAATCGTCGCAAGCCCCGCTGCGTTTTTACGCATACGTGCAACTAGATTGGAGACGGAAATCATATTTTCGGGTTTGCGATAATAACTCTTACTTTTTTTCAAGAACTGCAAGAAAGTGATGGAGCCTGCATTAAAAAGAATGTAAGTTGCTGCAATTACCAAGATAACTGCCCAAAAAAACTGGATAATCGCCGCCACAGGACTCTTAACCATCAAAGCCATATAATAGGCAATACCTAGCAAAACAAGCCCAATCAAGGTCTGCAAGAGAAGCAAACGCCCCTTCTTCTCCCCAGCTTTTTTCTCACGAATCATAGTAAGCGAGCTATAACGCAGAAGCCTAGCACTATTGAGCAAGAGAATCAAGGCAAAAGCGACAGCTAGGCTGACTAAAGTTAGAAAGATATTGAACCACTGGAAAGTTGAAGCTAAGACTACAGGCATCCCCATAACTTTGAGTAAGACAGCGTAGAGAAGTTTGTCAAATATAAATCCAACACCAAGCCCCAAGCCAACAGTTCCCGCAAAGAAGAGCAAAAGCTCAACAAAGGTCATAACGAGTAAGTGCCACTTTTCCATCCCAAGAATACTATAGAGCCCCAACTCGCGCGAACGATTTTTCATGACAAAGCTATTCGCATAGGCAACAAGAATCAAAACCGCAATTTGAATCACAATAATCCCAAATTGCAAAGTCATCCTTGAAGCAGCACCTCCGTAACTCTTTTCCATATCTGGACTATAAGCCAGAGAGATAAAGCTGTAAAGGATCGCAGTCGCTATCATCGTAGCAAGAGCGAAAGGATAGTAAAGTTTGCGATTTTTCACTAGATTTGACAGGGCAAGTTTACTGGTAAGTTTAAACATCTCCGTACCTCCATATTTCATTTTACTATTTTAAATCTGACTTAGCCAGCCATAAAAAAGGCAAGCGTTGCCAGCAACCAGAGGTGAGCCGGATAAAAGACATAAAAGAAATATTTGCTAAAAGATGTCTTTGGTCCTCGCTCACCATTATAAAGCGCTAGCAAGAGAAGCACACTGATAAAGAGAAAGTCTGAATTATAAAGTAACATCTCCAGTGTCTCCTGCCAACTTGGACAGGCAGTATAGGACATGATCAGTAAAAATGCTGACAAAAGAAGATATAGACTATTACGCAAAATCTTCCGTTCTCTGCAGACGTAGCTAATCAGCATAAAAGGCAAAATAACAATCCCACCTTCGGTGAGAAAACTACCTGCAAGTAAAGTCAGCACTCCTGCTACGAGATACCAACCTTTAGATAAGGAAGAAAATCTATAAAAGAAAGTTAACATCAGCACACCCATGGCTAAGGTCAGAAAAATATTATTTTCAAGATGAATCTGCCGCGACTGATAAAGCAGGTTTAGCAGCGCATTTCCTCCTGCCATAAACATTCCCCAAGAAAATAAGCGGAGTAGGTAGGCTTTTAAGTTACGCGTATGAATGAATCCCTCCACCGCCATATAGGCAAAATAGACTCCCACACAGCGAGTTAGCGCATGAAAAATCCCTTCCCAGCTGGGAGAAACAAGCCCTGGAATAATATAGATATGATCCAGCACCATCAAGGCTGCCATAGCTAATTTTAACTGATAAGCATTATACTTTTTCATCTGCTTCTCCTTAACCCATCATCCGCAAATCCATACAAAATTGATTCATTTCGATTAAGGTTTCCTGCTTTTCAATCTTTTCTCGTAAGGATTCTTCTTTGAGCACTTCCGGTTTATGGCTCACATGATTTTTGAACAATTCTTCTAACTTTTTCATCGTTTCATCCTCACTTTCTACTCCTCTCATATAAAGAGCATGTTTAACTTATTTACAAGACTAGTATATAAAAAAAGAAAGGTCGGTACCATAACCTAACCTTTCATTTTTAAGGATAATTCTTACAATTTTGTAAGAAAGAAAAATATTTTTAAAAACTTGAACTACTCAAATACCAACTGCCGACGTTTGAGATCAATTTTAACTGTCGTCCCTTGACCAACCTTGGACTTAAGCATAATTGGATAGTCCAGTTTATCAAGGATTTGCTTGGTCAGGTAAAGTCCTAAACCAGAAGATTGCTGCGTCAAGCGCCCATTGTAGCCAGAAAAACCTCGCTCGAAAACTCGCTGCAAATCGCTCTCTTGAATCCCTAGACCTGTATCGACTAAATAAAGGCTGTCATCCTTGACATAGATCTCCACGCCACCTTGATTAGTATATTTGACACTGTTGGACAAAATTTGTTCCAAAACAATAAGAAACCACTTGCGATCTGTCACAAATTCATAATCCAAATCATGCAAGTTGAGGCTGAGATGTTTTTGAATGAAGAAAAGCGAATATTTCTTCACTGCTTCCTTGACTACATCTGCTAAATTTTCCTTTTTAAGTACCAAATCGTCGTGGAAACTTTCCAATCGTAAATATTGCAAGACAAGATTTGCGTAAGCTTCTATTTTAAACAACTCTTGCTGCAAGGCCTGACGGCTATTCGTCTCAGCGAGATTATCAACTAACAAACGACTAGCAGCAATCGGCGTTTTGATCTGATGCGCCCAAAGAGTAAAATAATCTTCTGCCTCTGAACGCTTCTGCCTCTCTGCTTCATCTAGGTTCTGCAATTTCTGCTGACTTTCTTGAAGCCGTTCCAAAAGCAGCTGCTCAGAGCCTGACTGCATAACTATATCTTCTCTTTCCCAGAGCAAATGCTTAAACTGCTGGTAATTGCGAAAAACATCTAAACTAAGAAGTGGAAAGCCCAGAAAAAACAAGAGCAAGGAAATATAATTAATCATCTGTCCCTGACTTGTGTAGAGAAATGTCAACAGCCCTAGCACAAAAAAGAACAAGAAAAGCAAGAGCAGAAAATACCGCCGAGAAGAAATATACCCTTTTATGAAATGAAGTTTTTCCTTACTAGTCATGACGTAGACCGTATCCTATTCCTTTTTTGGTTTCAATAAAGTTTACCAGACCCACTTCCTCCAATTTCTTACGCAAACGTGCGACATTAACCGACAAAGTATTGTCATCGATGAAAAAGTCACTATTCCATAGCTCCTGCATAATGTCTTCACGTGTGACAATAGCCCCTTTTCGCTCAAACAATATTCGTAAAATTTGAAATTCATTTTTTGTCAGATCAACCACTTGCCCATTGACTACAATATCCATATTTTTCAAGTTAAGCACAGTGCCTTGATATTCTAGGAGATTATTGTCTGTACCAAACTCATAGGAACGACGGAGCAGCCCTTGAATCTTAGCCAAGAGAACATTGATATCAAAGGGTTTGGTCACATAATCGTCTCCACCCATATTGATAGCCATAACAATATCCATTGCCTGATCGCGTGAAGACAAAAACATAATCGGCACTGTTGAAACCTTACGGATTTCCTGAGCCCAATGATAACCATTAAACATCGGCAAACCAATATCCATCAAAACCAGATGAGGATTTTCCTGAACAAAAATGCTTAAAACTTGAGTAAAGTCTTCTATATCAATAACCTGAAAATCCCACTGTTCCAAGCTCTGCTTTACCATTTGGCGGATGATTGGATCATCCTCCACTAACATAATCTTGTGCATATACTTTCCTCATACTTTTTATTTATTCTATTATAGCAAAAATATGATATACTAAACATGAAAAACCGGAGGAAAAATATGAATTTATTTGATTATCTAGAACAGGTTAAAAATGAAACAATCTACGACAAAGATCTGACCATTTTGGATTTACTGATGTTTACAGAATTAAGCTACATAAATTTTGATGGAGTAGCTGATAAAAATTTTGACCGCTACCATGCAAAGCGCCTAGATGATTGTGCTGAGGCTCTTACAGATCTAGCTCCAACACCGACTATTATGGGAAAGGAACACTTGCAACTATTGCAACAAATGGGACAAAGCCTGCGTTTTAAAAGCAGCAAGCTTATGGGCTACGTTAACGATATTGATTCAGATATCGAAAAACAATTTTCAGCAACAACTTTTCGGATTAAACCAGATACTTACATCGTGGCTTTCCGTGGAACAGACGATTCCATTATCGGTTGGAAAGAAGATTTCCACATGACCTACATGCCACAAATCCCAGCTCAACTAACAGCAACACATTATCTGGAAAAAGCTCTCGCTGAGTTACCCGGAACCTTTTACGTCACAGGGCATTCTAAAGGAGGTAATTTGGCAACTTTTGCGACCAGTCATTTAAGTTCAGAGAACCAAGAACGGATCAAACTCATCACCAGCTTTGATGCGCCGGGACTTAATAAACTTATTATTGAAACGGCAGGTTATCAATCAATTAGTCCTAAAATCGAACGCTATATTCCTTATGGCTCGATTGTCGGTATGATGCTGGAAATTCCTGAAACTGCTCACATCGTTCAGAGTACTGCTATCGGCGGCATTGCACAGCACAATCCTTTTTCTTGGAAAGTTGAAAATGATTCTTTTCTGCTAGCTGATGGACTCAATGCAGATAGTCTGCAAACTGACAAAACTCTAAAAAATTGGGTCGCTTCCACTCCCGATGACCAACTGAAACAATTTTTTGATCTCTTTTTCGGGCTGATTTTAGATGCTAACATTACTTCGATTACTGATTTTTTCCAGCTAGACGCACCCAAAAAAATAATAACAATTCTTGACAACACCAAGGCACTTGACCCAAACGAAAAAGAAATGCTCATTCGTTTAACCAAACTCCTCTTTAGCCTACGCTTTGAAAGTTGGAAAGAAGAGAGCAAACTTCCTAAATTCCCCCTTCCCTTTACAGGAGAAAAAGAGGAACTTTCCTGATTAATAGCTAAAACCTTACTAAAATTTAGTAGGGTTTTATATTTCAATATAACAAAAGCCCTCTGCTCAAACAGAGGGCTACAATTAAAGTTGTCTGACTATAATTGTTAATCTGGGAACTTAATTGAATTAAGCTTCGATTTCTGTAACCATACCTGAACCTACAGTACGTCCACCTTCACGGATAGAGAATGTAGTTCCTTGTTCTACGGCGATTGGGTGGATCAACTCAACATCGATAGTCACGTTATCACCAGGCATAACCATTTCAGTACCTGCAGGAAGTTCGATAGAACCTGTTACGTCAGTTGTACGGAAGTAGAATTGAGGACGGTAGTTGTTGAAGAATGGAGTATGACGTCCACCTTCTTCTTTAGTAAGGATATAAACTTCACCTTTGAATTTAGTGTGTGGGTTGATTGAACCTGGTTTAGCAATAACTTGTCCACGTTCGATTTCGTCACGTTGGATACCACGAAGAAGAACACCTACGTTATCTCCAGCAAGACCTTCGTCCAATTGTTTACGGAACATTTCAACACCAGTAACAACTGCTTTACGAATTTCGTCTTTGATACCAACGATTTCGATTTCGTCGTTGACTTTAACAACACCACGGTCGATACGTCCTGAAGCAACTGTACCACGTCCAGTAATTGAGAATACGTCTTCGACTGGAAGCAAGAGTGGCTTGTCAGTGTCGCGTTCTGGTTCTGGAATGTACTCATCAACAGTATCCATCAATTCCATGATGATGTCTTCGTACTTTTCATCACCTTCAAGAGCTTTAAGAGCTGAACCTTGGATAACTGGAAGATCGTCACCTGGGAAGTCATATTCTGAAAGCAGGTCACGGATTTCCATTTCAACCAATTCAAGCAATTCTTCATCATCAACCAAGTCAGTCTTGTTCATGAAGACGATAAGGTGTTTAACACCAACTTGGCGTGAAAGAAGGATGTGCTCACGAGTTTGTGGCATTGGTCCGTCAGTTGAAGCTACTACAAGGATAGCTCCGTCCATTTGAGCGGCACCAGTGATCATGTTTTTAACGTAGTCCGCGTGTCCTGGAGCGTCGATGTGAGCATAGTGACGTTTAGCAGTTTCATATTCAACGTGCGCAGTGTTGATGGTGATTCCGCGTTCGCGTTCTTCTGGAGCAGCATCGATTGAAGCGTAATCTTTAGGTTGGTTAACTGAGCTTGGAAGACGACGTGCAAGTACAGTCGTAATAGCTGCAGTCAAGGTAGTTTTACCATGGTCAACGTGTCCGATTGTACCGATGTTAACGTGTGGTTTACTACGATCGTATTTTTCTTTTGCCATTTGAGTAAAAGCCTCCAATAAAATATATTTTATAGATAGACAGTAGGCAATACAGTCTAACTTTCCTTACTATTTTATCAAATTTTCTTCAAATTGCAAGTGTTTTACGCCTTTTTTATCAATTTATTCTTTGTCCAACTTGTAGTATGGTTGATTTGGTATAGAAGCTCCAATGCTTGATGCATAAATCCACTCCTTACCTTCCAACTGTGCAAAATTTTCAGCTTTTCCTGTTAGGATAACGCCTGAGAATTCTAATTTTTCTAAGTCTTCTTTCTTAGACAAGTCTAGCTTACCAAATTTTTTCAAGTAGGTTTTAATATCATCTGACGGAGTTACATTATTGTAGGTACTTTTTCCAATGTCAGTCGCAATATATTTTTTTAAATTAACCAAGAATCCATCTACATCTTTCATTTGGGCAAGTCTGTTACTCAGTCTCTCTCCTTCTTTGAGATTTTTAATAGCTTCTTCTGCTTCCTTTTTGTGAACATATTCTTTTTTCGTTAGATAATCTGGACTCGTGCCGTATAGATTACTTGGTTGCCACCAACTTGGATCACCTGTTGAATTTGTACCAATCCAATACCAATTGGTTTTAAGATTCTTAGGAATCATTGCTCGAATTTCTTTTAAACTATATGGTTTATCAAAAGTCAGTGCTACCTCTACTAATTGATTTTGCATATCTTTTACGTAAGGAAGCTCTTTAGTTGGTTCATGGACAGATTCTCCTTTCTCCTCTTTCACATTTTTATTGTAGAATTGTGGCACTTTTTGGTTATTTTCTATTTGAATAGTTGCCCCAGATTCTGTATATCTGCCAGAATTTGCATGAAAATGGATTCCTCGATTGATATTAAAAATTCCAAAATCTGCCTTATATTCACCATAGTCGAGTGGAATTCCATAAATATCTTTAGCTTGTCTACCTTTAATACCACCATGGAGCATGTCCCCACCATTAGCAGACCAGGTATAAGTTTCAATATTAGGAAAGGCAACGCTTTCAAATAGTTGTACCTCATTGACTACCTTCCAAGCTTGGTTGCTGATGAGTTTTCCCGTAATCATACGAGCACCAATATATATTCCAAAAAATACTACCACTACTGTTGTTGACCAGAGAATGATTCGCTTTCTATTTCTCTTTTTGTTTTTCTTTGCAACGATTTCAAAAGTTTCCATGATAATATCCTTTCTTTTCCAAAACCTGTCGAAGTTTATTTCGACTGCGCATGAGCTGAACCTTGACCTTGCTGTTAGAATAATGAAGCACTTCTGCTATTTCGCCTGTTGAGAACCCTTGAAAATAATAAAGATCCAACATGATTTTATCCCGCATTGGCAACTTTTCCACCTCCTCCATGAGAAAGTCGTAGTCTGATCCTTCAACAATCAATTGATTTCCCTTTGTAAAAAAATCTCGTCTCAGGATTTCCATATAATGCTTATCACGCCGGTATTTATCAATATAACGGCAAATAGACACACGATACATCCAAGCTCGCATTTTTTCAGCAGGGATGACAAAATCAGACTCTAGCATTTTGATAAAAACATCTTGAACAACATCTTCTGCTTGCTCTTTTGGAACGCCTGAGCCTTGCAGATAATAGACGATTTCTTTCGCAAAGGCAATCAAGACTTTTTCATAATCATCAAGCTTGATCTTCTCCACCTCCTCTCACTAATAAAACGAATCAACATTCTAAACGGTTACATTTATTATACAAAAAAGAGGCTGGGACAAAAGTCTGCAACCTCGAAAATCTGTTTGGAATATGTACAAGACGCGGTAGCCTCTTGACTTCTACGTTCGCCATTGCAGGCTCCGTACAAGCCTAATGGGCATCGCGGGGGTGGGACAACGAACTATTCCTTTTAAGGAATGAGTTCTGTCCCGCTCCCTTAATTTTTATTCTGTTTTGGTGACTTGTCCTGTTCGATAGTCCAGCTGAATGCCTTTTTGAACATTAGGAACAAAAACATTGAACTCTAGACTACCATCACTAGACTTGGCTTCGATCTGATTGCCCGAAGGAACCAGATCTTCTGGACTGCTGTAAATAGCTGTCACCCGATAGCGCACTCGTTTTTTCTTATCTAATGCTTTACGAACCAGACTTTCATAGTAATTTTGCCCAGTCGAGTCGCTATCGCGCGCCTGATTTGCCCAAGCTGTCTGAACTGCTATATTAGCTGGATTGCTAGTTGAAGCATCAAAACCTTTGAGATTTCCAACCAAAGCATATCCAATCAAATGCCCCCTATCGACTGCATGAGTGTAAGAGCCAGAGAGATTTTTAAGCTGGTGCCAACCTGCTGGTGTCCATGTTGTAGAGCCATTTCCTGTCTCTTCACGATTCTTGTATTGGCGTGTCGCTTGTGACAAGAGAGCATTGCCAACTGTGGGAACTGTCCTTCCTGCCACTGTTTTGGTTTGATTTTGTGCGTAAGGGGCGCTTGCCACCTTAGCATCTAGGTTTGTTACATTGCCATTGATAACAAAAGCACCCGCTCCATTCCACTCGATCTTGCCTTTTAACTGCTTTTTGACATTTTCTGTTAAAACAGAACTTGCTAATTCTTGGCTGGGTGTATTTTTATTGGTTGAAGTGTGTTGATGGATACTTGGCTGATTTGCGGACTGAAAATTTCCGCCTGCATAGTAGCCACCAATAGCAAGCACTAAGGCAACTGCCGCACCAGCAAAAGAAATTATTGTTTTTTGTTTTATCTTTTTTCTTGTCATACTTTTTTATTCGTAATTACTGACCCGTAAATTTAGATAAAATTTCTTTCCAAGTGTCAGGTGAGAGGATTGACCAAGGATTTTCTCCATTTCCTAAACCACCATAGCCAAAAGCAAGACCTAAAGCAAATATTATGGCTGCTAGTACAAGTACTAGTAAAATTAGAGCTGATTGTTTCACAACATATCGTAATCTAGTCTTCATCATCACTTTCCTCTACACGGCTAATATCTGCACCTAAAGCGGCCAGTTTCTCATGGAATTTATAATATCCTCGATCCAAATGAGTCAATCTTCCCACTTTCGTCTGACCTTGTGCAACCAGACCTGTCAAAATCAAGGCTGCACTGGCGCGCAGATCCGTTGACATAACTTCTGCTCCCTGAAGTTGTCCACCTCCCACAATCATAGCTGTATCACGTAAAATATCTGATACTAAGCCCATACGCCGCATTTCTTCTAAGTGTTGGAAACGATTTTCAAAGACCGTTTCAATCATCGTTGAATCTCCCTGAGCAACGGCCATGAGAGCTGTAAATTGTGCCTGCATATCCGTTGGGAATCCTGGATGGGGCAAAGTTTTTACATTTACCGCTTTTAAGTGTGCCACATCTGATTGAATACGAATCCCACCATCTTCTTCAGTCACTTGCACACCCATTTCCTGCATTTTGAAAAGAAGAGGACGATTATGCTCCCAGATAGCGTCTTTCACTAGAACATTGCCGCCAGTCATAGCTGCTGCCACCATAAAAGTCCCTGCTTCGATACGATCCTGCACCACACTATGCTCCGCTCCGTGAAGGCTGTCAACACCTGTAATCGTCAAAGTTTCTGTTCCTGCACCACGAACCTTAGCGCCCATTTTATTGAGCAACATAGCAAGGTCAACAATTTCTGGCTCACGAGCTGCATTTTCAATCACGGTAGTTCCTTCAGCCAAAGTCGCTGCCATCATGATGTTTTGTGTGGCACCAACACTAGGGAAGTCCATATAAATGTGTGCTCCCTTAAGGCGCTTAGCTTTTGCTTCGATATTCCCAGCAGTTTGACTAATCTCTGCCCCCATTGCTTCTAAGCCCTTGAGATGTAGATCAATCGGACGACTTCCAATCGTACAGCCGCCGGGCATAGACACCTTAGCATGACCTTTCCGAGCTAAAATCGGCCCTAAAACAACGATCGAAGCACGCATTTTATTGACGTACTTGTAAGGTGCTTCTTCAGATAGTTCACCAGTTGCATCCACAAGGATCGTATTTTTCTCTTGCTCAAAATCAACATCAGCATTGAGACCTCGCACGACATTATTCATGGTAAAAACGTCTGATAAGATCGGTACATTTGTCAGGATTGTCTTACCTGTACTAGCAAGCACAGTTGCTGCTAAAAGAGGAAGAACCGCATTCTTAGCTCCTTCAACTGTCACTTCACCAACCAAACGAGTATTTCCACCATTTACGATAATTTTTTCCATTGATAACTACTCCGTTAAGATTATGATAGTTAGTATCTGTTTGTCAGCTAATCTAAAAATTTCCCTGAAAGAAACTACGACTAGCTTCCCAGATCGTCAGGAAAAATGAACTGACTAGATAGCCCAAGGCAATACTAAAAAAGACCATTAACAAACGAATTGCACGCTCGTTTTCTCCAGTAACTTTAAAAAATCGATTCCAGTCCACAACCTTATAAAAGAGTTGAAAACTAATAAAAATAAAGAAAAAATGACTACTGAGGGTAAAAATGGTCTGTATCATAAATTCCATTATACCATAAATTTTCGCCAGTCAAAAGTAGACGCTCAGATAGCCACACATAAAAATGTCCCGCTACAATAGATGTGAGACCAATTGAAGCCAAAAAGAAGAATCCTTGATATGATAAGAGTCATGACACAACTACCACAAAGGAATCTTCTCATGACTAGTATACCACAACATCTCCGCTATTTGCCACACACACTCAATACGCGCTACCATGCGGTCAAAACCTATCGCACTGGCGCATCAGTCGCTTTCATCTGTCGCAGATACAAGGTCTCAAAGGCTTCCCTCATGCGCTGGAACAAGCGTTTTGACGGCACAAAAGATTCTCTGCGGGATAAGTCTCACAAACCTCTGACTCCTCATCCAAATGCTCATACCGATGAAGAAATCACCTGGATTAAAAACTGCATTCGGCGAAATCCCAATGCAACTCTCATCGAGATTTTCTACAAGCTCAAGGTCAATAAAGGTTACAAACGCCATCCTAACTCCCTTTACCGAGTCTTGAGAAAACTAGGATTCTTCAATGATACCAAGAAAAAGAAGAAGGCTTACGTCCCCAAGCCCTACGATACTCCGACACAACTGGGAATAAAGTGGCAGATGGATGTCAAATATGTCCCAAAGCACTGCTACACGGGCAAACTTCCTGATAAGTTTTACCAGTACACTATGATCGACGAAGCCTCCAGAGAACGCTTTATCTTCCCTTTCAAGGAACAATCCTCACATTCGACCGTGCAATTTGTCAAAATGGCCATCAAACACTTTAAATACCAGCCCAAAATGATTCAAACCGATAATGGTGTTGAGTTCACTCATTTCAAGGAAACCAAGCAGATCCATCCTTTGGATATCCTTTGTCAGGAGTTAGGAATTGAACACAAGTGCATCCGCCCTCGAACGCCACGACACAATAGGAAGGTTGAACGCAGCCACCGAAATGATAACAGGCGCTTCTACCAACGCTTGCAATTTTACTCTTACGATGACCTTATCAAGCAGATGAAAAACTATCTTTACCTGTCTAACCGCCTCCCCATGCAGACTCTTAACTGGTTATCGCCTATTGAAATCAGAAATTCTTTACAAGGGGCTAGCCCCTTGTAAAGAATAACATATCAGCTTTCTATTTCTTAGATTGTTGGTCTCACATCATTGACAATGGGACAAAA
>NZ_KB904366.1 GCF_000380065.1 Streptococcus massiliensis DSM 18628 | reverse complement strand
GACTTTCTCGATTAGTTTTTGAGCGATTTTCTGGTTGACGATGGTTGCAATTTGGTGGTTTTTCTTGACCAGAGAAGTCTCAGCAACAGCCATTTTTCTACAGTCTTTACAGCGGAAACGCCGTTTTCTCAATCGAATCAGCGTTTTGTATCCCGCNCACTCTAAATAGGGAATTTTTGATTCTTTCTAGAAGTCATATTTAGCCATCTGACCATGACAGCTGTAGCATTTAGGAGCAGGATAATCCAACTTCGCGATGATTTCTTTATGCGTTCCAGTATCTAGAACATCCAAGATTATGATGTTAGGGTCTTTTATTCCCAGTAAGTTTGTGATAAAATTGAACTGTTCCATAAGAGTCTTTCTAATGATGGTTTTGTCGCTTTTCATTATAGGTCATATGGGACTTTTTTTCTACAACAAAATAAGCTCCATAATCCCTAAAGTGATTTTACCCACTACAGAAATTATAGAGCCAGAATAAAAAGATTGAGCTTTTCTCAATCTTTTTTCGTTGCCCAAAAATAAAGTGAATTTTTAGGTCAGCAAAAATTAAGTCATAGTAATGTTGGTGTCAATTTTGTTTCAAAAGTATGTAATTCTATTTTCTGTATTTTAAGGTAAGGAAATATCTAATTGTGTTATAGAAAAGTTCGGCTATTTATGGTATAATAGAACGGAACGTCTACGTGATAGAATTGTATGAAAGTTTGAAAATATGAAAAAAATTATCATTAACGGTGGTCATCGTCTTAAAGGACGAGTGACTGTTTCAGGAGCTAAAAATAGTGTTGTTGCTTTGATTCCAGCTATCATTTTGGCTGATGGTTTAGTAATCCTAGATGGTGTGCCAGACATCTCAGATGTAGCAAGTTTGATTGATATTATGAAGGCTATGGGAGCTAAAGTTGAGCGTCAAGAGGACAGCCTCATCATTGATCCTCGTGGTGTTCAAAATATGCCCATGCCTTATGGTAAGATTAATAGTTTGCGAGCTTCCTATTACTTCTATGGAAGTTTATTAGGACGCTATGGTGAGGCAACGGTTGGCTTACCTGGTGGTTGTGATCTTGGTCCAAGGCCAATTGATTTGCATCTAAAGGCTTTTGAAGCGATGGGGGCGTCTGTTAGTTATGAGGGCAGTGCTATGCGTCTGGCGACAGAAAATGGGCAACGCCTGAAAGGTGCAACCATCTACATGGATACAGTAAGCGTGGGAGCAACGATCAATACCATGTTAGCTGCTGTTAAGGCAGTGGGTAGAACGGTTATTGAAAATGCAGCTCGTGAACCTGAAATTGTTGATGTAGCAACCTTGCTCAACAATATGGGAGCTCATATCCGTGGTGCAGGAACGGACGTCATTCTGATTGAGGGTGTTGATAAACTTCACGGAACTCGTCATCAGGTCATCCCCGATCGAATTGAAGCAGGGACTTATATATCTATGGCTGCTGCAATTGGTGATGGGGTGCAGATTAACAATGTTCTTTACGAACATCTGGAGGGGTTCATTGCTAAACTGGAAGAGATGGGTGTTCGTATGACCGTATCTGAAGATAGCATTTTTGTTGAAAGACAAGAAAAGCTTAAACCTGTTATCATCAAAACGGCGCCTTATCCCGGTTTTGCGACCGATTTACAGCAACCGATTACTCCTTTGCTTTTGACAACACAAGGGCGCGGTACGATTATTGATACCATTTATGAAAAACGAGTCAACCATGTAGCAGAGCTGGGCAAAATGGCTGCAAATATTAGCACGATTAGAGATCAGATTGTTTATGAAGGGCCTAATCAGCTTAAAGGTGCTGCTGTTAAGGCAACCGATCTACGGGCAGGGGCTTGTTTGGTGATTGCCGGTTTGATGGCTAAGGGGCAGACGGAAATTACGAATGTTGAATTTATCCTACGAGGCTATTCAAATATCATTGAAAAATTGACTGATTTAGGGGCAGATATTCGTCTGATTGAAGAGTGAACTATCTTTAGAAAAGAGGAAAACAGAGATGAATCTCTGGACAAAATTTGCGGTCTACAGTGTATTTGAGACAGAGCGACTTATTTTGCGACCACCACTTTTTACAGATGCTGAGGATTTTCATGATATTGCTCGTAATCCTGAAAATTTACAATTTATCTTTCCTGTGCAGACTAGTCTAGCAGAAAGTCAGTTTGCTTTGGCAAATTATTTTATGAAGCAACCCTTGGGAGTTTGGATGATTTGCGAGAAAGAAAGCCAGCGGATGATTGGCTGTATTAAATTTGAAAAGTTAGATGAAGTAAAAAGAGAAGCTGAGCTTGGTTATTTTTTGCATAAAGACTATTGGGGGCAGGGGCTTATGACTGAATGCCTACGTGAGCTAGCTTTTTTATCTTTTCAAGTGTTTGAGCTAAAGGTTCTTAGGATCATTACGCACCAGGAAAATATTGCTAGCCAAAAAGTAGCGAAAAAGAGTGGATTTAAGCTCTCTCGTCACTTTAAGGGGAGCGACCGCTATACGCGGAAAATGCGAGATTATTTAGAGTTTCGTTTGGAGAAGGAACAATTTCATGAGTAAGCACCAAGAAATTATTGATTATCTTGAAAATTTGCCAGTGGGTAAGCGCGTCAGCGTGCGCAGCATTTCAAATTTTTTAGGTGTCAGCGATGGAACAGCCTATCGAGCTATTAAAGCGGCTGAAAATCTAGGTCTAGTAGAAACTCGTCCGCGAAGTGGGACGGTTCGCGTCAAGCAGAGTAAGGAAATTTTGCAGCATCTGACCTATCATGAAGTGGCGCAGGTTACAGGATCTGAAGTTTTAGCTGGTCATGCAGGACTTGAAGGGGAATTTTCACGCTTTCTGATTGGAGCAATGGAGACAGATAGTGTCGTTCATTACTTGACTGATAGTGGTTTGGTCATTGTTGGAGATCGGACAAGTGTCCAGCTTTTGGCCTTGGAGCATGCCAATGCTGTTTTGGTAACAGGTGGTTTTAAGGTCTCTCAGAGTGTATTAGAGCTGGCTAACCGCCTCTCAATTCCAGTATTGCGTAGCTCGCATGACACTTACACGGTGGCTCGAACGATTAATCACGCCTTGTCTAATATGCAAATTAAGACCGACATCATCAAGGTGGCGCAGGTTTATCGTGATAGTCAGAGTTATGGCTTTTTGAAAGATACGGATACGGTTCGTGATTATCTCAACTTAGTCCGAAAAAATCGTTTTAGCCGTTTTCCCATCATCAATCAGCATCAAGTCGTAGTAGGGGTGGTGACTATGCGTGATGCAGGTGATAAATCACCAGATTTGTCTTTGCATCAGGTTATGACTAAGTCGGTTTTCACGACATCACCCAAAGATAGTTTGGCCAATGTTAGTCAGCAAATGATTGCTGAGGATTTTGAAATGGTGCCTGTTATTCGTGGGAATGGCACACTTTTGGGTGTTCTAACTAGACGCGATGTTATGGAGCAGATGAACCAGATTCAGACTTCTAATTTGCCGACTTTTAGCGACCAAATCATTCATAAATTGGATAGTAAGGACAGTAAGTTTTCTTTTTTGGTTGAGCCTTTCATGCTAGAAAGCAATGGTGCCCTAGCTAGTGGTGTCTTAACAGAGATGTTAACTACGGTGACTCATCAACTGATGCGCGATAAGGGGAAAAATCTGATTATTGAGCAGTTAGTGCTTTATTATTTACAAGCTCTACAGTTAGACGAGGTTGTTCATTTGGAGCCAACAATTGTGCGTCAGACTAGACGTTCTGCTATTATTGATTATCATCTGTATCGAGAACAACAGTTAGTAGCGAAAGCAACGATTACAGTAAAGATTAATTAAAAGAAAGGAAAGTATGATTACTTTAAAATCACAACGTGAAATTGATTTAATGGATAAAAGTGGAGATTTTCTGGCCAGTGTTCATCTCGGTCTGAGAGAGCTGATTCAGCCGGGGATTGACATGTGGGAAATCGAAGAATATGTCCGCAAACGCTGTAAGGAAGCCAATGCTCTGCCCTTGCAAATCGGTGTAGAGGGTAGCGTCATGGACTATCCTTACGCAACTTGCTGCTCCTTGAATGACGAAGTAGCGCACGCTTTCCCCCGTCACCAAAAGCTGGTCGAGGGCGACCTCATCAAGGTAGATATGGTTTTGGGTTTGGTGGACAAGGCAGAATTGGACGTTTCTAAGCTCAATTTTGATAATGTTGCGCAGATGAAGCAGCACACAGAAAATTTCCGTGGCGGCATGGCCGATTCTTGCTGGGCTTATGCGGTTGGTGAAGTTAGTCAAGAAGTCAAAGACCTCATGGCAGTGACCAAGGAATGCCTCTATCGCGGCATTCAGGCGGCGCAAGTTGGCAATCGGATTGGCGATATCGGCGCAGCCATTCAAGAATACGCCGAAACACACGGCTACGGTGTGGTGCGTGATTTGGTCGGACACGGTGTTGGACCGACCATGCACGAGGAACCTATGGTGCCGCACTACGGCCGTGCTGGACGTGGCTTGCGTTTGCGCGAAGGCATGGTCTTGACGATTGAGCCCATGATTTCGACAGGCACTTGGGAAATTGACACCGACTTTGAAACGGGCTGGGCGCACAAGACCTTAGATGGCGGTCTATCTTGCCAGTACGAGCACCAATTTGTGATTACCAAAGACGGTCCGGTCATTTTGACCAGCCAAGGCGAGGAAGGAACTTATTAAGAAAGATGAAAAAGATTGTTAAAATGGTAAGGCAAAATCACTTTTTACAGTCTTTTTTGTCTTTTTATAAGCAGGCCGAGACTGATATTACCAGCATTGCAGTAGCCTACTACATGCTGATTTCGATTTTTCCCCTGCTCTTGATTGTGGCAAATATCCTGCCTTACTTTCATATCAAGGCCGATACGCTCCTGCAGATTTTACAGGATAATCTGCCCGATACGCTTTATCAGACCGTGGCAAAAATTGTGAAGAGCGTGCTGACTCAGCCTTCGTCGGGCTTGCTCAGCTTTTCCATTTTGTCAGCTCTGTGGAGCTTTTCGCAAAGTCTTTCTTTTCTGCAAAAGGCTTTCAATAAAGCCTACGGCGTGGGAAAGGACCGCAGTTTGATTTGGAACCGATTGTTTGGCTTGATTGTCAGCTTCGGCCTGCAAATCCTTTTTGCTCTGTCGCTCCTTTTGACCATGTTCAGCCGGACGCTGCTGACCCTGCTCCACAATTTTTGGGATTTCGACGATAGCTTTTATCAGCAACTCTCGACCATGACCCAGCCGACCATTTATCTGGTGCTCTTCCTGTCTCTGGTCATGCTCTATTTTTTCCTACCTAATGTCAAAATTCACAAGCTGCGCTATGTGCTACCAGGGACAGCTTTTGTTCTGGTCGTCATTTTCAGCCTTATGCATTTGTTTTCAGTCTATATTGACAATTACATGAACCACTTTATCGATGCTCGCTTTCTGGGCTCGGTAGTGACCGTTGTTATCATGGTCTGGTTTATTATTATTTCCAAAATCCTGATTATTGGAGCCATTCTAAACGCTAGCTACCAAAGTTGCCACGAAGACCAATTTGAAACGCGAAGCGGGCAAATAATTTCTTTAGTCAAAAAGGGAAAAGGTAAAAATTAATTTGGATGAAGGCAATGTCAATGAAAATAAAAAAACTCTATATTATCGGTAGATAATATAGAGTTTTCGCTGTTTGATTAAATAAACCGACAAGATATCATTGAAGTAATTATCCACCCTGAGAGAATCGAACTCCCATCTCAAGAACCGGAATCTTACGTGATATCCATTACACTAAGGGTGGCGACCACATTAGTATAACATATCACAAAAAAATTGGCAAGTAGAAAAATATTAGGTAGTGCTTTTCATTTGGAGAAAACAGTAATTACATGATACCCTCTTAGAGAACTAATTTATTGTTATTGATAACAGAACTTTGGTAGAAAATTAAACTTTAAATTTCTGACTGAGAACATTGTTCTATCCTTTTTAGCAGCTTGCCAAATGCTCAAAAATCTGCTAAAATAATAGTCATAATTAAATATTGTCCGCAAGACTAGTAACCTAGGGGAAGTTTGACAGGGAGAGGCGCCGTGACTGAGAGCTCCTTAGATGAAAGCTAGGCGAATTCACTTGCCCAAGGACGAGGAATTAAGGTCTGGTTTCCAGACAAAAACGGATGGTACCGCGTGTCAACGCTCCGCTTGTGAGTGTTGCTGCGCGGTTTTTTGTTTGAAAAATAATGAGGAGAAATCATGTCAACGATTGAAGAAAAATTGCAGGCTTTGCGGGAAGAAACCCTGTCAAAACTGAAAGAACTAAAGTACGAAAATGCTAAAGAAATGCAAGATTTGCGCGTTTCTGTCCTAGGGAAAAAAGGCTCCCTGACCGAAATTCTCAAAGGCATGAAAGATGTCTCTGCCGATATGCGTCCCGTTATCGGCAAGCATGTCAACGAAGCGCGTGATATTCTGACCCAGGCCTTTGAGGAAACAGCTCAGTTTCTAGAAGAGCAAAAGGTAGCGGCTCAATTAGCCAACGAACGGCTGGATGTGACCCTGCCCGGACGCAAGGTGGCAGCGGGAAATCGTCATGTGTTGACCCAAACCAGCGAAGAAATTGAAGATATTTTCATCGGTATGGGCTACCAAGTGGTGGACGGCTTTGAGGTAGAGACGGACTATTACAATTTTGAGCGCATGAATTTGCCTAAGGACCACCCAGCGCGTGACATGCAAGACACATTCTACATCACTGAGGAAATCCTCATGCGTACCCACACCAGCCCTGTCCAAGCGCGGGCAATGGATGCTCACGATTTTAGCAAGGGGCCGCTCAAGATGATTTCGCCAGGACGCGTTTTCCGTCGGGATACGGACGATGCGACCCACTCCCACCAATTCCACCAAATCGAGGGTTTGGTTGTTGGAGAAAATATTTCTATGGCGGATTTGACGGGGACGCTGGAACTCATCATCAAAAAGATGTTTGGAGAAGAGCGCAGCATTCGCCTGCGTCCAAGCTATTTCCCATTTACCGAGCCGTCAGTTGAGGTTGACGTTTCCTGCTTCAAATGCGGCGGAAAAGGCTGTAATGTCTGCAAGCAGACCGGCTGGATTGAGATCTTAGGAGCTGGTATGGTGCACCCTCATGTCTTGGAAATGAGCGGAATTGACAGCCAGAAATACTCAGGTTTCGCCTTTGGTTTAGGGCAGGAACGGATTGCCATGCTCCGCTATGGAATCAACGATATTCGTGGTTTCTATCAGGGAGATGTCCGTTTCTCAGAGCAGTTCAAATAAAGAATTAATAACATGTTGATAAGAGTCAAGGAAAATCAAGCAGCGCTTCTCCGCGAATTGGAGATTGAAACCTATCAGGAGACCTTTGGTCCTTACATCGATGACGCCGATATGGAGCATTATTTTGCCCATGAGCTGTCGCTTGCGACCATTGAAAAGGAGCTGAAAGACCCTCAGTCTGAGACCTATTTTGTGCTCAAGGATGACCAAATCGCTGGTTTTCTCAAGTTTAACTGGGGGCAGGCGCAGACCGAGCAGCCAGACTTGGACGAGCCTTTTGAAATTCATCGGATTTACGTCCTGCAAAAATATCATGGTTTGGGCTTGGGCAAGGAAATGTTCGAGTTTGCCTTGGCAGAGGCTGAAAAGCGTGGCTTTGCTTGGGCCTGGTTAGGTGTCTGGGAAAAGAATTTCAAGGCGCAACATTTCTATTGGAAATACGGATTTGAGCGCTTCGGCGAGCACCAATACGCCACAGGAGACAAGGTTGATACCGACTGGTTGATTGGAAAAAAGTTGACTTAAGCATGGGGAATCATAAAAAGAGGAAAAATAGATGTTAGTAAGTTATAATTGGTTAAAAGAATTGGTTGATGTGGATGTGCCAAGCAGCGAATTGGCTGAGAAAATGTCAACCACAGGGATTGAAGTAGAGGGCGTGACGTCGCCAGCTGCCGGCTTGTCAAAGATTGTCGTCGGTGAAGTCCTATCTTGCGAGGATATTCCAGAAACGCACCTGCACTTGTGCCAAGTAGATACGGGCGAAGGCGAAGCGCGACAAATCGTCTGCGGAGCGCCTAACGTTCGCGCGGGTATCAAGGTTATCGTGGCGCTGCCCGGTGCTCGCATTGCCGATAATTACAAGATTAAAAAGGGGAAAATCCGTGGCTATGAGTCTTTGGGCATGATTTGTTCGCTGGCTGAGCTGGGGATTTCCGATTCAGTGGTGCCTAAGGAGTTTTCAGACGGTATCCAAATTTTGCCGCAAGAAGCGGTCAATGGGGAAGCAGTTTTCAGCTATCTAGATCTTGACGACGAGATTATCGAGCTTTCGATTACGCCGAACCGTGCGGACGCCCTGTCCATGCTGGGTGTGGCGCACGAAGTGGCAGCGATTTATGACAAGGAAGTCAAGTTTAAAGATTTCCCTTTGGTAGAAAGCGAAAAAGCGACTGCTGAGCACTTGTCAGTAGCGATTGAGACAGAGAAAGCGCCTTTTTATGCGGCACGGATTTTAGAGGATGTGACCATTGCGCCTAGTCCTCAGTGGCTGCAAAATTACCTCATGAACGAGGGCATTCGTCCCATTAACAATGTGGTCGATGTGACCAACTATATCTTGCTTTATTTTGGCCAACCCATGCACGCCTTTGATTTGGACACCTTTGAGGCGGAGACAATCGTTGTGCGCGAGGCGCGTTCTGGTGAGAAGTTGGTGACGCTAGACGGCGAAGAACGCGAGCTGGAAACCAGCGATTTGGTCATCACAGTGGCTGATAAGCCTGTGGCTCTGGCTGGGGTCATGGGCGGAGCCGACACCGAGATTTCTCATACTTCCCGCCGCCTTGTGCTGGAAGCTGCTGTCTTTGACGGCAAGGCTGTGCGCAAGACCAGCGGACGTTTGGGGCTGCGTTCGGAGTCGTCATCCCGCTTTGAAAAAGGCATCAATCTAGCAACAGTCACTGAGGCGCTTGATGCGGCAGCCAGCATGATTGCGGACCTGGCTGGCGCGACGGTTTACAAAGGCAGTGTTTCTGCTGGCCAACTTGATACGGCTGATACCCAAGTTTCGACGAGCTTGGCAGATGTCAATCGTGTCTTGGGAACGGAGCTGGTTTACAACGATATTGAGGAGATTTTCCGCCGTCTAGGCTTTGGACTTTCTGGCAATGCGGAGCATTTTACTGTCAGTGTGCCGCGTCGTCGTTGGGACATCCGTATTCCAGCGGATTTGTTTGAAGAAATCGCGCGGATTTATGGCTATGACCGTCTGCCTGTGACCCTGCCACAAGATGCGGGAACGGCTGGCGAATTGACTGCGACCCAAAAATTGCGGCGCAAGGTCAGAGCGACTGCCGAGGGAGCAGGCTTGACCGAGATTATCTCCTACGCTTTGACAACGCCTGAAAAAGCAGTCGAGTTTAGCCTAGCGCCGTCTCATCTGACCGAGCTCATGTGGCCGATGACCATTGAGCGTAGCGTCTTGCGGCAAAATATGATAGCAGGTATGCTGGACACCGTCAGCTACAATGTTGCGCGCAAACAAAAAGATTTGGCTCTTTATGAAATTGGTAAAGTATTTGAGCAAAAGGGCAATCCTAAGGAAGAGCTACCGCATGAAATCAACAGCTTTGCCTTTGCTCTGACGGGCTTAGTCAGTGAGAAGGATTTCCAAACGCCAGCAGTACCTGTTGATTTCTTCTATGCCAAGGGGATTATTGAGGCGATTTTCGACCGGCTCAACCTGCAAGTGGACTATACGGCTGATAGTAGCTTAGCTAGCATGCACCCTGGGCGTACCGCATTGATTTCCCTCAAGGGGCAAGTGGTCGGCTACGTCGGGCAAATTCACCCAGCGACAGCTAAGAGCTACGATATTCCAGAGACTTATGTGGCTGAGCTTAATCTCTCGGCTATTGAGGAAAACTTGGAAGCCGCGCAGCCATTTTCCGACATCACCAAATTCCCTGCGGTAACCCGCGATGTGGCGCTGCTCCTTGACGCCAAGGTCAGCCACAAGGAAGTGGTGGAGGCAATCCGCGCTGCGGGTGTCAAGCGACTGACGGACATCAAGCTTTTCGACATTTTCTCTGGGGAAAAATTGGGCGTGGGCGTCAAGTCAATGGCTTACAGCCTGACCTTCCAAAATCCAGAAGCAACCCTGTCCGACGAAGAAGTCGCCAAGTACATGGAAAAAATCCAAAAATCCCTGATTGAAAAATTGGGCGCGGAAGTGCGGTAAATTAAGATATGAGCCCGTTAAGAAAACGAGAGAAAAATAGAAATTGTGACAACGGAGCCTCAAGCTCCTAGGAACAATTATCTTTTTTCCGAAGTTTTTAGGGCGAGTTCAGTTACATAAGATACAAGGGCGTTGGCAGAGACATCTGCGACTAGCAGCTAAAACCTTGTTTCTTGGTAGAAACTATCTGAATGTTGGGTAAAGAAGCCATAGACCTACATAACACATCCAATGCCAATAGCTATGGACTGAATTACCAAAAGACAGGAAAAGAGCTGATGAGCCAAGACGAGATAACGGTTATGGATGACAGTAAATGTATTTTTCAGCTTCGAGGTGTAAGACCGTTTTTATCAGATAAATTCGATATTACAAAGCATAAGAATTACAAGCTCTTGGAGGACTATGATAAAAAGAATGTGTTTGATATAGAAAACTATATTAAGAGAAAAGGCAAAGTTAAGCTTAATAGAAATACAGTAATTACAAGATTGTAATATTTTCTGTTATAGCTTTATGTGGCATGGGGTATATTTGGTATAATAAAACAAATTTGGATTTATCGGGGTATGAGTTATAAAATTTCATGAGTTTGGAGATAAAAATTTTCCGCATATATTATTGATACATAGTGGGGGTAATTCTTGGTGGAATTATCTTAGGCAAGCTTGTATGCTATCAGACGAGTACCATGTGATTTTACCAACTCTTGATGGACATGGAGAAGAATACCAAAAAGATTATATCTCAACTGAATATTCAGCACAGATAATAATGGATTATATAAAAGATAATTGTGGTGGGAAGTTGTTTGCATTAGGTGGTGTTTCTCTAGGAGGACAAATTGCGATAGAGTTATTATCATTAGATGATAATATAGCTCAGAAAGCAATAATAGATGGCAGTATTTGTATACCTCAGCCTAGATTGGCAAAAATTTGCATAATAATTGTAAAACTCTTTGGAAAACTTATGTTTAGCAAATCGGTAAGTAAAATGCAGCTTAATCTAATGAAAAAAATATACCCTAAAATGGCATATCCAAAAGAAATAGAAAACTGTTATATGGAAGATATGCCAAGACTTCCTATGAAGACACTAGTGACAATGTATAGAACATATATGGCGAAATATAGATTGAAAGATTCTATTGCAAAGAGCAAAGCACAGGTTTTATATATTTACGGTGAAAAAGAAATGGACTGTGTCAAGCAATCAGCAAAATTGTTTCAAAAAATGCATCCGGATTGTACTCTTTATGAAGCTAAAGGTTACAATCATGGATATTTATCAGCTTATTTACCTTTAGAATGGATGGAACTGGTTAGTCCATTTTTGAAAAATGGTGAACTGAAATCAGGTAAAGATATTTAAAAAATGCCAGTTTGTCGAACTGAATATAAGATATTAAAGACGATAGAAAAGCAACATCTATCGTCTTTTTTAATGCCTATTTTCAATTTATATTGCGATCAATAAATAGGGAAAACTCGCAGAGAAGCTAACTAGTATTTTAGATGCCTCTCACTAATATATACACGACAAAATGCTAATTCCCTTAAATATGTTACAGAAAGTAAAGGAGAAAAGATGATAAGGATAAGAAGCCCTACTTAATAGACAACTAAATATACAAATACTTGGCGATTGGAATTAACTTTTCAGTCGCTTTTTTAATTGGAGGAAAAAATGGTTAAAGAAATGATTAATATCAATGCCAACCTGTTAAAAGAACCTACTTTTGGAACTTTTACAAGAGGTGATGAAGAGGTTCAAGTTGTAAATTTTGCTCTTTCGAAAGGATATGGAAAAGGTAGAGAATATATCAACTGTGCAGCCTATGGCAATAAATCTGAAGTAGCTAAGGAATTTTCAAAAGATGATTCCATTCATGATGTGTATAGGAAACTAGTTGACATGGAAGAAAAATAATTTACACGTTAAGATTTTTAGATAGTCAATCGTTTTAGGTTGACTATTTTTTGTTATAATATTCTTATGAACAACATGATTAAATCAAAATTGGAATTGCTGCCTGCGAGTCCGGGCTGCTACATTCACAAGGACAAGAATGGGACGATTATTTATGTCGGAAAGGCGAAAAATCTGCGTAATCGGGTGCGTTCCTATTTTCGTGGCAGTCACGACACCAAGACAGAAGCTCTGGTGTCCGAAATCGTTGACTTTGAATTTATCGTCACCGAGTCTAACATTGAAGCTCTGCTATTGGAAATCAATCTCATTAAGGAAAACAAGCCCAAGTACAATATCATGCTCAAGGACGATAAGTCCTATCCCTTTATCAAGATTACCAATGAAATCTATCCCCGTCTCATCATCACGCGTCAAGTCAAAAAGGACGGTGGGCTCTATTTTGGTCCTTATCCGGATGTGGGCGCCGCAAATGAAATCAAACGGCTCTTAGACCGCATTTTTCCTTTTAAGAAATGCACCAATCCACCTGAAAAAGTCTGTTTTTACTATCATATCAACCAGTGTCACGCCCACACTATCTGTCATGTTGATAGTCAATATTTTAAAAACATGGCACAAGATGTTGCCAACTTTCTCAAAGGGCAGGACGACAAGATTATTGAGGACTTACGCGGGAAAATGGCTAGCGCTGCGGAACAAATGGAGTTTGAAAAGGCAGCGGAATATCGGGATTTATTGCAGGCTATCTCAACCCTGCGTACCAAGCAGCGAGTTATGGCAAAAGACCTGCAAAATCGGGATGTTTTTGGCTATTTTGTTGATAAGGGCTGGATGTGCGTACAGGTCTTCTTTGTTCGTCAAGGAAAATTGATTGAGCGCGATGTCAATCTCTTTCCTTACTACAATGACCCTGACGAGGATTTTCTAACTTATATTGGACAATTTTACCAAGAGAAAGCCCATCTGGTTCCCAATGAGATTTTACTGCCCAGCGACATTGACGCAGAAGCGGTAGCGGCTTTGGTAGACACAAAAGTTCTCAAACCTCAGCGGGGAGAAAAGAAGCAGCTGGTCAATCTAGCGACAAAAAATGCGCGGGTCAGTCTTCAGCAGAAGTTTGATTTGCTAGAGAAGAATTTGGAGAAAACGCAAGGTGCGATTGAAAACTTAGGGACTCTCCTCAATATTCCGACCCCTGTTCGGATTGAGGCTTTTGATAATTCCAACATTATGGGAACCAGTCCGGTCTCTGCTATGGTCGTTTTTGTCAATGGTAAGCCCAGCAAGAAAGATTATCGTAAGTATAAGATAAAAACAGTTGTCGGACCAGATGACTATGCCAGCATGCGGGAAGTCATCAAGCGTCGTTATAGTCGCGTCATGCGTGACGGGCTTACTCCGCCTGATTTGATTGTCATCGACGGGGGGCAAGGGCAAGTCAAGATTGCTAAAGAGGTAATTCAAGAGCAGTTAGGGCTGGATATTCCTATTGCAGGTTTGCAGAAGAACGAAAGACACCAAACCCATGAGCTACTCTTTGGTGAACCTTTGCAAGTAGTGGAATTGTCGCGTAATTCGCAGGAATTTTTCCTCTTGCAGCGCATTCAAGACGAGGTGCACCGCTTTGCCATTACCTTCCACCGACAACTACGCTCTAAAAATTCCTTTTCTTCAAAGTTGGACGGCATTGAAGGGCTTGGACCGAAGCGCAAGCAATATCTGATGAAGCATTTCAAGAGCTTGACCAATATCCAAAAGGCTAGTGTGGACGACATTGCCGCTATCGGACTTCCCAGAAAAGTCGCAGAAGCGGTCAAGGAGAAATTATCGCAGTAAATAAACTTATTCGTCTCAGCCCTACTAAAAATCCTAGTCCTATATAATGTTTGACAAAGAAAAAGTGGTACGCTATAATGTACATAAATAGGTGAAGAAAATGGTTACAGTATCTGTAAGTAATTTTAGAAAAGATGTTTTCAGTATGATTGAGAACACGATTAAGTATAATGAAACTTTAAATATTACGACAAAACAAGGTAATGCGGTAGTATTGAGTGAGGAAGAATATAATGATCTGATTGAAATGGTGTATATTCAGTCTATCCCTCATTTAAAAGAGGATATTTTAGAAGCAATGGGAACTCCGACATCTGACTTTATTCCAGAAGAAGAGGTTGATTGGTGAGTTATAAGATTGTTTATTCTAAAAAAGCAGTATCTCATATTCAGAATTTGAAATCTACCAAGTTAGATAAAAAAGCAAAGAACTTGATAGAGCTTTTGAAAGAGAACCCCTATCAAACACCACCTAGCTACGAGAAGTTACTGGGTGATTTAAGTGGCGCTTATTCTCGGAGAATTAACCTGAAACATAGGCTAGTCTATCAAGTTGATGAGAAAGAAAAAGTAGTCAGAATTTTGAGTATGTGGTCTTATTATGAGTTTTAAGATGACGTTATCGTTATTAGACGATTAGGAAAAATTGCAGAAGTGTTTCAAAGAGGAACTAACAAAAAACAAATAAAGGAGGAATTAAAGTCTACATTCCTCTTTTTTCTAACAAAAAATACCTGCAAGCTCTTTCAAAAAATGGTACAATAGAGTTATCATATGTAGTAGAGGAAGTATTTTATGAAATTTTTAGAACTCAATAAAAAACGTCATGCGACCAAGCATTTTAATGATAAAGCAGTAGATCCAAAAGATGTTCGCACGGCGATTGAGATTGCGACTTTGGCTCCAAGTGCTCATAATAGTCAGCCTTGGAAGTTTGTCGTGGTGCGGGAGAAAAATCAAGAGCTTTCTGAGATTGCTTTTGGTGGAAATAAAAATCAAATCAAAGAAGCGCCTGTTACCATTGCTTTGTTTGCTGATACAGACCTTGCTCAGCGTGCGCGCAAGATTGCCCGTATTGCTGGGGTCAAGAATATGTCTGATGAACTCCTGCAATACTATATGCAAAACCTGCCAGCCGAGTACAGTCATTTTACAGAGCAGCAAAAGAGTGATTATCTGGCTCTCAATGCTGGTCTGGTAGCTATGAACTTGGTTCTGGCTTTGACTGACCAAGGGATTGCTTCTAATATCATTCTTGGTTTTGATAAGTCTAAGGCCAACCAAGTTTTGGAGATTGATGAGCGTTTTCGTCCTGAACTTTTGATTACGGTGGGCTACAGTGATGAAAAATTAGAGCCAAGTTATCGTTTGCCAGTTGATGAAATTATTGAAAAACGTTGATTTTATAAAATGAAAGGAAAAAAGATGACGATTGATTTTAAAGCAGAAGTAGAAAAGCGCCGCGAGGACATGTTGGCAGACTTGTTCAGTCTCCTTGAGATTAACTCTGAGCGTGACGACTCTAGAGCCGACAAGGAACATCCTTTTGGACCTGGTCCCGTCAAGGCCTTGAAGAAGTTTTTAGAAATTGCGGCGCGTGACGGCTATCCGACCAAGAATGTTGACAACTATGCAGGGCATTTTGAGTATGGCGAGGGTGAGGAAGTCTTGGGAATTTTTGCCCACATGGATGTGGTACCTGCTGGAAACGGTTGGGAGACAGATCCTTACGCGCCGACGATTAAAGACGGCAAACTGTATGCTCGTGGAGCGAGCGATGACAAAGGTCCGACTATGGCTTGCTATTACGGCTTGAAAATCATCAAGGAATTGGGCCTGCCGACCTCTAAAAAAGTGCGTTTTGTTGTCGGAACGGACGAAGAGTCTGGCTGGGGTGATATGGACTATTACTTTGAGCATGTTGGGCTTAAAGAGCCAGATTTTGGCTTCTCTCCTGACGCTGAATTTCCAATTATCAACGGCGAAAAGGGGAATATAACCGAGTATTTGCATTTTGCGGGAGAAAATAGCGGAGCTGTCCACCTGCATAGCTTTACTGGCGGGCTGCGTGAGAATATGGTGCCTGAGTCTGCGACTGCGGTTGTTTCTGGACAGTTGCCAGCGGATTTGGTTGACCAGTTAGATGCTTTTGCCAAAGAAAACCAAGTGAAATTTAGCTATAGAGACTTGGCAGACAGTCAGCTTGAATTGACAATCGTTGGAAAATCCGCTCACGGAGCGTCACCACAGTCTGGCGTCAACGGGGCGACCTATCTGGCGCGTTTCCTCAATCAATTTGACTTTGCAGGAGCAGCCAAGGATTACTTAGTAATCGCTGGAACAGTTTTATTTAACGATCATGAAGGTCAGGCGCTTGGTGTTGCTCACGTTGATGAAAAAATGGGCGCTTTGTCCATGAATGCTGGGGTTTTCCGCTTTGATGATAGCGAAGATGACAACACGATTGCACTGAATTTCCGCTATCCAAAAGGAACGGATCCTGAACTAGTCCAAGCAGAGTTAGAGAAATTGCCAGTTGTCAAGGTGACACTTTCTAAGCATGGTCATACCCCACATTATGTACCAATGGAAGATCCACTTGTATCAACTTTGTTAGATGTTTACGAGCGTCAAACAGGTCTCAAAGGTCATGAACAGATTATTGGTGGTGGAACATTTGGTCGTCTGCTCAAGCGTGGCGTGGCTTACGGTGCCATGTTCCCCGGTTATACGGATACCATGCACCAAGCCAATGAATTTGTGGATGTTGAGGATTTGTTCCGCGCAGCAGCGATTTATGCTGAAGCGATTTACGAATTGATTAAATAAAAATGAAGCTCGTTTGGCTTTGCCAAATGAGTTTCTTTGCAGGTGGGAAATATGGACAGATTAGCAGAAATTACCAAAGCCATTATGGCTGACCCAGAAAATAAACGTTTTACTGAGCAGGGGATTGAGCCGCTTTTTGCAGCGCCAAAGACTGCTCGGATCAATATTGTCGGTCAAGCACCGGGAATTAAGGCGCAAGAAGCGCGGATTTACTGGAAGGATAAGAGCGGCGAGCGTTTGCGAGAGTGGCTGGGCGTTACGGACGATGTTTTTTACCATTCAGGCATGTTTGCGGTTCTGCCTATGGATTTTTACTATCCTGGCAAGGGCAAATCAGGCGACTTACCGCCACGAAAAGACTTTGCGGCCAAGTGGCATCAGCCGATTTTGGATTTGTTACCAGATATTGAGTTGACCATTTTGATTGGGCAGTATGCTCAGAAATATTATTTGCAGCAAAAAGGGGAGGTCAAGCTGACAGACACGGTGGAGCATTATCAAAACTACTTACCAGACTTTTTTCCGCTTGTTCACCCTTCGCCGAGAAATGGGATTTGGCTGGCTAAGCACCCCTGGTTTGAAGAGCAAGTTGTGCCAGATTTGCAGAAAATAGTAGCAGCCATTTTAAAGAAATGAGGAGAATATGGTTTCAGAAATTAGTGCAGAGGATTTTTATCAGAAAGTAGAAAAAGAACATTTGGCTCTTATTGATGTGCGCGAGCAGGATGAGTTTGAGTGTGGGCATGTCGCGGGCGCGCAAAATCTTCCTTTGAGCACTTTGCCAGAGCATTATCAAATTTTGGACAAGAAGCAACATTATTATGTCATATGCAAAATGGGCGGGCGTTCCGCCAGAGCTTGCGACTTTCTCACTTCAAAAGGCTATCAAGTCACCAACGTCCAAGGCGGAGTGGATGCTTATCGAGGAGAGTTGGTGGAATGAAAAAGATAGCAGTTTTAGGGCTTGCTTTGTTAGCTTTAACTGCTTGCTCAAATGGTGCAAGTAAAACAAATGCGAGTGAGGGAGGTAAATCCAGTATTTCCAGCGAAAAACAGGCAAGCTCCTCGCAGAAGACCCCCCCTTCAACCGACAGCAAAGTCCACCACAATGGTTCTTACTATTATGTGGACGGCAAGTATGGTCAGGTTGTGGTTGTCAATAAGCGCTATCCTTTGTCCAGTGATTATAATCCTGGCGAAGATGCGACGGCAAAGGCTGAGTTGCTCAAGTTGATTGCGGCCATGCAGGCAGAAGGATTTCCGATTAGCGACCAGTACAGCGGCTTTAGGAGCTATCAGACTCAGACTTCGCTCTATCAAGATTATGTCAATCGTGACGGAAAAGCAGCAGCAGATCGTTATTCAGCGCGTCCGGGCTATAGTGAGCACCAGACTGGCTATATGCCTGAGCAATGGCATTTACGTTATATTGGGCAAGAAGCGCAGGATATTGCCGATTCAGGGCTTTCTTTGGAAGAATATTACGGCTTTGCAGGCGGCGATTATCAATAATAGGTAAGGTGGCAGCAATGAGTAAATATTTTGTAATTGGTGATGTGCATGGCAAGTTTGGCATGTTGCAAGAACTTTTGAAGTATTGGGATGGAACGAGCCAACTTGTTTTTTTGGGTGATTTGATTGATCGCGGTGAGGATAGCAGATCTGTTTTGACCTTGGTTTGTGACTTGGTAAAAAATCACAATACAATCTGCCTTGCAGGTAATCATGAACATATGTTTAAGGCTTGGTTAGATAATCCAAGTGAATGTTATGATCATTATCGTCGCAACGGCGGTGACACGACTATCAATTCCCTTTTAGGACGACCTTTAAATACGAATGTCAAAGCAATTGCAGATGCACAACGTGTACGAGAAACTTGTCCTAATCTTGTAGAATTTATTTATAGTCTTCCTTATGTCTATGAAACGAATAAGTACATTTTTGTTCATGCGGGATTAGATTTGAAATTGGCTGATTGGCATGATACATCTGATTATGACAAAGTATGGATTCGTCAGCCTTTCCATAGTGGTCAAAATAAAACGGGAAAAACGATTGTTTTTGGGCATACACCGACTTTTTATCTATTTGGAGAAAGACCCGGCACAGAAAAGCTCTGGCAAACAGCTGATGGCAAAATTGGTATGGATGGTGGTGCTGTTTATGGTGGTGTGTTGCATGGACTATTGTTAGATGATGAAGGCATTCGAGAGCGTCACTTTATTCGATACATTTAGCAGAGGACGATTAACTTAGTAAGCTATTAGTAAAAGAAAAGGAGCTATAATCATGAACCTGAAACCGATAACATTGAAAAATGGTGTAACCTTAAGAAACCCTCTTGTCATGGCACCAATGACTGTTCAGCTCAGCTATTTTAATGGGCATGTAACAGGTGATGAAATCCGCTATTATGCTAATCGTTCGCACGATGTGGGAGCTGTTATTACTGCGGCAGCCAATGTTCAGGCAATCGGTAAGGGCTGGCAGGGCGAATTGGGGATTTATGATGATGAATTTTTACCAGAACTCAGCCAATTAGCACAAGCAATTCAAGCTGGTGGCGCTAAAGCCATTGTGCAGCTATTTCACGCAGGACGAATGACTGATAGCAGCGTCCTTAATGGTCGGCAGCCTGTGTCAGCTAGCGCGATAGCAGCAGAACGCCCGCAGGCAGAGCTTCCACGCGCCTTGAGTGAGAAAGAGATTTGGGATTTGATTGAAGATTTCAAGGCAGCTACTCGTCGTGCCATTGATGCGAGTTTTGACGGTATTGAACTTCACGGCGCTAATACCTATATTATTCAGCAGTTTTATTCGCCTCACTCCAATCGTCGCAAGGATGAATGGGGTGGTAGTCGTGAGAAACGTTTCCACTTTATTGATACCTTGATTGATGAAGTACTGACTACTGTTTCGACTTATGCTAAACATCCTTTTATTGTTGGCTATCGTTTTTCACCTGAGGAATTTGAAAAACCTGGTTTGCGAATGGCGGACACTTTTTATCTAGCAGATAGGTTGGCAGAAAAAGGGCTTGACTATCTTCACTTATCAACCAACGATTATCAGCGTCGCCCTATTGAAGAGGAATATCAAGAAAAAACAATCCTTGCTTATGTAGCTGAACGTTTAGCAGGACGACTTCCCTTAATCGGAGTTGGTTCTGTGGAAAAACGTCAGCAAGTTGAAGAAGTGCTAGAACTGGCAGATTTAGTAGCAGTTGGGCGCAGCCTGTTACACGACCCTGATTGGGGCAAAAAGATTTTAAATGATCAAGAAACGGCAGATTTGAGGAAATTACCTATCGCCATTGATGACTATGGTAAGCAAGGCATCTGGAATTTTGTGCAGGCCATCCGTTTAGATAAAAATTTGTAAATGAAACTTAAAGAGCTGGATGACTCCAGCTCTTTTTATAATTATTATATTTATTTACCAGCAATATCTTTGACATCATCAATCATCAGTTTAGTAGATTCGAGTCCACCGCCACTGAGATACCAAAGGTCAGAAGTTAAGTTTACAATCGCTTTGTTCTTACCGGCATTAGTAGCTTGAATAAGCGCATTGTCTAAAATACCTTCGTTAGATGAATTATCTCCACCGATTGCTAGCGTACGGTTAAGAGCAAAGATAATATCAGGGTTGATTTCACTGATGCTTTCAAAGCTCATTTCTTGACCGTGACGAGAATCTTCGATTTTTGTATCAGTTGCCTTGAAACCGAGTGTAGAATAGAGGAAAGCGAAGCGTGATTTAGCGCCAAAGGCAGACATAGATCCTTCATTAAGCATAAGGGTTAAGGCCTTTTTGTCAGATGCTTTGTTCTTATCAGCAATATCTTTGATACTTTTATCTAGGCTAGTCAGTTGTTTTTTCGCTTTTTTGGTTCCCTCTTCGCCAAAAATGCTTGCTAAACTAAGGATATTTGTTTTTGTTGAATTCCAATAGTCTTTATTATCAGATTTGAAAAGAACGGTTGGTGCAATTTCTTTAAATTGATCAACAAAATCAGCTGTGCGCCCAGAAGCAATAATGAGATCTGGTTTGAGAGCAGCAATAGCTTCCATGTCAGGATCTTTCATAGTTCCAACATTGGTCACCTTCTTTGCCAAATCCTTCAGATAAGCTGGGACGGTTTCAGTTGGCATACCTGCAAGGCTACTTTCTTTTCCAAGTGCACGGATAGTATCGGCTGCTCCTAAATCAAAAGTTACAATTTTTTTAGGATTAGCTGGAACAGTTACGTCACCATTGCTTGTTTTTATGGTAACTTCTGTTGCAGCTGCTGAACTTGAACTGGAAGTGCTGCTACTTGTCGTTTTGCTGGTATTTTTAGCACCACAAGCTGCTAAAACAAAGATAGCAACAAGGGCTAATGTTGATAGAAGTAGAGTTTTAAATTGTTTTTTCATTGATATTTTCCATTTTAAAATAATATATTATTAACGATAGATACAGATACGGGTTCCATCAATTTCTCCTATGGTCATTTCCATATCGTAAAGAGGGTTGAGGATCTGAGTTTGCATCATGTCATAGGTGCTTCCTTGTGCAAAAACCTTTCCGTCTTTAAAAGCGACCATTTGGTCAACATACTGGCTGGCAATATTGATGTCGTGAATGACAATGATGATGGTCTTGCCCAACTCATCGACTAGGGAACGCAGAATCTTCATCATACCGATGCTTTGCTTGATGTCAAGATTATTGAGCGGCTCATCTAGTAAAATAAAGTCTGTGTCCTGTGCTAGAACCATTGCAATAAAAACTCGCTGAAGCTGCCCACCTGATAAAGTATCAATCATACGTTCACGAAGCTCTAAAATATTTAGATGACGAAGAGCCAGCTCTATCTTTTCATGATCTTCACTGGTTAATCTGTCACGGCTATAAGGGAAACGTCCAAAACTAACTAGTTCCTCTACTGTCAACTTGGCTTGATAGTTTATTTTTTGTTTAAGGATAGTTAATTCTTTAGCTAATTCTTTGGAATTCCAAGCTTCGATCTCTGTCCCTTTTATGGTTAGGATTCCTTGATCTTTGTCTAACAAACGACTCATGATGGCAAGCAGGGTTGATTTGCCCGCTCCATTTGGGCCGATAAAAGCGGTAAATTTTCCAGTCGGAATTTGTAGTTCAATATCATCAAGGATGAGAGTTTTGCCAAAAGATTTATGAATATTGACTAGTTTCATGTTTGATTTGCCCTCGCTTTCTGGTACAAAAGATAAAAGAAGAAGAGTCCGCCCAAAAGCTCAATGACTGAACTAACGGAGACCTGAAGCCGAAAAACACGCTCAACAATCATTTGTCCAAAAAGGAGACTGACAAAACCTAATAGACTGGCAACTATGAAAAGAGTGCGGTGCTGATACTCGGCGACTAAGATGTAAGTTAGATTGGCAATGAGAAAGCCAAAGAACATCATAGGGCCTACCAGAGCGGTTGTTGTTCCTGTCAGAAGAACAATAGCCCAAAGGATTCTCTTTTGTTCTTTTTCGACCTCAATTCCTAAAACTTGTGCAGTTTCCTTATCCAAATGAAATGCATTAAGTATGGCATTTTTTCGCCAAAGATAAACCACTGCTAATAAAATAATCGGCAGTGCTAGTAGCAAAATACTCGTATTGATGCGCTGAAATGAGGCAAATAGCCGTCCCTGAAGCTTATCATACTCGTTTGGATCCATCAAAACTTGTAGAAAAGTGCTGACACTCCGAAAGAGAGTTGCTACGGTCATGCAGATCAAGAGAATCAAAACGAAGCCTTGTTTTAGCAATTTCTTGATAACAGGTTGCAGCAGGAGGAAAAAGAAAGCTAACAAACTTAGAATCAAGATAAATTGACCAAGGGCTGGAATAGTTTCTCCTAAAAAGCGAGCAGCAATGAAGAAATAGAGACTTTGCAGAAGAACATAAAAACTTTCAAGTCCTAGAACACTAGGAGTTAAAAAACGATTTTCCGTGATCGTTTGAAAACTGATTGTTGCAAAACTGCTGGCAACTGCGACCAGTATGTAAGCGACTAATTTCCAACTGCGTAATTTGAGAGAGTAGGGGGTCAGTGGCGTTTTAGAGAGGAAAAAATAGAAACAGACTGCAAGAATGCTTAAGAAAATGAGCCCTAAAATCCATATTCGAGTAGCTGGTTTTATCTTAGGCATGACGCTGACCTCCTTTCCAAAGCAAGATTAGGAAAATGATACTGCCTAAAATACCTAAAACTAAGCTAACAGATAACTCATAAGGACGAATGACTAAGCGTGCTACAATATCGCAAACCAACACCAGACATGCTCCTATTAATGCAATGCTGCCCTTGACCCGCTTGATATTGTCACCCCAGAATTGCCGCACTAGATTGGGAACAATAACGCCTAAAAAGGGTAAGGAACCTACTGTAATCATGGTAACACTAGTGGTCAAGGCAACAAGAAAGAGCGTTAGTTTTTCCATCTGGCTATAAGAAATTCCTAAACTCTGGCTGGTGTCTTCACCAAGTTTCATAATAGTAAAGACATCTGCCAAGATCCAAGTGGCTACTAAGATGATCAAGCTAAGAAAAAGCCATTCGTATTGATGACGCTGAATCATGGCAAAAGACCCTTGCGTCCAAGAGGTCATGCTCTGTACTAGATTAAAACGAAAGGCAATTAACTGCGAACTAGCGCTTAAAATTCCACTAAAAATCATCCCCACCAAAGGAAGTAACCATTTTTCTGAAAAGGATAAATTTCGTATGGAATAGATAAATATCATGGTAAAGAACATGGCTGAAATAAAAGCGCTAACCATCTTTTGTAGCAGGGTAGCCTGCGGGAAAAGAAATAGGCTGATGATCATCCCTAGTCTAGCCGCATCAACAGTTCCAACCGTAGAAGGTGCCGCAAAGGGATTTTGCGTGACAGTTTGTATAAGAAGCCCCGCAATACTCATACTAGAACCAGCCAAAATAATACTGAGCGTTCGAGGAAGACGTGATTCCTGAAAAAGGGTCCAAGTCTCGGAGTGTCCCCTAAAAAGCATGTCCCAAGAAAAATTACTGGCACCAATGGTCAATGACACAAAAATCAATAGCGAAAGCAAGAACCAAAGCGGCAAGGTGCGTTTTAACAAGTCCCTATCAACTCCCCTCATCTTTTTATTGTGGATAGCTACACACATATAGTAGAGTAACAAAAATAACACCTACTGTCAATAAATTTTCTGACAATTTAATTTTTCTGACAATTTCTGAAATTTTCAAAGATAATTTGGATAAAATCCGCCAAGAGACACAATTAGGAATAGCGTATTTCCGTAATTTTTGCTATACTAATAAGTATATAAAATTCATAAAAGTAGGAAAACTATGTCTAAAATTAAAATTGTGACAGACTCTTCTATCACTATCGAGCCACAAGTTGTAAAAGATTTAAATATCACTATTGTTCCCCTTTCTGTTATGGTGGATGGTGTGCTTTACTCAGATGCTGATCTCAAAGAAGAAGGAAAGTTTTTACGCCTTATGCGGGAAAGTCAAAACTTACCCAAGACAAGCCAGCCCCCAGTTGGTGTTTTTGCCGAGATTTTTGACAGCTTAGCTGAGGAAGCTGACCATATCATTGCCATTCATATGTCTCATGCCTTGTCAGGGACGGTCGAGGCGGCTCGGCAGGGGGCTAATCTTTCAGGGGCTTCTGTGACGGTTATTGATAGTAGCTTTACTGATCAAGCTATGAAATTTCAGGTAGTGGAAGCAGCACGTCTGGCAAAAGAAGGAGCAGATTTAGCAACCATTTTGGCACGAATTGAAGAAGTAAGAAAGAAATCAGAGCTTTATATTGGCGTCTCTACTCTAGAAAATCTTGTCAAAGGTGGTCGTATTGGGCGCGTGACGGGATTATTGAGCTCTCTTTTGAATATTCGTGTGGTTATGCAGATGAAAAATCACGAACTACAGCCTATTGTCAAAGGGCGGGGAGCGAAAACCTTTATTAAGTGGTTGGATAATTTGATTGAAAATCTCAAAACAAAAACTGTGGCAGAGATTGGAATTTCATATGCAGGAACCAGAGAATTGGCTGATACGATGAAAGCAAAATTGCAGCCAGTGGTAGAAAAGCCTATTTCTGTTCTTGAAACTGGTTCAATCATCCAAACACACACAGGTGAGGATGCATTTGCTGTCTTAGTTCGTTACAAATAAGCTAAAATTTCTATTGATAGCTTAAAATATCCTGAAAAAACTAAAAAATTGTCATTCTCGCTTGACCTATCGCTATTTTTAAGATATGATAATAATTGTTGGAGCGAGAGCTCACAAAAAAATTGGAGGATTTGTTTAAATGGCAAACAAACAAGATTTAATCGCAAAAGTGGCAGAAGCTACTGAATTGACTAAAAAAGATTCTGCAGCAGCAGTTGATGCAGTTTTTGCAGCTGTAACAGAATACCTTTCAAAAGGTGAAAAAGTTCAACTTATCGGTTTTGGTAACTTTGAAGTTCGTGAACGTGCAGCCCGCAAAGGTCGCAACCCACAAACTGGTAAAGAAATCGAAATCGCAGCTTCTAAAGTACCAGCTTTCAAAGCAGGTAAAGCTCTTAAAGACGCTGTTAAATAATTGCAAAAGAAAAAGCCTGTCACATCAACGCATGACGTTGGGTGATGGGCTTTTTGTGTCTTTTAGGACATGAAGTTAAAAATTTTAGTAATACCTTCACGCATTTTCTTTTGTGAGAGTTAAAAACTAAGCTTATTTAGCTGATAAATAGTTCACCATTCTTGAGAACAATTTCCTGCACCTGAGCGTATTTTTTGAGTGCTTTGAGCTCCTCTGGGTGGCTGATAAGGGTAATAACCGAGCCAGCCTTGCCCATGCGCCCCGTGCGTCCAGAGCGGTGGGTATAGCTTTCCACATCGCGAGGAACATCATAGTTGACGACGCACTCCAGTGAGTCAATATCAATTCCTCGAGCCACCAGATCCGTTGCCAGAAGCAGGGTGATGTCGTGGTTTTTGAATTTTTCTAGAATGACCTTGCGGAATTTGACATTGACATCGCTAGCCAGAGATACCGCATTGGCTTCCCGATACTGCAATTTTTCTTCGGCGCTACCGAGATCAGAAAGCGAGTTGAAGAAGATCAGCCCACGAAAATCAAAAACGTTAGACAGCTTGCGCAGAAATTCCACCTTGTCGCGCTTGGCAACCTGCACATAGTAATGTTGGATATTGTCCAATTTTTGGTCGGAAATTTCGATAACAGTCGTATTTTCTGCTAGTTTTTGCCGGTCGACCTTGGCGGTGGCACTCATATAAATGAGCTGGTGGTCGCGCGGCGCGTAGTGAGTGATTTTATCAACGAAATGGTACTGTGAGTCGCTCAAAAGCTGGTCAAATTCGTCTAAAACAATGGTGTCAACATTCATCATCTTGATTTTTTTCAGCTTGACCAGCTCAAAGATCCGCCCCGGTGTTCCAATGAGGATTTCAGGTCCTTTTTTCAAGCGTTCGATTTGCCGTTTTTGGCTGGAGCCTGAAAGGAAGAGTTGACTGGTGAGACCCAGTAGCTCCGCCCAGGTCTTGCAGACCTCGAAAATCTGCCCGGCCAGTTCCGTATTGGGAGCCAAAATCAGCAGTTGCTGCGATTTTTTAGGGGTCAATCTTAATAGGCTTGGCAAGAGATAAGCAAGAGTTTTTCCTGTCCCTGTCGGGCTGATACCAAGGACGGATTGCCCTGCGGAAATAGGCTCAAAGAGCTGCTCTTGAATGGCAGTCAAATTCTCAAAACCCAGTCTTGTCAGTTGCTCCTGCCAGCTTGTCGGAAGTTTAGTCTTCATCATCCACCTCAAATCTAATCCCTGCGTCCTGCCGCATGGTAAAGAGGGTCTCATGCACAGCCCTGGCCGCAGCCAGCCAGTCTTGATAGACCGCCTCCTTGCCGCTTTCCACCACATTCGCAAAAGCCAGCGCCTCCTCTAACATCTGGTGCTCCGCTTTTTGCAGAGGCACTTCCTCTTTTTCTCCTTTTAGGTTTTGGAAAATAGCAGAGCTGACCCACTCGATAGAAGGCAGTATCAGGGTTCCGTCTGTTGTGTAGATTTCAGATGGCAAAAAACTGTTGATGTTTTTCCCAGTTTGCAGATTGACCTGAAAATCTGGATAAATGAGCTGTCCCGCGCCATTTAGGTCAATCGTATTCGCTAGCTGCTCTGCCTTGTAAAAAGCCTTCTGAGGCGCTCCAAAGAGGCGGATAGCCGCATAAATCGGATAGATGCCCAAGTCCATGAGCGCTCCGCCGGAAAACTTAGCTGAAAAGACATTAGGCTCTTGCCCAGCCAGCAAGGCCTCCATTTTCGAAGAATATTTGGCGTAGGTAAAATTGGCACCAAGGACGGTCTTGTCCTTCAAAAAGGCTGCAAGGGTCGCAAAAGCGGCTTCGTGGTAATTGCGTGCTGCCTCAAAAAGATAGACTTGGTGCTCCTGTGCCAATTTGACTAATTCCTGCCATTCCTCAGGGCGAGAAACGGCTGGCTTTTCGATGATGACATGCTTGCGTGCCATTATCGCTACCTTAGCTTGATTGAAATGCAGCGAATTGGGGCTAGCAATGTAGACGATGTCAATATCACTAGAGAGAAATTCAACCATTTCCGTGTAAATTGCGACCTTGTCATAACTTTGAGCGAAGCGCTCCACGCTGGTCAGCGTACGGGAATAGACCGCCTGTAAGCTATATTTTTGGCTGAGCTTCGCCGCCTTGATGAACTCATGCGAAATAAAGCCCGTTCCGATAATTCCTAATCTTAGCATAGTATCCTCATTTCTAATTTGTCAGATGAAGGACAAAATTTCATTTTAATCCTTTTTGCCTCTTTCATTATATCATGATTTAGGGTAAAATAGGTAAGACAACAAATAATGGAGTGAACGATGCAAAATAGACCGATTATTATTGGAGTGACAGGTGGTTCTGGTGGTGGCAAGACCAGTGTTTCACGGGCAATTTTGTCCAATTTTCCCAATGAAAAGATTGCCATGATTGAGCACGATTCTTACTATAAAGACCAGTCGCACTTGACCTTTGAGGAGCGGATTCAGACCAATTATGACCACCCTTTTGCCTTTGACACAGACCTGATGATTGAGCAAATCCAGGAACTTTTGGCGGGGCGCCCTGTGGATATTCCGACTTATGACTATACGGCGCATACGCGCAGCAACAAAACCTATCGGCAGGAGCCGCAGGACGTTTTTATCGTTGAGGGGATTTTGGTCTTGGAAGATAAGCGCTTGCGCGATTTAATGGACATCAAGATTTTTGTTGATACGGATGATGATGTGCGGATTATTCGGCGGATTAAGCGGGATATGGAAGAGCGTGGGCGGAGCCTAGATAGCGTGATTGAGCAGTATCTGGGTGTGGTTAAGCCCATGTATCATCAGTTTATCGAGCCAACCAAGCGTTATGCGGATGTCATCATTCCAGAAGGGGTCAGCAACAAAGTAGCGATTGATTTGATTACAACGAAGATCGAAAAAATACTGAAAGAGGCAAGAGAATAGAAGAAAGGAAGTCTGGTGTGGTGCTGGACTTTTTAGGTAACAAATGAAGTCTATAGTAAAAAGAGAATTTCACTCTCGCTCGAAATTTTTTGCCTGCCTCTTGACCTTTTGTGCGGGTTTTATTGATGCTTACACCTTTATTGAACGCGGTGGCACTTTAGTTGCTGGGCAGACGGGAAATGTTGTCTTTTTGTCAGTTGAGCTCATTCACCGTAGTACAGGAGAAATTGAGGTGAAGCTGGCGACCATGTTGGCTTTTATGTTAGGGATTTTTCTGATTACCATCTTTAAAAGCTTTTTTGAGCAATCCATCTGGCGTGTTGCTAGCATCGTACCGCTGATGCTTGCTTGCGCAGTGACTGGCTGTCTTCCTAGCACAGTGCCCAATATATTCATTGTGCCTCCGATCGCTTTTTGCATGGGAGTTGTAGCAACGGCTTTTGGCGAAGTAGATGGTATTGTTTACAATAATTCTTTTATGACGGGAAATATTAAGAAAACCATGATGGCATTTGGTAATTATGTTCGTATGAAAGAGAAAAAATATTTCCAAGAAGGCTTATTTTTTGTGGCTTTATTGACTAGTTTTATTATAGGAGCCATTGTGTCGACTTATCTGATCCAATTTTATATTTTAAAAACGATTTGGATTGTTGCAGTCATTCTTTTTGCTTTTATCGTCTTTAGAATTAGCCAGTATGTGGGCTTTAAAAAAGCTATGAGTTTGAAAAAAGAAAAATAAGACGAAATTTTCAGAAAAATTTGATTTTTTGTTGACATTTATTTTTTACTGTGATAGAATACTAAGCAATAAACATCGAAGGAGAAATAGCCAAACATGTCTACAATGAAGTTTTACCAATTTAACTTGTTGTTGATTTACTCGGACTAATGCAGAAGCATTAGTCCTGTTTGGCTTACCAAGCGGGAGTAATCAAAACATCTCGCTGGTTCGCGAGATGTTTTTTATTTTACCAACTTGCAGAAAAGGAGTTCATTCATGCGTAAAGTTGAATTTTTAGATACCAGCCTTCGGGACGGTGAGCAGACGCCGGGAGTTAATTTTTCGGTCAGAGAAAAGGTCGCCATAGCAAAGCAACTAGAGAAATGGGGAATTTCCGCTATAGAGGCAGGTTTTCCTGCTGCTAGTCCAGATTCTTTTGCGGCGGTAGAAGCTATTGCTAAGTCAATGGAGCGGGCTTCGGTGACAGGATTAGCGCGCTCGGTCAAATCAGACATTGACGCTTGCTATGAGGCGCTCAAGGAAGCGAAATTTCCTCAAATTCACGTTTTTATCGCAACCAGCCCCATTCACCGAGAGTACAAGCTGAAAAAGTCCAAGGAAGAAATTCTGGCAGCCATTAAAGAGCATGTGTCTTACGCACGTTCTAAGTTTGACATTGTGGAATTTTCTCCGGAAGATGCGACACGTACAGAGTTGGATTTTCTTCTGGAGGTCGTCCAGACGGCGGTGGACGCAGGAGCTAGCTACATCAATATCCCTGATACGGTCGGCTTTACTACGCCAGAAGCCTTTGGTCAGATTTTCAAGTACTTGATTGACCATGTCAAGACCGACCGCGAGATTATCTACAGCCCGCATTGCCATGATGACCTTGGTATGGCGGTGGCAAATAGCTTAGCGGCTGTTAAAAATGGAGCTGGGCGCGTGGAAGGCACGATTAACGGTATCGGTGAGCGGGCGGGAAATGCGGCCTTGGAAGAAGTAGCTGTCGCGCTCAACATTCGCTCGGATTATTACCAAGTGGAGACAGACCTCAACTTAGCAGAAACCATGAACACTTCTGAACTCATTTCGCGTTTTTCAGGGATTGCTGTTCCCAAAAATAAAGCTGTGGTCGGAGGCAATGCCTTCTCTCACGAATCGGGCATTCACCAAGACGGCGTGCTAAAAAATCCATTGACCTATGAAATCATCACGCCAGAATTGGTCGGGGTCAAAAGCAACTCCTTACCGCTGGGCAAGCTATCTGGTCGCCATGCCTTTGTCGAAAAGCTCAAAGATTTGGCGCTGGACTTTGAAGAAAGTGAACTGGCTCAACTCTTTGCTCGCTTCAAGGCCTTGGCGGATAAGAAAGAGCAGGTTACTGACGCCGATATTCGTGCCTTGGTCGCAGGAGTGGTCATCGAAAATCCAGAAGGTTTCCACTTTGACGACTTACTCTTGGTGACCAATGAAGACAAGACCATTACTGCCAGTGTGCGGCTGGTCAATGAGAGCGGTGAGACGGTCGAATGCGTGGCGGAAGGACAAGGAAGTGTTGAGGCGATTTTCAATGCCATTGACCAATTTTTCCAGCAGCAGGTCAAATTGCTGTCCTACAATATTGAGGCGGTGACGGACGGTATCGACTCGCAAGCGCGGGTTCTGGTTGCCGTTGAAAATGTGGATACGGACACGATTTTCAACGCTTCTGGTCTGGACTTTGACGTTTTGAAAGCTAGCGCCATTGCCTATATTCACGCCAATGCCTTTGTCCAAAAGGAAAATGACGGCCAAATCGGGCGGGGCTTGTCTTATCGCGACCTCCCAAGCAATGATTAGAAAGAGACAAAGATGACGAAAAAAATTGTAGCGCTGGCAGGCGACGGTATCGGTCCTGAGATTATGGCTGCGGGCTTGCAGGTTCTAGCTGCGGTGGCAGAGAAAGTGGCTTTTGACTATCAAGTAGAGGCTTTGCCCTTTGGTGGTGCAGGAATTGACGCTTGCGGGCATCCTTTGCCAGAAGCAACTTTGGCAGCAGCTCAGCAGGCGGATGCTATTTTGCTAGCAGCGATTGGGGCACCTCAGTATGACGAGGCGCCTGTGCGTCCAGAAGTGGGGCTTCTGGCTTTGCGGCGGGAGCTCGGGCTCTTTGCCAATATTCGCCCGGTCAAAATTTTTGATGCGCTCAAGCATTTGTCGCCCTTAAAGGCAGAGCGGATTGCGGGTGTGGACTTTGTCGTTGTGCGCGAGCTGACTGGCGGGATTTATTTCGGTCAGCATCTCTTGGAAAACAATGCTGCGCGGGACATCAACGACTACAGCTACCGAGAAATTGAGCGGATTGTGCGGCAGGCTTTTGAGCTGGCGCGGACTCGGCGGAAGCGCGTGACCAGCATTGACAAGCAAAATGTGCTGGCGACGTCCAAACTCTGGCGGCGCGTGGCAGAAGAAGTCGCGCAGGATTACCCCGATGTGACCTTGGAGCACCAGTTGGTGGACAGCGCAGCCATGCTCATGATTACCAATCCAGCCAAATTTGATGTCTTGGTGACGGAAAATCTCTTCGGCGATATTTTGTCCGATGAAGCCAGCGTTCTCTCGGGCACCTTGGGGGTCATGCCTTCGGCTAGCCATTCGGGAAATGGACCTAGTCTCTACGAGCCCATTCACGGCTCGGCACCTGATATTGCAGGTCAAGGTCTGGCAAATCCAGTCAGCATGATTTTATCCATTGCCATGATGTTGCGCGACAGCTTTGCGGAATATCAAGCCGCTGAAAGCATAGAGCGAGCAGTTGCCGCAACCTTTGCCCAAGGGATTTTAACCAGAGACTTGGGCGGCACAGCCAGCACGACAGAAATGACGGAGGCAGTTATAAGCAATTTATGAAATGGATATGGATTGGACTAGTCTTGGTCTGGAATGTCATGGTTTTTGCCCTCTATGGGTTGGACAAGCAAAGAGCGAGGCGAAAGAAGTACCGGATTTCAGAGCGGACTTTGCTCCTCAGTGCCCTGTGTGGTGCAGGTTTAGCAGCCTTGTTAGCCGGGAAATATTTTCATCACAAAACGAGAAAATGGTACTTTTGGTGCACCTGGCTACTTGGCATGGTGCTTGAGCTAGCACTTATTTATTACATTTGGAGAAGCTAAGATGAGTGGAAAATCGATTTTTGATAAATTATGGGAGCGCCATGTGGTTTATGGCAAGGAAGGCGAGCCCCAGCTGATGTATGTAGACCAGCATTATATTCACGAAGTAACCAGTCCTCAGGCTTTCCAAGGCTTGCGCGATGCGGGACGCAAGGTTAGGCGACCCGATTTGACCTACGGAACCTTTGACCACAATGTCCCTACGGTCAATATTTACGACATTCGCGATGTGATTTCCAAGGCTCAGATTGACAAGCTGTCGGACAATGTTAAGGAATTTGGCATTGAGCATGCCGCTCACGGCTCCGAGTTACAGGGCATTGTCCATATGGTCGGGCCGGAAACGGGCAAGACCCAGCCGGGCAAATTTATCGTTTGCGGCGACAGCCACACAGCGACCCACGGCGCTTTTGGAGCCATTGCTTTTGGGATTGGGACCAGTGAGGTGGAGCACGTCTTTGCCACCCAGACGATTTGGCAGGTCAAGCCCAAGAAAATGCTGGTTGAGTTTGTAGGAGCGCCGCCCAAGGGTGTTTATTCCAAGGACTTTATTCTTGCCTTGATTGCTCGCTATGGTGTTGGAGCTGGGGTCGGCTATGTAGTTGAATACCGAGGGGATGCGATTAGCCACTTGACCATGGAAGAGCGCATGACCATTTGCAATATGTCGATTGAGTTCGGCTCAAAAATGGGCATCATGAACCCTGACCAAAAGACGTTTGACTATGTTCGTGGTCGGGAAAATGCACCGCGTGATTTTGAAGCGGCAGTTGCCGACTGGAAGACCTTGGTTAGTGATGAGGACGCTGTCTATGATAAGGTCATCCGCATCGATGTCAGCGAGTTAGCACCTATGGTGACTTGGGGAACCAACCCTTCTATGGGAGTCGAGTTTAATGACGCCTTCCCAGAAATTCGCGATATGAATGATGAGCGTGCCTACCGCTACATGGATATGGAGCCGGGGCAAAAGCCAGAAGATATTGACCTAGGATATATTTTCATAGGTTCTTGCACCAACGCTCGCCTCAGCGATTTGCAGCTGGCAGCGCGATTTGTCAAGGGCAAACACATTGCGCCCAATCTGACAGCTATCGTTGTGCCGGGCTCGCGCCCTGTTAAGCGAGCCGCTGAACGTATGGGGCTGGACAAGATTTTCATGGACGCAGGTTTTGAGTGGCGCGACCCTGGCTGCTCCATGTGCCTGGGAATGAACCCTGACAAGGTGCCTGACGGCGTGCATTGCGCGTCAACCAGCAATCGGAATTTTGAAGACCGCCAGGGCTTCGGTGCCAAAACGCACCTCTGTAGCCCCGCCATGGCAGCCGCAGCCGCCATTGCAGGACGTTTCGTGGACGTGCGCCAGATGCCTGAAGCACAGTAGAGGGCAGCCTATGGAAAAATTCACGATTTACACGGGAACGACCGTCCCCCTCATGAACGACAATATTGACACCGACCAGATTTTGCCCAAGCAGTTTCTCAAGCTGATTGACAAGAAGGGCTTTGGCAAGTACCTCATGTACGCTTGGCGCTATGTGGACAACCGCTACACGGAAAATCCAGATTTTATCTTCAACCAAGCACCGTACCGAAAAGCAACCATTCTCATCACGGGTGATAATTTTGGAGCAGGTTCTTCGCGGGAACACGCGGCTTGGGCGCTAGCAGACTACGGCTTCAAGGTCGTCATTGCAGGCTCTTTTGGAGATATTCATTACAATAACGAGCTGAACAACGGCATGCTGCCGATTGTTCAACCGCTGGACGTGCGGCAAAAATTAGCCAAACTAGTACCTACTGACCAGCTAACCGTTGACTTGGAGCAGCAAAAAATTTTTTCGCCAGTCGGAGAATTTTCTTTCGATATTGACGGCGAATGGAAGCACAAGCTCCTCAACGGTTTAGACGATATTGGCATCACGCTTCAATATGAAGACTTAATTACAGAATACGAAAAACATCGCCCTGCCTATTGGCAAGAGGAAAAATAAGAATTTTAGAAAAGGAAACCTATCATGACAAAACACATTCAATGGAACCGCCAACTCTCACAAGAAGGATTAGAAATTCTTCAAGGTCAAGGGGGCTGTATCGTCTGCCCGACTAAGGTCGGCTACATTATCATGACTAGCGACCGTGCTGGGCTTGAACGGAAATTTGAAGCCAAATCACGCAATCGCAACAAGCCGGGTGTTGTGCTCTGCGGTAGCATGGACGAGCTGCGCGCTCTGGCTCAATTAACGCCAGAAATCGAAGCCTTTTACCAAAAGCACTGGGATGAGGATATCTTGCTGGGCTGCATTCTGCCTTGGAAGTCTGAGGCTATGGACAAGCTCAAGGCCTACGGTGACGGGCGTGAGGAGCTGATGACTGATGTGCGTGGTACGAGCTGTTTTGTTATCAAGTTTGGTCTGGCTGGCGAGCAGCTGGCGGCTAAGCTCTGGGAAGAAGGCAAAATGGTTTACGCTTCCTCAGCCAATCCGTCAGGAAAAGGAAACCGCGGGAAGGTTGAAGGAATTGGCGAACGCATTGAAAATGCTGTGGATTTGGTGCTTGAAGCCGATGACTATGTAGCCTCTATCCAGCCTGACAAGACGATTGAAACCCGCTATGAGCAAGGGGTTATGGTTTCTATGGTGGACAAGGACGGCAAGCTCATTCCCGAGCAAGAAGGACAGCGTTCCATTAGCCCATGCCCAGTGGTTATCCGTAAAGGCTTGGACATCGACAAAATCATGATGCACCTGTCGGATACCTTCAACTCTTGGGACTACCGCCAAGGAGAATATTATTAAAGATACGAGGGCGTATAAAAAGCGACAGAATTTTAGGAAACTTGACGACGGTTCCATGAACCTAGGAAAGTTTATCTAAATTCCGAGCTTTTAGCCCGAGTTCAGTTATAAGATACAAAGCCGTTAGCAGAGACATCTGCGACTAGTAGCTAAAGCTACTGTCTCAGAACGAAAAGCACGAGGTGCCTTTTCTAGTCTCTACACTAATTTCAAAATCAAAAATTATCGTTTTGATTTTGAAATGTCGGAAAACGAGAGTACTGCCCGAGCTTTCCTCGCTGAAGCCCGAATTCAATTCCAAAACACCAAAGGTATTAGCAGACAAGAGGTTGGAGAATTCCAGCCTCTTTTTCTCAGAAAGTTTTTTTCGATTTTGTTATAATAAGAGGAAATAGGAGGTGGCTGTGGCATCAAGTAAGAAATATTTAGAGTTTGTTTTGGAGCAGTTGGCAGATTTAGAGGAGATTAGCTATCGCGCGATGATGAGCGAGTACATTCTGTATTATAAAGGGCGGATTTTGGGCGGTATTTATGACAATCGCCTTCCCAACCTTGATTTTCAAAAATATCCTTTTGAATGGAAATTTTCAAAAATTTCCGTTATAATGGATATTAAGAGGTGAGAACATGAACTATATTGCTTTGATTGGAGATATTATTGACTCCAAAAAAATTGCTGACCGAGGGCAAGCCCAGCAAAAATTGTTGGCGCTCATGAAGGAACTGAATCAAAAATACCAGCAATGGCTGGTGTCGCCTTTTACGGTAACGACAGGCGATGAGTTTCAAGCGCTTTTAAAGCCCAATACTCAGCTTTTTCAAATGATTGATGACTTGGTGCTGGCTTTTGCCCCTCACCAAATTCGTTTTGGAATTGGGCTTGGCAAGATGCTGACCGATATCAATCCCAAGCAAAGTATCGGCTCGGACGGCCCAGCTTACTGGCGGGCGCGTGAGGCTATCAATCGCATTCACGCTAAGAACGACTACGGCAGCAATCATCTGGCTGTTAGTCTGGAAAATGAGGAAAGCAGCCAGCTTATCAACAGTATCTTGGCAGCGTGCTCATTTATAAAAGGAAAATGGACCCCGTCTCAGCTTGAGATTTTACAGTGCTTGCTAGCACAAGGGATTTACGACGAAGGTTTTTCCAATAAAAAAATAGCAGAGCTGCTCGGCGTCAGTCCCAGCGCTCTCAATAAGCGAATCAAGGCTAGCGGGCTGAAAATTTATCTGCGAAATAAGCGCCAGGCTATGGATTTGATTTTGAAAGAAGCGGAAAGAGAGGATGACCATGTTAGCTAATTTTTGGGGATTTTCGGAATTTTATTTGCACAATCCTATTTTATTATTGGTGATTTTAGCGCATATTTTAGCAGATTTTCAGTTGCAGAGCCAAAAAATGGCTGACTTGAAAGCATGCCGCTTGCCCTTCTTGCTCTTGCATTTAGGGGTTGTTTTGCTGCCCTTGCTCGTCTTGAGTCTCCTTTTTCCAGCGAATATCTTTTATTTCTTGCTGGTCTGGCTCAGCCATGCAGTCATTGATTTCCTTAAATTTAGAAGCAACGCTTTTATTCAAAGGAAAAACTTGGAAAAATATGCTTTCGTCCTTGACCAACTCTTGCATTTGGCAGCGATTTTTGCTTTTTATTTCCTTTTTGCGCAAAAGACGGCCCCGGTTTGGCTAAAGGAGGCGGCAAGTGTGGTGCAGGCTTTGGTGCTTTTTGCCGCTATCGGCAAGCCGGTCAATATTTTGTTCAAACTATTTTTTAGCAAGTACCAAAGCAGGGAGGACAATCAGGATACGATTGCGGGCGCGGGTGCTATGATTGGATGCTTGGAGCGCTTGATTATGGGTTTGTCCTTGATTTTGGGGCAATACGCTTCTATCGGGCTGGTCTTTACTGCCAAGTCCATTGCCCGCTACAATAAGATTTCTGAAAGCCAGTCTTTCGCCGAATACTATCTAATTGGCTCGCTTTTCAGTGTCATCAGTGTCTTGGTTTGCTACGGTTTGCTTTATTTTTAAAGGATTTCTGATATGTCACCGTTAGGAGGAAGCTATGGCAAAAGCATTGGAAGAGATGACTTTGGAGGAATTGTGGCAGCTGTTTCCGATTTTTTTGGAGCCGCATGATGACAAATGGTTGGACTGGTATGAGAAAGAAAAGGTGCGACTTTTGTCGATTTTTAGGCCTGAACAAGTGAGTCGTATCAGCCACATCGGTAGCACTTCAATAGCTACTATCTGGGCAAAGCCCATTGTCGATATTCTTTTGGAAATTCCTCAAAAAGTCAAGATGTCGGAAATAAAAAGGCTTCTGCTGCAAAATGGCTACTTGCTCATGTCAGAAAGTGAGAAGCGGCTGTCTTTTAATAAAGGTTACACACCAGCTGGCTTTGCGGACAAGGTTTTTCATCTTCATGTCCGTTATGCTGGCGACCATGATGAGCTCTATTTTCGGGATTATCTAAAGGAGCACACTGTGGTTGCTAAGGAGTATGAGCAGCTCAAGCTAGCCCTTTGGAAGCAATACGAGCACAATCGCGATGCCTATACGGAGGCTAAGGGGGATTTTATCAAAACCTACACCCAAAAAGCCAAGGAAGTTTACAAAGATAAATATGAAAGCGAGGTCTAATATGTCCAGTCAAAATCAGAAAAGAACTGCTTTTTTGGCGCCAGATGATTATAAAGATTTGCTGGCGCGCATTCCTGCTGGCAAGGTTGCGACCCTAGCTAGTTTGCGAGAATACATGACCGCTGAGCGCGGTATTCATTTTACCAATCCTTTTGAAACGGGCGTCGGCGTTCTTGTTCTGGCTTGGAAGGACGACGATTTGCCCTATTGGCGTGTCCTTAAAGCGGGCGGCGAGCTCAACGGCAAATATCCCGGCGGTCTGTCCGCTCAAAAGGAGAAATTGGAAAGTGAGGGACTGCCTGTCATTGCCAAAGGACAGCGCCTTTTCGTCAAAGACTATGAAGAGTATTTGGTGGATTTTTCAGATAGCGGAAAGTAGAGGTCACTATGCTTCCTATTTTGCTTATAGCAATTTCTTTTTTGCTTTTCATTTATTATCTGATTCAGCAATCCAAGCACCCTCAGGGGATTGTGGGGCGTTTGATGATGAAAATTTGGAATAGAGCTTATTTGCCCATGGTTGACTGGGCTTTGTCTTTTATTCTTCGGCAGGACTTTTCAAAAATTTTAGATATTGGCGTGGGGAATGGTCGCTCGACGCTGCGGCTCAAGCAGCTTTTTCCGAGCAGCCAAATCTATGGTCTAGATATTTCTGAGACTGCCATAGCCGAAGCTAGAAAGTTAAGCAAGACTATAAATTTTGAGGTGAAAGATGTCGCCAATACTGGCTATGAAAGCGAGAGTTTTGACCTCATTTGTGCCTTTCAAACGCATTTTCATTGGACGGATTTGACCAAAGCTCTGCTAGAAATCAAGCGTATCTTGCAGCCTGACGGGCAGCTGATATTAGCCTGCGAATGGAGCAAAATTAGCTACTATCTAGCGGAATTCAAGGATTTGTCAAACTTCAAAAATTATTTGAATGAATTAGGTCTACAAGTTTTACGATTTGAAAAAAATCCAACTTGGGTCTATTACCAGATTGGAAAAATAAAAGAGTAATCTTGCCACGAATTTTAACAAAAGAAGTAGAAAAAGTATGGGAAACTTGCTTGTAAGTCCATACTTTTTTGTTATACTGTAAGTAGCGATTAGTCAGAAAGGAAGAAATCATGCTTGGAGAAAACATTGCCGCATTAAGGAAGAAGCAGGGAATGTCGCAGGAAAAATTAGCTGAAGAACTTGGTGTCTCAAGACAAACTATTGCTAAGTGGGAGGTAGGTAATAGTGTGCCTGACCTTGTGCTTGCTGCTAAGCTCGCTACTTTTTTTGACATTAGTCTTGAAGATTTGATGAATCTAGAAGTGGATTATCTGACACCTGACTTACCGAGAGGCGAGTATATTTTTGGAAGGGTGCAGGTCAATGATAAGGGGCAGATTACTCTGCCTGCCCGTGCTAGAAAGATATTTCATATTAAGGCGGGGAGTGAGCTACTTTTACTGGGGGACATCAATCAAGGACTGGCACTTATGGATACTCGTTTTTTCCTAGAAGGCTTTAAGGCTGTTGTGGAGAATGAAGAAAATGAAAGTTAATCGGAGAATGATGATTTTTTTACTGATTTTTATTGTATTGATTATGGTTTTTTTGCCTTTGTGCATGGAAATATGACCTATGACCGAAAGGCTTTGTGGCTAATTCGGGCTACTCATATGGCTGAAAAACAGTTTAAGTTAGAAGATGGGTCTGTTATCAATTATGGCGAAGGATCAGATAATGGTCCTGCCTTACTCTTAATCCATGGTCAGGAAGTATCGTGGCAGGATTATGCTAAGGTTTTGGGGGATTTGAGCAAGAAATATCATGTTTTTGCGGTTGATTGCTATGGGCATGGCAAGTCTAGTAAAAATCCCGCTAAGTATTCGGCGGTAGCAAATGGACAAGACTTTATCCTCTTTATTAAGCGGGTCATCAAACAACCGGTTTTACTTTCTGGGCATTCTTCGGGTGGACTTCTGGCGACTTGGATAGCAGCGAATGAGCCCGACTTGGTTAAGGGACTGTTGATTGAAGACGCACCTTTCTTTTCGACTGAATCAGGGCGTGCCCAGTCGACCTTTGCTTGGTTGGGTTTCAAGGACATGCACGATTTTTTGACAAGTGGTCAGAAAAACTACACGCGTTATTTTTTAGACCATACCTACTTGGAACAGGCTTTTGGGAAAGAGAATTTCTACAAAATTGTCAAGAAACCTGCGCTTAATTATCTGAAAAAATATCCTAATAAAATCCCACGTATCTGGTATTATCCCCCTTTCTTAGGAGTGAATACCATTTATGACTTAACAGCCAATTTGCAGGACGGAACGGGCGATTATGATTTGCGCTTTGGTGTGACTTTCTATGATTTTTCTTGGCTGCAAGATTTTAATCAAGAGGAAACTTTAAAGAAAGTGCAATGTCCGTCAATTTTGATGCATACGGCACATCCGCCACATCTCAAAGGTTATTATGACGATAAGGGAATTTTGCTCAGTGCTATGGATGGCAAGGATGCCAAGCGAGTGCACGAGTTGTTGAAAGATAATGTTTTTATGGATAATTTGAAAAGCCAGCATGATATTCATCAGGATTTGCCTGCTACTTTTGTCAAAGCGATAGATGATTTAGCCAAACGAAGCAAATAAAAATCACCCGAGTGGGTGATTTTTTGTTATAATAGAAACATGAAAAACTCAGAGAAAATTTCAACTTATCAATTAGTGCTAGCGCAACTTGAAGCTTTGCTTGAGGGCGAGGATAATGCTCTGGCTAATCTGGCAAACAGCTCCGCTCTTTTAAACCAGGCCCTTCCTCAGTCCGTTTTCACGGGTTTTTATCTTTATGACGGCAAAGAGCTGGTTTTGGGACCTTTTCAAGGTGGCGTGTCCTGTGTGCACATTGCGCTGGGCAAGGGCGTCTGCGGAGAGGCAGCAAGGAAGCAAGAGACAATCATTGTGCGCGATGTGACCAAGCATGACAACTATATTTCCTGCGATAGCGCTGCAAAAAGTGAGATTGTGGTGCCCATGCTAAAAAATGACAAGCTGCTGGGGGTGCTTGATTTGGATTCGTCTGTGGTGGCGGATTATGACCAGATTGACCAAGAATATCTGCAAAAATTTGTCGACCTTTTGGTGGAAAAAACGACTTGGAATTTTGAAATGTTTGGGGAGAAAGTCTAATGTATCAAGCTTTATATCGAAAATATCGTAGCCAGACCTTTGGGCAACTCGTCGGGCAGGAAGTTGTGGCGACAACGCTTCGTCAGGCGGTTGAGCAGGACAAGATTAGCCATGCTTATCTTTTTTCTGGGCCGCGCGGTACAGGGAAAACCAGCGTTGCCAAGATTTTTGCCAAGGCCATGAACTGTCCCAATCAAAAAAACGGCGAGCCTTGTAACGAGTGCTATATTTGTCAGGCGATTAAGGACGGAAGCCTTGAGGACGTCATCGAGATTGACGCGGCGTCAAACAACGGGGTGGATGAAATCCGCGAAATTCGCGACAAGTCAACCTACGCACCTAGCCTCGCCAAGCACAAGGTCTATATCATTGACGAGGTGCATATGCTTTCGACGGGCGCTTTCAACGCGCTTTTGAAGACCTTGGAAGAGCCGACCGAAGATGTTGTTTTCATTTTGGCGACGACAGAATTGCACAAAATTCCTGCGACTATTTTATCTCGTGTTCAGCGTTTTGAGTTCAAGGCGATTAAGACCAAGGCCATTGAGCAGCATCTTGCTAGTATTTTAGAGCAAGAAGGGATTGCTTTTGAGGCAGAAGCGCTAGCCATTATTGCTAGACGTGCCGAAGGTGGGATGCGGGATGCCTTGTCCATTCTCGACCAAGCGCTTAGCCTCAGTCAGGATGATGAGCTGACGACCGCCATTGCCGAGGAGATTACAGGCTCGATTAGTCTAGGTGCGCTGGATGCTTATGTGGCGGCTTTGATTGGCAATGATACAGCGCAGGCGCTGGAAAATCTGGATTTGATTTTTGATAGCGGAAAAAATATGGCACGCTTTGTCACCGACCTTCTGCAATATCTGCGGGATTTGCTCATCGTGCAGACGGGTGGGGAAAATACCCACCATAGCTCTATTTTTTTGGAAAATCTGGAGACGCCGCAGGCTCGTTTGTTTGCCATGATTGAGCAAGCAACGACCAGCCTTTCTGAAATTAAAAATAGCCTCCAGCCCAAGATTTATACCGAAATGATGACCATTCGCTTGGCGGAAAAAAGCGAGTCAAACCCAGCTCTCTCTGGGCAATTCGCTGAGGAATTAACCAGCTTGAAGGAAGAAATCCAAAGCCTTAAGCAGCAGCTAGCGCAAATCGAAACGAACGGCGTGGCAGCGCCCGCTAAGCCTGTGCAACGTAGCCAGAAGACCAGCAAGGGCTATAAGGTTGACCGCGCCAAGGTCAACAGCATCCTCCAGGAGGCTATGGAAAATCCAGACCTCGCTCGGGGCAATCTCATCAAGCTGCAAAATGCTTGGGGGGAAGTGATTGAGAGTCTAATTGGGGCGGATCGGGCTTTGCTGACAGGTTCTCAGCCTGTGGCGGCAAATGAGCACCATGCCATTTTGGCTTTTGAGTCTAGCTTTAACGCCGAGCAGACCATGAAAAGGGACAATCTCAACACCGTTTTTGGCAATATTCTCAGCAATGCAGCAGGCTTTTCGCCAGAAATCCTCGCCATTTCCATGAGTGACTGGACGCAAATCCGGGCAGAATTTTCCGCCAAAAGTCGTGGCAACCAGACCAAAAAGGAAGAGCCGGCAGAAGAAAGTCTTATTCCAGCAGGTTTTGACTTTTTAGCCGAAAAAATTACCATTCAAGAGGATTAACCTTAGATTTTTCCAGCATTTCGTGCTACAATAGAAGTATGAACAGACGACAATTTTTGACAATGGCGATTTTTACAGCCATAGAAACCTATTTTTTTAACGATGCAATGATAAGGGAAGACTACCTTTTTGCAGGTTTTTTTGCTTATCTCATTCTACGTAATTTCTATCTTGCTCATGTTGCGAGCAAAATTGCTAAAGTTATTGAAAAACAGATCAAGAAAAAATAAGGAATGGTGTTATTAAGATTATAGATAAAAATGAGCCTGGGACAATAGTCCCTTATCTCCAAAAAAAGCAACGGCAAATCCGTTGCTTTTTTGCATGGTTGCGATAGTCTTGGTAAAATAGAATTGCACAATAAACCATTTAGAAAGGCTATCCCATGCATATTCACTATAACACAAATCAAACAACTTTACCACTAGAAATCAGTTCTTTCTTGCCACAAGACCATCTCGTCTTTACGATTGAAAAAGTGGTGAATACTTTGGAGGATTGTCACTTCCACGCCTTCTATCATGCCTTTGGTCGCC
>NZ_KB904365.1 GCF_000380065.1 Streptococcus massiliensis DSM 18628 | reverse complement strand
CTCTAAATAGGGAATTTTCGATTCTTTCTGGAAGTCATATTTAGCCATTTGTCCTTGGCAGTGAGGGCATTTAGGAGCGGGATAATCTAGCTTAGCCATGATTTCTTTATGTGTTCCAGCATCTACATAATCTAAAATAGTGATGTTAGGGTCTTTAATTCCGAGTAAGTTTGTGATAAAATTTAATTGTTCCATAAGATTCTTTCTAATGATGGTTTGATCGCTTTTCATTATAGGTCTTATGGGACTTTTTTTCTACAACAAAATAGGCTCCATCATTCCTAAAGTGATTTTACCCACTACAGAAATTATAGAGCCTCGTTACTTGGGTTTTGTTTGTAGTTATGCAAAATAAATTTAAACCATGGCAAAATTGATGAATCATACAGCCTCCAAGAATTAAACATGAAATTTTTTTAGTAATCTGTTATAATGTTTTTTATGAGAGTTGTTGCAGGTAAATATGGAGGGCGTCCTCTTAAATCTCTAGCTGGGAAAACAACACGGCCTACAACGGATAAGGTCAAAGGTGCAATTTTCAATATGATTGGTCCCTACTTTGATGGAGGGCGTGTTTTGGATCTTTATGCGGGGAGTGGAGGTCTTGCTATTGAGGCAGTATCTCGTGGCATGGCAGAAGCTGTTTTAGTAGAAAAAGATCGCAGGGCTCAAGGAGTGGTAGCAGCTAATATTGCTGTGACTCAAGAAATGGAAAAGTTTCAACTTCTTAAGCTGGATGATAAACGAGCGCTTTCCCAACTGACGGGTATGTTTGATTTAGTCTTTCTGGACCCTCCCTATGCCAAGGAAGAAATCGTGCAAGTTATAACAAGGCTTACAGAGCAGAACTTGTTAGCAGAGGGGGCTTTTGTAGTTTGTGAAACAGAGAAGTCGGTTGACTTGCCTCAAAAAATTGCTGTTCTTAGCATGTGGAAGCAAAAAATTTATGGAATTTCAAAGGTGACTATTTATGCCAGATAGAATCGGTTTATTTACTGGCTCTTTTGATCCTGTTACGAAGGGACATTTGGATTTGATTGAGCGTGCCAGTAAGCTTTTTGATACTCTTTATGTAGGAATTTTTTACAATATTAACAAGCAAGAATTGTTTAATATTGAGCAAAAGGAGCGTATGGTGAGAAAAACTGTTGAGCATTTAGCGAATGTTCGATTTGTGACTTCTCATGATGAACTGGCGGTTGATGTTGCAAAAAGACTTGGCGTAACTACCTTTGTACGTGGCTTACGCAATGGAGCAGACATTGACTATGAAGCAAATATGCAGTTTTATAATAATCACCTAGCACCTGAGCTTGAAACGATTTATCTTGTCAGTAAGCCTCAGTACCAATACCTCACTTCTTCGCGAATACGTGAGTTGTTGGCTTTTGATCAAGATATTTCAGCTTATGTCCCTCAAAGTGTTATGAATGAATTAGAAAGAAAAAATGAAAAAACTAAGACAATATAAGGTTCCAATTGTCCTTGTGACAATTTTTGTATTAATTCTTGCAGCTATATTTGTGCGCTTGCCTTACTACGTGGAAATGCCTGGGACTTCAGAAGATATTAGACAGGTCTTACGCGTAAATAAACAAGAAGATAAGGCTAGTGGAGAATACCAATTTGTAACAGTAGGCGTAGCACAGGCAAATCTTCCGCTTTTGATCTACGCCTGGCTAACTCCCTTTACTGATATTTATTCCGCACAAGAAGTTACAGGCGGAGCGAGCAATATCGAATACCAGCGAATCAACCGATTTTACATGGAAAATTCGCAAAATATGGCCAAATATCAAGGACTGAAAACAGCTGGTAAAGCGATTGAGTTGAAATATCTAGGTGTTTATGTGCTTAATGTTGCAAAAAATTCCACTTTTAAGGGGATTCTAAATATTGCAGATACTGTGACTGGAGTTAATGACCAGAAATTTGAGAGTTCAGCAGATTTGATAAAGACTGTTGGTGCTATGAAGGTTGGAGACAAGGTCAAAGTTAATTATCAAGAAGATGGGCAAGAGAAATCAGCAGAAGGCAAGATTATCAAGCTAGAAAATGCTAAGAATGGGATTGGTATCACTTTGACTGACCGAACAGAGGTAACCAGTCAGATTCCGATTGAGTTTTCAACTGAAGGAATTGGTGGTCCAAGCGCAGGGCTGATGTTCAGTCTAGATATATACACCCAATTGGCAGAACCAGAACTGCGTAAGGGACGAGTAATAGCTGGGACAGGAACGATTGACCGTGATGGGAATGTCGGTGATATTGGTGGAATTGATAAGAAGGTCGTTGCAGCGGATAAAGCTGGAGCTGAGATCTTCTTTGCACCTAATAATCCTGTGACTGATGAGATGAAAAAGGCAAATCCTAAAGCCAAAAGTAACTATGATACCGCGGTTGAAGCGGCTAAAAAAATCAAGACTAAAATGAAAATTGTTCCTGTTAAAACCTTGCAAGAAGCAATTGATTATTTAAAAAAATGACCGTTGTTCATCAACGGTTTTTTACATCATATGGAAAACAATTGAATTGTCGGACATTTTTCATAATGTTTCTTTTCATCGCCAAGCAAGAGAAAAGGTGGTATAATAATAGGGCTAAAGTAATTTTTATCATAAAAAGTAATTACTGTGTAGTATATAAAATTTAAATCAATCATACTAAAAAGGAGAGGTATGCGTAAAGAAATTTCGCCTGAATTATACAATTATAATAAATATCCAGGACCTACTTTTCATCATCGTGGGAACCTTGTTGAAAGCGAACATTTGCAATTTGAAATTCTGGATAACTTTAAAGATGCCTTTGACACAACGGCATTTACTCAACGGTTTTCAGAAGTTTTGACTAAGTTTGACTATATTGTCGGTGACTGGAGTAATGAGCAGCTACGTTTACGAGGTTTTTACAAGGACAGCCGTGCAGTTGATGAAGATTTAAAAATCAGTCGTCTGGAAGACTATTTACTTGAATATTGTAGTTTTGGTTGTGCTTATTTTGTGTTGGAAAATCCTAATCCCCATCGTGCTTCTTTTGATAAGAAATCAAAGCCTAAAAAGGAAAAGGACGGGGGCAGTAAAAATAATAGACAAAATCGTGAACGTAACCAGCAGGGACATGATAACCAGCGCAAGCGTTCACGAAATCGCAATCGTAAAACTAGAAGAGAAGACGGACACAAGCAAACTGAAAAGCGTCATTTTGTTATTCGTCAGAAAGAGGAAAATTAAGTGAAACCATCTATTTATAGCCTGACCCGCGATGATTTGATTGTTTGGGTTGAGGAAAATGGGGAAAAGAAATTTCGAGCAGCCCAAATTTGGGAGTGGCTTTATCGGAAACGTGTTCAGTCGTTTGACGCGATGACTAATCTATCCAAGGATTTGATAGCTAAATTAGACGAGCAATTTGTCGTTAATCCGCTTAAACAACGGGTCGTTCAGGAGTCTGCTGATGGGACAGTAAAATACTTGTTTGAATTGTCAGATGGCATGCTGATTGAGACGGTTCTCATGCGCCAGCACTACGGATTGTCTGTCTGTGTAACAACTCAGGTCGGTTGCAATATTGGCTGTACTTTCTGTGCTAGCGGCTTGATCAAAAAGCAACGAGATCTCAATAATGGTGAAATTGTATCCCAAATCATGCTAGTGCAGCGTTATTTTGACGAACGTGGTCAAGATGAACGTGTGAGCCATATCGTAGTCATGGGGATCGGTGAGCCTTTTGATAATTACCAAAATGTGCTGAAATTTGTACGGACGGTAAATGATGACAAGGGGCTAGCTATTGGGGCGCGCCATATCACTGTTTCGACCTCTGGTTTGGCTCATAAGATCCGTGATTTTGCTAATGAAGGGGTACAAGTTAACCTAGCGGTTTCTCTTCACGCACCAAACAATGAGCTTCGCTCAAGCATCATGAAAATCAATCGTGCCTTTCCGATTGAGAAACTCTTTGCGGCGATTGAGTACTATATTGAGATGACCAACCGACGGGTTACTTTTGAGTATATCATGCTTAATCAAGTCAATGATGGTGTTGAGCAGGCTTTGGAGTTAGCGAATTTGCTCAAAAATATCAAGAAACTGTCCTATGTCAACCTTATTCCTTATAACCCTGTCAGTGAGCACGACCAGTACAGTCGTAGTCCTAAGGAACGTGTCATGGCTTTCTATGATACATTGAAAAAGCACGGCATTAACTGTGTGGTTCGTCAGGAGCACGGTACAGATATTGATGCTGCTTGTGGTCAATTGCGTTCAAATACCATGAAAAAAGATCGCCAAGAGGCGATTGCTAAGGACAAGGTTTAAGTGATGGAAATAGATAAAACTCTCACTCCCACAAGACGAAAAATACTGCTGTCAGGGAGTGTCTTTTATAGTATTTTACTGATACTTATGTGTTTAACTCCTCAGCTTGTATTAGAAGGAGCGCCCGAGACACCGGGCATTCGGCATTTTGGTCGTTTGGTTGTTTTGCTGATTCCTTTTAATTCCTTGGTTAATCTAGGCCAAATCACCAGTTGGTTTCAACTAATCAAGGTTGTAGTGCAAAATCTCGCTAATATTTTTCTGATTTTTCCTTTGATTTTGCAATTGCTCTTTCTTTTTCCAACTTTGCGTCAGATCAAGCGAGTGCTTATTTTAGGATTCGGGCTCAGTCTTTTTATTGAGTGTAGTCAGTTGATTTTGGATTACCTTTGGGATTTTAACCGCGTTTTTGAAATTGACGATTTGTGGACCAATACCTTGGGTGCTTATTTAGCGTTATTAGTTTATAATTTATTTATAAATAAAAGAAATGTTCGGAAATAAGAAGAAAATTACTTTTATTTTTCTTTCTTTTGATATTTTTTTAATAAATTTCTTGACAAACATCAAAAAAGTGGCTATAATAAGTCTCAATCAGAAGAAGTACTCAAAATAAGATTTTCAGAGAGCTTGTGGTTATTGTGAACGAGCAATCTATTTTGACGAAATGGGCTGAGGTCAAATTGAATTTTAAACAATGTAAATTCGGTAGGCACACCTTATAGTGCAACTTGTTGTTGGACAAGACAAAGATATGGAATTTTCCATAAATGAGGTGGCACCGCGCTATGTTAAGCGCCCTCGCACAGTTTTTTCTGTGCGGGGCGTTTTTGTTGCTGTAGGTGGCTGGTCTGTTGAGTGGACAAGGTAGAGATATGGAATTTTCCATAAATGAGGTGGTACCGCGCTATGTCAAGCGCCCTCACACAGAGTTTTTGTGTGTGGGCTTTTTTGTAGCTTTCAAGGCAAAGGCTCTGGCTTATATAGAAAGGATTTCACATGCAAAAAATTTTAGCAGCAGACATTTTATCACCGATTTTGGCTTATATGCGGATTAAAGGAGACCACAAGGTCATTTTAGAAAGTATCCCTCGGGATAAGGAAAACGCTCGTTTTTCTATCGTGGCTTACAATCCGGTCTTTGAAGTCAAGTATGAGCATGGTCAACTTTTGCAAAATGGGCAAGTGGTTGAAGCAGACCCGCTGGATTATATCAGCCAGTTGACGGTTAAGAAAGAGCATGATTCTCATTTGCCTTTTGGCGGTGGCGCTATTGGTTTTGTGGGTTACGATATGATTTCGCTCTATGAAAATATCGGCGATATTCCTGCCGACCTTATCCAGACGCCTGATATGCACTTTTTTGTCCATGAGAGCTACATGGTTTTTGACCACAAGAAAGAAAAAATTTATTTGGTGGAAGAGGCGCTCTATAGTCAGCGGACAAAGGAGCAGCTCCAAGCTAGTTTAGAGGATATTTTAGCGCAACTCCAGCAGCCAGCAGCCAAGGAATTTTCCGATTTGCAGGTGCAAAGTTTGACTTTCAAGAGCCACTTGGAAGCCGAAACCTTTGAGAAAATGGTTGAAAAAGCGCGGGAATTGATTCGGCACGGGGATATGTTCCAATGTGTGCTCAGTCAGCGTTTTTCGGCTGATTTTGCCGGCGAGCCGCTGGATTATTATCGTAATTTGCGGGTGACCAATCCGTCTAACTATCTTTACTTTTATGATTTTGGTGATTATCAGATTATTGGCGCGAGCCCAGAGAGTCTGGTCTCAGTCAAGGGGGACGTGGTGACCACCAATCCTATTGCTGGAACACGACCGCGTGGCTTGGACGATGCAGCCGATAAGGCTCTCGCAGCCGACCTCTTGGCTGATGAAAAGGAAGTGGCAGAGCACCGCATGTTAGTGGATTTGGGGCGTAATGACATCGGAAAAATCGCGCAGACCGCTAGCGTTGAGGTTAGTAAGTATATGGAAGTAGAGCTCTTTCGCTATGTCATGCACCTGACGAGTGTGGTCAAGGGGCAGCTTCTCCCAAACATGACCGCCATGGACGCGCTCAAGTCCACTCTGCCAGCAGGTACCGTGTCGGGTGCGCCCAAGATTCGCGCCATGAAGCGGATTTACGAGCTGGAGACAGAAAAGCGCGGTGTCTATGCAGGGGCTATCGGCTATTTGTCTGCGACCGGTGATATGGATTTCGCTATTGCCATTCGGACCATGATTTTGAAAAATGGCAGAGCTTATGTGCAGGCAGGTGCTGGGATTGTGTACGATTCTATCCCAGCCAATGAGTACCAAGAAACCATTAACAAAGCCAAGTCCATGACCAAGATAGGAGACCTTCTATGATTTTATTGATTGATAACTATGATTCCTTCACCTACAATCTCGCCCAGTACATCGGGACTTTTGCCGAAGTCAAGGTTTTACGCAATGATGATGACAATCTGTACCAAGAAGCGGAAAGAGCGCAAGCGCTGGTTTTTTCACCTGGTCCCGGTTGGCCGGCTGACGCGGGGAAAATGGAGGAGATGATTCGCGATTTCACAGGCAAGAAGCCCATGTTAGGGATTTGTCTGGGACATCAAGCGATTGCTGAGGTCTTTGGCGGCAGGCTCGGGCTCGCTCCCAAGGTCATGCACGGCAAGCAAAGCAATTTGAAGTTTGAGGCACCGTCGCCGCTTTATCAAGGTTTGGCGGATGAACAGCCCATTATGCGCTACCACAGTATTTTGATTGAAGACATGCTAACGGACTTTGAGGTGACCGCACGGGCTATGGATGACCAAGCCATTATGGCCATTCAGCACAAGACCTTGCCCATTTACGGTCTGCAATATCATCCAGAGAGCATTGGCACGCCAGACGGTTTGTCTTCGATGAAGAATTTTATTGACTTAGTGAGAGAGGAGAAGAGATGAAAGCAATTATTGAAAAATTAGCCAGTTTTGAAGACTTGAGTAGCGAGGAGATGACGGCTGTCATCGAGCAGATTGTCACGGGGAATGTTAGTGAATCACAAATCACAGCTTTTCTAATGGGTCTGAAAATGAGGGGTGAAACGGTAGAGGAGCGGACGGCTCTGGCTCAAGTTATGAGAGAGCATGCACTGCATATTCCGACCAAGGTTGAACATGCTATGGATAACTGCGGGACAGGTGGGGACAAATCCTTTAGTTTCAACGTGTCAACTACAGCAGCCTTTGTCCTAGCTGGCGGTGGTATCCATATGGCCAAGCACGGCAATCGTTCCATTTCTTCCAAGTCGGGCTCGGCCGATGTTTTAGAAGCGCTCGGTGTCAATGTGGACATGGACGCTGAAAGTTTGGGACAGATTTTTGAGCAGACGGGGATCATCTTTCTCTTTGCCAAAAATATGCACCCAGCTATGAAATATATCATGCCAGCGCGCGTGGCTCTAGGCATTCCAACGATTATGAACTTGACAGGGCCACTCATTCATCCCATGCCCTTGGAAACCCAGCTCTTGGGGCTCAGTCGGCCAGACCTGCTCGAAAGCACAGCCCATGTTTTAAAAAATATCGGACGCAAGCGGGCAGTTGTTGTGACGGGCCCTGAGGGACTTGATGAAGCTGCGTTGCATGGTAAAAGTCAGATTGCTTTGCTAGAAAATGGTACAATAAGTTTGAAGACTTTTAGCCCAGAAGATATTGGCATGAAGCGGGTGGCTCTGGAAGCCATTCGCGGCGGTGATGCTAGGGAGAATGCAGCGATTTTGCTCAGCGTTTTGAATAATGAAGCCAGTCCTTATCTGGAAATGACCATTTTAAATGCGGGTCTGGGCTTTTATGCCAATGGAAAAGTCACCTCCATTCAAGAGGGCATTGCCCTTGCGCGTCAAGTCTTGGCAGACGGTCGTGCCTACCAAAAATTAAGCATTTTGCAGGAGTATCAAAAATGAGTCAGGAATTTCTTCCCACGATTATCAAGCAAAAAAGCAAGAGGTCGCTCAAATAGCTTACGAGGACTTGCAGCCCTTGCGCCAAACCTATTCTTTTTACGATTTTCTGAAAAGCCAGTCGGGTCAGTTGCAGGTGATTGCCGAGGTCAAAAAAGCCAGCCCGAGCTTGGGCGACATCAATTTAGAGGTGGATATTACCGAACAAGCGCTCAGTTATGAACAGGCTGGCGCAGCCATGATTTCGGTCTTGACCGACGAGATTTTCTTCAAGGGGCACTTGGATTATCTGCGGGAGATTTCTGGGCAGGTCAAGATTCCTACTTTAAATAAGGATTTTATGATTGATGAAAAGCAGATTATCCGAGCACGAAATGCAGGTGCGACGGTGATTCTTTTGATTGTGGCGGCTTTGCCTGAAAAACGTCTGCAAGAACTCTATGATTTTGCGACAGGGCTGGGCCTGGAAATTTTAGTCGAAACCCATAATTTGGCAGAATTAGAGATTACCCACCGTATCGGCGCCAAGATTATCGGTGTCAATAATCGCAATCTGGTTACTTTTGCGACCGACATCAATACGAGCTTGGAGCTGTCAACGCATTTTAAGGCGGAGCCAGTTTATGTCTCAGAATCAGCCATTTTTTCTAAGGAAGATGCGGCCTTGGTAGCGCCTTATTTCCAAGCGATTTTGGTTGGGACGGCTCTGATGCAGGCGGCAGATGTTCCAGCGAAAATCAAGGAGTTGAAAATTGACAAAGGTTAAAATTTGCGGTTTATCAAGCAAGGAAGCCCTCCAAGCGGCGATTGAAGCAGGTGCGGATTATGTCGGCTTTGTCTTTGCTCCCAGTAAGCGCCAGGTCAGCCTTGCAGAGGCTAGAGCATTAGCCAAATTAGTTCCCCAAACGGTCAAAACAGTCGGCGTCTTTCTATCGCCGACCATGGCAGAAGTAAAAGCGACGATTGCAGAAGTTGGCCTAGACATGGTGCAAATCCATGGTCCATTTGACGACCAGTTCTTGGTAAGTTTTCACTTGCCAACTATTCGTGCCTATCAGGTCAGTCAGGATTTTACTGACCTGCTGGATAGCCCAGCGGATTTCTTGCTTTTTGATGCTCCTCTAGCTGGAAGCGGGCAGACCTTTGATTGGCAAGAGTTAGACCACAAAAGAATAGACCGTCCTTTTTTTATCGCAGGCGGTCTCAATGAAGACAATGTTCTTGAGGCTATTCGTTATTTCTCGCCTTATGCAGTAGATGTATCGAGCGGCGTAGAAAGCGGGGGGCACAAGGATCTAGCAAAAATCAAACGATTTGTAGAAAGAGTGAAATATGGCATATAATCAACCAAACGAAGCAGGATTTTACGGTCAATTCGGCGGGCGTTTTGTCCCTGAAACCCTGATGACAGCAGTTTTAGAGTTGGATCAGGCTTATCGTGAAAGCAAGGAAGACCCAGCTTTTTAGGCAGAATTAGCAGATTTATTAAAGCAATATGTCGGGCGTGAAAATCCCCTCTATTTTGCCAAAAACTTGACAGATTATGCAGGTGGAGCGAAGATTTATCTTAAGCGTGAAGACCTCAATCACACGGGTGCTCACAAGATTAACAATGCTTTGGGGCAGGTTCTGCTAGCCAAACGCATGGGCAAAAAGAAAATTATCGCTGAGACGGGAGCAGGGCAACACGGCGTTGTTACGGCAACGGCGGCAGCTCTTTTTAATATGGAATGCACCATTTACATGGGCGAAGAAGACGTCAAGCGCCAAGCGCTCAATGTCTTTCGCATGGAATTGCTGGGAGCCAAGGTAGAGTCTGTGACGGACGGCTCGCGTGTTCTAAAAGACGCGGTCAATGCGGCTCTGCGGGCTTGGGTGGCAAAAGTCGAAGACACTCACTATGTCATGGGCTCTGTGCTGGGTCCCCACCCCTTCCCAGAGATTGTGCGCGATTATCAGAGTGTCATCGGTCAGGAGGCCAAGCGCCAGTTTGCTGAGCAAAATGACGGTGCTCTGCCAGATGCTCTCGTTGCTTGCGTCGGTGGTGGCTCGAATGCTATCGGACTTTTCTATCCTTTTGTCAATGATGAATCCGTTGCTATGTACGGTGCAGAGGCAGCAGGTCTTGGACTGGATACAGAGGAACACGCTGCGACCTTGACCAAGGGGCGCCTGGGAGTCCTCCACGGTGCTCTAATGGATGTCTTGCAGGATGAGCAGGGGCAGATTTTAGAGGCTTTCTCTATCTCAGCAGGCTTGGATTATCCGAGTATTGGACCAGAGCATTCTTATTTTAATGCCATTAAGCGGGCAACTTACGTGCCGATTACGGATGAAGAAGCGCTGGAAGGTTTCAAACTTTTGTCGCGCGTGGAAGGCATTATTCCAGCCTTAGAATCAAGCCACGCTATCGCCTACGCTGTCAAATTGGCCAAGGAATTAGGACCTGATAAATCAATGATTGTCTGCCTGTCTGGTCGAGGAGACAAGGATGTCGTTCAAGTCAAAGAGCGCTTGAAGCGCGGTGCCGCAAAGAAATAGGAGAAGCTGATGACTAAAACATTAACGCGAACATTAAAAGCCATTAAGGCGCAAAAAAAAGGGAATTTTTGTTCCCTATATCATGGCGGGCGACCATGAGCAAGGTTTGGCAGGATTAGAAGAGACGATTCGATTTTTAGAAGAAAATGGTGTCTCCGCTATTGAAATTGGTCTGCCATTTTCAGACCCAGTGGCAGACGGACCCGTTATTGAGGCGGCAGGTTTACGCAGCTTAGCCAAGGGAACGTCGGCGAGAGGATTGGTTGAGGTTTTGCGGCAGATCACAACTGAAATCCCCTTGATTATCATGACTTATTTCAATCCGATTTTTCAATATGGGCTGGAACAATTTATAGCAGACCTAGAAGGCACAGCTGTTAAAGGTTTGATTATTCCTGATTTGTCCCATGAACATGCAGACATGGTGCAGCCTTTCTTGGAAAAGAGTGATATTGCTCTCATTCCTCTAGTCAGCTTAACAACGGGCTTGGAGCGTCAGAAAACATTGATTGAAAATGCTCAAGGTTTTGTCTATGCGGTGGCAATCAACGGTGTGACCGGCAAGTCTCATGCCTATCGTGATGACCTTGATCAGCACCTCAAACGCCTGACCGAAGTTTCGCCAATCCCAGTTTTAACAGGCTTTGGTGTCTCTAGCTTGGCCGATGTAGAGCGTTTCAACAAGGTATCAGACGGTGTTATCGTTGGCTCCAAAATTGTCCGAGCCCTCCACGAAAAAGACCAGACCATAGCAGACTTTATCAAAGAAGCAGCAGCTTATCAAAAATAGTGAAAAAGAGGCTAGAATTTCTAGTCTCTTTTAAACCAAAAGCAGAGGAAAAATGGCTAGGAGTAGACAAGGAACAAAAGCGAGTGCCCCTTTCTTTTTTCTGATAAGAAAAATGAGAATTCCGATGATACTAGCGATTTGCACAATCCATAAAACTTGTGTCAAATCAAACAAGCCAGCACAGGAAGCAAGAAAAAGGAAATCCCCCGTTCCGATTTTTATATCTACAATATAAGAAATAAAAGCAATAAAAAGAAAAAACCACATCAGGAGATTAAAACCAGTGAAACAGATCAATCCCAGATGACAAACCAGCCAAATGACAAATGGATATTCCTTGTACCTGATATCATACAAAGCAAGGAGTGTTCCCATCGTAACAAGGATTAACTGAGCTACGGTTAGGAGCTCAAGGCTAAAAAGCACAAAGAGCATGCCACCGTAAAGTTCAAAATAGAGATAGGTCAAAGGAATATCGGCCTTGCAGTAGCGACAGTGATATTTGTTGATGATTTGCGAGAAAATAGGAATCAGATCGCGCGCCTTAAGTGGATGTTTGCAACTATCGCAGCGACTGCCCGGACGGATAATGCTCTCCTTGGGAAAGCGTTCTAAAACCAAGCCCAAAAACGAAAAAATAACCGTTCCAATGATAAATAAAAATATTGTTTTCATACTTCTTTATTCGTAAAAAAACGAAAAAATTTCTAAAATTTTGCAACTTTTTTAATTTAAGTCTAAATCCTTGACTTTCTTATTTAGAACAATTATAATTAATTTATAAAAAGAAATGAGGTATAAATTATGATGCAGATGAAAAATGAAGCAGCAAAAGATGTGGTATCCTTTGCCAATGTTAATCACTTAAAACAAGAATTGCCCAAAACAAAGGAAATTCTCAATCAATCCGTTGCGGATCTATACACAGCACGTATCGCTATTCACCAAGTTCATTGGTATATGCGCGGAGCTGGCTTTATGATTTGGCATCCTAAAATGGATGAGTATATAGCTAGCATCGATGGCTACTTGGACGAAATCAGCGAGCGCTTGATTACGCTTGGTGGAAAGCCTTATTCTACTCTAGCAGAGTTTGTTAGTCATACAGAAATTACTGAACTGAAAGGACATTTTAGTAAGGATGTCGCTGAAAGTTTAGAACGTGTTCTTGATATTTATCGCTACCTAGCGAAGTTATTTACTAAAGGGTTGGAAGTCACTGATGAAGAAGGTGATGATGTAACCAACGATATCTATACTGCTGCACAAGCTGAAGTTGAAAAGACAATTTGGATGTTAGCAGCAGAATTAGGTCAAGATCCTAGTTTGTAAAATATGAAAACGTGCCGTAAGGTGCGTTTTTTCTGTTTAGACCATTGAAAGCCGACTGAAAATTTGTTACAATGGATGGTATGAAAACCTTTTATGATGTTCAGCAGTTTTTAAAGCAGTTTGGAATCATTGTCTATATGGGGAAGCGACTCTATGACATTGAGATGATGAAAATTGAGTTGAAGCAGGTTTATGATGCTGGTTTGATAGAACGCTTGGAGTATTTGCAGGCAGAGAGCATTCTTAGACGGGAACATCAGTTAGAGTTAAAGTATCTAGAGAAAGAGTAGGAAATTATGGAAATTTTATTAGTTGTTTCAGTGGCAATCTTAGCTTGGATGGGATTTAATTACTGGCGTTTAAGACGTGCAGCTAAATTAGTAGATAATGCAGAGTTTGCGGAACTTATTCGTCAGGGGCAACTAATTGATTTGCGAGATAGTGCGGAATTTCATCGCAAACATATTTTAGGTGCGCGTAATATTCCCTCTACTCAGTTGAAGACCAGTTTGGCTGCTTTGCGTAAGGACAAGCCTATTCTGCTTTATGAAAATAGTCGTGGTCAAAAAGTATCAAATGCCGCTATTTTTCTTAAAAAACAGGGCTACAAAGATATTTATATCCTTTCTTATGGTCTTGATAGCTGGGATGGAAAAGTAAAAACTAGATAATAACAGAAACTGGAATTTTCCAGTTTTTTCTTTATGATTTTCCACTTAAATCCTTGATTTTTTATTGTGAGAAGAGTATGATAGGCTCAAATAAATCAAAAGAAAGGGGTTACATGATGCTGAAATTTCACAAAAAAACCAAAGATGAACACTTGGACGAAGATAAGGTTAGAGAGAAAATTCTGCCGCTTCTTAGAAAGTTGAAAGCCTCTCTTGAGTGTCATAACCATCCAGCAGCGGCTCTAGTCGCTGGTCGTATTGAGGATAATCTTCCTGAGCTGGAAATGTTATATGGGCAGGCCTTTGGAGCAAAGCTTAGGCGTTTTCAAGACGAGTTGAGTTGGTGTTTGACCAGTGTTCGTGGTCAGTATCATTTGGCAGAAGAGGAACTTCGATTCAAGCGAGAATTTGAAGAAATTAGTTTCTTATTGACAGCACGCGGTCGAGCAATGCTTTAAGTTTAATTTTTCAGTTGTAAAAAAGAACCCGGTATTGACCGAGTTCTTTTCATTTTTTAAAAACAACAAGTGTGTGGTCGTGTAAAGGCGATGGAAGCCCGTCCTTTAAGTTTCGTTTGAATATAGGTTCGAACTTCACTATTGGTCAAAGCAACCCTTAAATCGTAGATAAGAGGCGTTTCAGATCCTTCTTGTCCAATAATCCCTATCGCAAACATATCATCGAGCGGAGCTTCACGTACCAGTCCGTTTTGAGGCTGCAATTTTAGTTGAGCAGCTTCAGTGGGATAAGCAAATGCAAGAGTGTCTTCTTGGTAAACTTTTTCGAAATCTTTCTTTTGAATTTCTTTAAATTGTAAATTTTTAGGATTTATCGTTACATCATTCGTACTTACTTCATAACTGTACTTGTCTTTTAATTCAACAAGTTTGGCTTGAGCTAGTAGGCGCAGGGCGCGTGTTTTTTCACTTGTATCGGCGGGGAGAGCAACTGTAGTACCATTAGGAATTTCATCAAGTGTTTTCCATTTTTGGGAATAAAAAGCCACCTGTTCATTATAGATTGGTTGAATATCATTTAAATTGCTACCGGTCTCATAATTATAAGCGCGCATGGCTAGCCTATCTTGTGCAAAAGTGAAGTCAACCTTTTTCTCTGAAAGTGCCTGATTTGCCTCGCTAGCATTGTTTACTTGAAGAATACTCAGCTCATAGCCCAGTTTTTCTAAATCATTTTGAACGAGTTTCAGAATACCAGTAGGAGCTCCTTTAAGAGCTGCAATTCTGATGATTTTGTCTGTAGTTTTCGCTTTTTTCGCAGCGCTGAACTTTTTTGTTTGAGAACTGCAAGCAATTAGACAAAGTAAGGCCAGTATTGCTAGTACAAGTTTTGGGAAAAATTTTTTCATATTAGCTACCTCACTGTTTATTCTATCATGAAAAGGCTTTCTTTTACAGTGATTTGTTTTGTATTAAGATGTTTTTTCTAGATAATTCTTGATAAGCTGCAATTCTTTTTTGCTTAGAGGGCGGTAGTCACCTTCAGCAAGGTCGGGATCCAGCGTGAAAGTGCCAAAATGGGTTCGTTTGAGATAGGTGACCTTGACGCCGACGGAGAGGAACATTTTTTTGACTTGGTGAAATTTTCCTTGTCTTAGCGTGACGGAAGCAGAGCTATGCTGGGAACTAGCGTCATGAATGACGAGCTCAGCAGGCTGGCAGCTTGTACCGTCTTTAAAGACAATACCTTGCTCAAAGCTTTCTACGTCTTTTTGGCTGAGCAGACCATTAACTTCCACATAATAGGTCTTTTTCACATGGTACTGGGGATGAAGGAGCTGAAAACCAAGCGGCCCATTGTCGGTAATCAAAAGCAGTCCACGGGTATCGCGGTCTAGCCGTCCGATAGCGTACAGCTGGTCATTATAGTCAGCTGGCCTCAATAAGTCCATAACAGTCGGCTTATCCCTATCTTTGTTGGCAGTGACGACACCAGCAGGTTTATTCATCAGAAAGTAATGGTGCTTGGTGGCAGGGAGCTTTTGTGCCATAAAAGTCACCACTTGCAAGTCAGTATCCACATTTTGGCTTAATTTTTGAGCCGGCAAGCCGTCAACCAGTATCTTTTTTTGCAGCAGCGCCCGCTTCATCTCCTTGCGACTGACTCTGGCTTTTGCCAGCAAAACATCTAAACGCATGATTTCTCCTTTAGTATTTTTCTATCATACCATAAAAGCAGACTAGGTAGCTCTTTTTTGAAAATTTTCTCTTAAAACCTTTCTTGCAAGCTCAAGAATTTCACTGAAAACATTTACATCGGGCTGGTGTGTGCTTTTTGCCCCAATCTGTGTTATAATCGTTAATTGGAATAAAATTTGAAATATTTAGAGGAAACCATGACAAAATTAAGAGAAGATATCCGCAACATCGCCATTATTGCCCACGTCGACCACGGGAAAACGACCCTGGTTGATGAACTGCTCAAGCAGTCAGAAACCTTGGACGCGCGTACCGAATTGTCCGAGCGGGCTATGGACTCTAACGACCTTGAAAAAGAGCGTGGAATTACCATTTTGGCTAAGAATACAGCGGTTGCTTACAATGGTGTGCGGATTAACATCATGGACACGCCGGGGCACGCGGACTTCGGTGGAGAAGTTGAGCGGATTATGAAAATGGTAGACGGGGTTGTCCTCGTCGTTGATGCCTATGAGGGAACCATGCCGCAGACGCGTTTCGTCTTGAAAAAAGCGCTGGAGCAAAATCTCATTCCGATTGTTGTTGTCAATAAAATCGACAAGCCGTCAGCTCGTCCAGCAGAGGTAGTGGATGAAGTGCTGGAGCTCTTTATCGAGCTTGGTGCGGACGACGACCAGCTGGAATTTCCAGTTGTCTACGCTTCAGCAATCAACGGAACGTCTTCTCTGTCGGACGATGTGGCTGAGCAAGAGCACACCATGGCACCGATTTTTGATACCATTATTGACCATATTCCGGCGCCAGTGGACAATTCTGATGAGCCTTTCCAATTCCAAGTATCGCTTTTGGACTACAATGATTTCGTCGGACGGATTGGAATTGGGCGTGTTTTCCGTGGCTCAGTTAAGGTTGGAGACCAAGTTACCCTGTCAAAACTGGACGGCACGACCAAAAACTTCCGCGTAACCAAGCTCTTTGGTTTCTTTGGCTTGGAACGCCGCGAAATCACCGAAGCCAAAGCTGGTGATTTGATTGCCGTGTCTGGTATGGAAGACATCTTCGTCGGTGAAACCATTACGCCGACCGATGCAGTAGAAGCTCTGCCGATTCTCCATATTGACGAGCCGACCTTGCAGATGACTTTCCTAGTCAACAACTCTCCTTTTGCAGGTCGCGAAGGGAAATGGGTGACTTCACGTAAGGTGGAAGAACGCCTGCAAGCCGAGCTGCAAACCGATGTATCGCTGCGCGTTGATCCGACAGACTCACCTGACAAGTGGATTGTTTCAGGGCGTGGAGAATTGCACTTATCCATTCTCATCGAGACCATGCGTCGTGAGGGCTATGAGCTGCAAGTATCACGTCCAGAAGTCATTGTCAAAGAAATTGACGGCGTGAAAATGGAACCTTTCGAGCGCGTGCAAATTGACACACCAGAAGAATACCAAGGTTCGGTCATTCAAAGCCTGTCTGAGCGCAAGGGTGAAATGCTGGATATGGTGGCAACGGGCAACGGGCAAACTCGTCTGGTCTTTCTCGTGCCTGCTCGCGGGCTGATTGGTTACTCAACTGAGTTCCTATCTATGACGCGCGGTTACGGGATTATGAACCATACTTTTGACCAGTATCTTCCGCTTATCGCTGGTGAAATCGGTGGACGCCACCGCGGAGCGCTGGTTTCTATTGACGCTGGTAAGGCGACGACCTACTCAATCATGTCTATTGAAGAGCGGGGAACGATTTTTGTCAATCCGGGTACGGAAGTTTACGAAGGTATGATTATCGGAGAAAATTCTCGCGATAACGACTTGACAGTCAACATTACCAAAGCCAAGCAAATGACCAACGTTCGGTCAGCAACCAAGGATCAAACGGCGGTTATCAAAACGCCGCGGATTTTGACTCTGGAAGAGTCGCTGGAATTTCTCAACGATGATGAATACATGGAAGTAACGCCAGAATCAATCCGCCTGCGCAAGCAAATTCTCAATAAAGCAGAACGCGAAAAAGCCAACAAGAAGAAAAAATCAGCTGAGTAGGCGGTCTGCCGCAGCTGAAAGCTAGTAAATTCAGGGAGGAGAGCTTATGTTTTATTTGATTGTGGGAATTCTCATTCTCTTATTTTACCTTTTTGCAGCTCCTCCTAGTATCAAGGGGACTTTCAATATTGTAGGTCTGGTCTTGCTGTCCGTAGTGATTCTCATTTTACTTGGACTGGGAGTATTGAAATTCTTCCAGCTCCCTTGGGAATACCTGATTGGTGTAGCTATGATTTTTCTTGCATATTTTTCTTTGAGAGATATCAAGCATATGCCAGATCGGAAAAAGCCTAAAAAGATGAATAAACATGAAGAAAACAGCCTGTGAACTTACACTCACAGGCTGTTTTTAACATTTAACTATCTTATTCTTGTAATTTTTCTATCGTCTTTTCGTAGGCGTCATAAAAGATAGGAGCTGGAACTTTTTCTTTTTTCCCGCTATCGTAAAGAGTTTTACAAACGTAGAAAAGATCGTTGAAATTGTTGTGAAGAGTCATTATTTTTCTGCTTAAAATATTTTGTGCGAACATCTTTTTCATAATTGGGGCAGAGATGAAAGTGGGAAGTTTATATGCTAATAATTCATTGTTATAATGTTTTAGTTTCACTCCGCGAGATGCTACGATTTTTGAAGTTTCTCGAATAGCTCGGATAGCTTCTGCCAATATTTTTGGTGAATTCATTAGTTGTTCAGCCGAAGCGGTTGGATTTTTGATGTCGCCATATTTTCCAGCAACAGAGACGACGGCTGCATTGATTGCCATATGTAGCCAGATCCATTCCAGTGCATCATAGGGTTGCTCGAGTTTTATCTGGCAATCAGCAAACAGTTTAACCAACTGTCTATAGTTTTTTATTTGTGTGTTCTTTTCTTGTTCCAAGATAAAATGGTCAAATAGACAAGAATTGAGTCCTGTCTGCTCTAAATTTCCGCCAGCGACGGGATAGCCTAAGATATAGGGTTTACCGCTCATCAATTCATCAAGTTTCTGACGACTTTCCCAGATACCACAAGCAAGAATAAAGGTGCCCGAGATACCAGCCTCATCAAGATTTTTTATGACCTCTGCCAGACTACCAGATGGGACACTCACAAAAATAAAATCGTATTCTTTCTTACTAAAATGATTGACTTTATAAACATCTTGAATTTGTGTTCCCTTAGGATTCTTTCTACCATCTAACATCTGAACGTTCAAGTCAGTAATTGCTGCCTTAGGACTATTTTTTCTCAAGAAATGTTCTGTTTTATTTCCAGATTTTTGAAATGCATAACCATAAATAGATCCGATGACACCCAAACCAACAATTAGTATTTCCATTTTTTACCTTTCTGTTTTTAAAATATTGATAATCTACTTCTTCATTTTAACAAAGTGAAAGTGTAAAATCCACCTCTTTTCGCTAAGTGGTAAGATTTCCCAAGTAAGTGGCAAACAAAAACAGCATTGTTATCATAGCAGTGCTGTTTTATATTTGTTTGATGACTATTTAAACCAAATCCGCAATCTTGCCCAGAGTTTCTCTGCGTTTATCATCGGTTATGCGGGCAATCCGTCCGACATTGAACCATTTGCGAGATTTGTTTCCAATACCGACTGTTTTGAAAGTATTATTGAGCACTGCCTTTTGAATGACATTGCCGCCAAATATCTTCAAATACCAAGTAGGTCCAGTAGAGGTAGTCAAAATCAGTGCTTCTTCGATATGAGTTAAATGTCCTGTCAAGAGTCCACTTTTTTCTTCGTGATAAGAGTAGGTTTTGAGGAAGACCTTGTCGAAAAATCCCTTGACGATAGCAGGCACATCATACCACCAAATCGGAAAGATGAGAATTAAGCGATTGCTCTTATTAAGGACTTCTTGATAGTGTTGCACCAAAGGGTCAACCGCCTTGCCTTTTGAAAAGAGGGCTAACTCTTCTGCCTTGTAAACAGGATTAAATCCATCTGCGTATAGGTCCAGCACTTGGTAAGTTTGACCTTGTTTTTTCAATTTTTGAGTGACTGTTTCTAAAATAGCGTGGTTGAAGCTCTTGTCGTAAGGATGAGCATAAATAATCGTTGTAAGCATGGGAAACCTTTCGTTGATGAAAAAGTTAAGAAGTAAAAACGGCTGATTTGCAATTTAATTATAGCAAATTTCAAAAGTGGAAGCAAGAGGAAGGAAAACTTAATAATATCTGATCGAAATGATAGTTGTGACTTTTTTATTCGCTGAAAAATGGTAAAATAGAAAAGAGAAACAAATTCGAGGATTGATATGAAATATATAGAAACATTTACAAATACAAAAGTGCTGGTTTTGGGTTTGGCAAAATCGGGCGAATCCGCAGCGCGCTTGCTGGATAAGCTGGGCGCGATTGTCACAGTCAATGACAGCAAGCCTTTCGAGGAAAATCCTGCGGCTCAATCGCTCTTAGAAGAAGGCATCAAAGTGGTGACAGGAGGGCATCCTTTGGAGCTCTTGGACGAGGACTTTGCGCTCATGGTCAAAAATCCAGGCATCCGCTACGATAATCCTATGGTGGAGCGAGCTTTGGAAAAAGGTATTCCTGTTATCACGGAGGTTGAGCTGGCTTATTTGATTTCGGACGCGCCAATCATCGGGATTACGGGCTCAAACGGGAAAACAACGACGACGACCATGATTGCGGAAGTTTTGACTGCTGGCGGACAAAATGGTCTTTTGTCTGGCAATATCGGTTTTCCTGCCAGTCAAGTTGCCCAGACTGCAACCGAGCAAGATACGCTGGTTATGGAGTTGTCCAGCTTTCAGCTTATGGGCATTGAAGCTTTTCATCCGCAAATCGCTGTCATTACCAATCTGACACCGACCCATATCGACTACCACGGCTCCTTTGAAGAATATGTCGCTGCCAAGTGGAATATCCAGAAAAATATGACGGCTAAGGATTTTGTCGTCCTCAATTTCAACCAAGATTTGGCTAAGGACTTGGCGGAGCAAACGGCAGCGACAGTTGTGCCTTTTTCCAGTCAGGAAGAGGTGGACGGGGCTTACCTCAAAGACCAAGTCCTCTATTTCCGCGGCGAAGCCATTATGAGAGCTGACGAGCTGGGTGTCCCTGGTAGCCACAATATCGAAAATGCTTTGGCGACCATTGCTGTGGCAAAGCTGCGCGGCATTGCTAGTCAAGCAATCAAGGAAACCTTGTCTGCTTTTGGAGGTGTCAAGCATCGCTTACAATACGCTGGTGACATCAAGGGCGTGAAGTTTTACAATGACAGCAAATCCACTAATATCCTAGCTGCTCAAAAGGCCCTGTCAGGTTTTGACAATCAAAAGGTCATCTTGATTGCGGGCGGTCTTGACCGTGGCAATGAATTTGACGAGCTGGTGCCGGACATCAAGGGGCTCAAGCAGATGATTATCCTAGGTCAATCAGCTGCGCGGGTCAAACGAGCGGCTGACCAAGCAGGCGTAGCCTATCAAGACGCGGCAGATGTTGCTGACGCAACCCGCAAGGCATTTGCAGCAGCAGAGCCAGGCGATATTGTCCTCCTCAGCCCAGCCAATGCAAGCTGGGATATGTATGCAAACTTTGAGGTGCGTGGAGATGAGTTTTTGGCAACGGTGGAAGAATTAAAGGGATAAGATGAAAAAAATAGTATTTACTGGTGGAGGGACAGTCGGGCATGTTACCCTCAATCTCCTGCTCATTCCGAAGTTTATCAAAGAGGGCTGGCAGGTTCATTATATCGGCGACAAAAAAGGCATCGAATACCAAGAAATCCAGAAGTCAGGTCTGGATGTGACCTTTCACTCGATTGCCACAGGCAAGCTCAGGCGTTACTTTTCTTGGCAAAATCTTTTGGACGGTTTTAAGGTCGTTTGGGGGATTATCCAGTCGCTCTTTATCATGCTAAAGGTGCGGCCGCAAATTCTCTTTTCCAAGGGCGGCTTTGTTTCGGTGCCTCCTGTGATTGCAGCGCGCCTTTCAGGCGTCCCAGTCTATGTGCATGAGTCTGATTTGTCCATTGGCTTGGCAAACAAAATCGCCTACAAGTGCGCCACCAAGATGTATTCGACTTTTGAGCAGGCTCATTCTTTAACCAAGGTTGAGCATGTCGGAGCGGTGACCAAGGTAGCAAGCGAGAACCTGGCGCCAAATCAAGAAGTGGAAGAAATTCTCGCTCATTTTGACAAGGAGCTGCCGACTCTACTCTTTGTCGGTGGTTCAGCAGGTGCTAAGGTATTCAATGATTTCATTGACCAGTATAAGGAAAGTTTGACGCAGAGCTACAATGTCATCAATCTGACAGGGCATAGCGAGCTCAACGAACTCTCGCAAAACCTCTATCGTGTGGACTATGTGACTGACCTCTACCAGCCCTTGCTTCATGCGGCAGATGTGGTGGTGACGCGCGGTGGCTCCAATACCATTTTCGAGCTGCTGGCTATGGATAAACTCCACCTTATCGTCCCTTTGGGGCGCGAGGCTAGTCGCGGCGACCAGATTGAAAATGCAGATTACTTTGTCAAAAAAGGCTATGCTGAGAAGTTGGCAGAAAGAGACTTGACCTTGGAGAACTTGAATGCCAGCTTATCTCAACTTTTTCTTCATCAGGAAACTTATCATAAGGCGATGACACAATCTAATGAAATCAAATCTGTCGAAGAATTTTATACTTTACTAAAAAACGATATAACATCAAGGAGGTAGAATGGCTAAGAAAAAAAATAAAAATTCCCAGAAATCTCCACAAGTCGAAGAAAAAAAACAAGATTTGTCTGAGTGGCAAAAGCGTAACAAGGCTTATCTTGAGAAAAAGGCTCAAGAAGAAGCTGATAAGAAAGAAGAACTCGAACTCAAAAAAGAAGAACATCTAAAGGTATTTGAAGATAAAACTGATGATGGAACAGAAGAGGACGAGAAGGAGACAGAGGAACAAGAAAAAACAGAAGTAGATGCAGATGACGAAAATGATGATAACTCAACCGAGAAAAGTTCTGAAGAGCTAGAACTAGATGAGGAAACTGAAGAGCAGAGCCAAGAATCTCTAAATCCTAAAGAGCAGAAAAAAGTCGCAAAACAAGCCATAAAAGAAGAAAAAAAACGAGGACGAAAAATTGCTACTAGGCACATTGTTCGCTCTGTCCCAATTTTCTTGCTTGCAGGAATACTTGCACTTGTAGGAGGGTATTTTATGACTCCTTTAGCAAGTATTAAACATGTTATCGTTTCGGGAAATAATCGGGTGTCTACAGACACTATTCTCAGTCATTCTGGCATTGATCAACGTGATTATACCCTTACAACTTGGGTCAATCGTGCTAATCATAGTCGTAATATCCAGGCAGCTGATCCTTGGTTAAAAAGTGTTAGTATATCTTACAGTTTTCCGACTACTTTCCACATTAAAGTAAAAGAGTATGACATAGTTAGCTATACTCAAGAAGGAGATCAATTTCACCCAGTATTAGCGAGTGGTGTACAAAGTCAGGATATAGTGACGGCTGACAAAATGCCTCAAAAATATTTACTCATCAGTATTAACAATGCAGACCTATTAAAGCAATTTGTCCAACAGATGAAAGATGTTTCTACTTCAATCAAGGATAGTATTGCTACGGTGGCTCTAGCACCAAGCAAGGCAACACCAGATTTGCTCAATTTGACCATGACTGATGGCAATCGAGTTTTAGTACCTTTAAGTGAAATAAAGAAAAAACTCCCTTACTATTCAGTTATCAAGGAGAAACTAGAAGTAGCGAGTATCGTTGATATGGAAGTAGGAGCTTATAGTTATCCGATTGAGCAGGAGCAAAAACAAAATAGCGAACAAAATACTGATCAGGAATCTGGGCAAAATACTGAACAAGGCACAGAGCAGGCTCCAGCAGAAAACGAACAACGGAGTAATGAAACACAGTAACTGTTTTCTATTTTGAAAAATCATAGAAGAGCTATTTGAGCACGAGAATATGCGAAAGAATATTCTCGTTTTCACTTTTTATTAAAAATCTGAAAAGATAAAGAATAATCTTTTATTTAAAGAATATAATTTGTAATATGTCGGAAAAATAAAAAAAGACATTCTGTTACAAATCTTTAATACGTAAGTTTTCGTAAATGATTGTAAAAGTTGGAAAGATGTGATAAAATAAACTTCGAATAGTTCTACCTTTTTGAATGAACGAATACAAGGCAAAGAACTCCGTAGATAGAGAGGACAGGTGTAATGGCTAGAGATGGCTTTTTTACAGGTTTAGATATTGGAACAAACTCCATCAAAGTTTTGGTGGCAGAGTATATAAATGGTGAAATGAATGTAATTGGCGTTAGTAACGCTAAGAGCGCTGGAGTCAAAGATGGTATTATCGTAGATATTGAGGCAGCCTCAACTGCGATTAAATCCGCAATTACTCAGGCAGAGGAAAAAGCAGGGATTTCCATCAATACAGTGAATGTTGGTTTGCCAGCTAACTTGTTGCAAATTGAACCAACGCAAGGTATGATTCCAGTCACTAACGATAGCAAGGAAATCACAGATGAAGATGTAGAAAACGTTGTTAAATCTGCCTTGACTAAGAGTATGACTCCCGATCGTGAAGTGATTACTTTTATTCCTGAGGAATTTATCGTTGATGGCTTCCAAGGTATTCGCGATCCACGTGGTATGATGGGGATTCGCTTAGAAATGCGTGGTCTTTTGTACACAGGCCCACGAACAATTTTGCACAATCTTCGTAAAACAGTAGAGCGTGCAGGTGTCCAAGCAGAAAATATTATTATTTCTCCACTCGCGATTATTCATTCAGTTTTAAATGAAGGAGAGCGTGAGTTCGGAGCAACCGTTATTGATATGGGTGGAGGTCAGACAACAGTGGCTTCTGTTCGCAGTCAAGAATTACAGTTTACCAATATTTATCAAGAAGGTGGCGAGTATGTCACTAAAGATATTTCCAAGGTGTTGCGTACATCGCAAAAAATGGCTGAAGGACTTAAATTCAATTACGGTGAAGCTTATCCGCCAGCAGCAAGCGAGTCTGAAACTTTTCAAGTTGAAGTTATCGGTGAGATTGAGCCAGTGGAGGTTTCTGAGCGTTATTTGGCAGAAATCATTTCAGCTCGTGTAAGACATATCTTTGATCAGATTCGTCAAGATTTGGATCGACGCCATATGTTGGAGTATCCTGGTGGTATTGTTTTAATTGGCGGTGGTGCCATTTTGCCGGGAGTTGTGGAATTGGCACAGGAAGTTTTTGGTGTGAATGTCAAGCTTTTTGTACCAAACCAAATTGGAATTCGCAACCCTGCCTTTGCGCATGTGATTAGCCTTTCTGAGTACGCAGGAAATCTAACCGAGGTTGATGTTTTAGCACAGGCGGCTGTTCGAGGCGATGAGGCACTTCGTCAACGCCCGGTAGATTTCACTCGTTCGAATCAAGTAACCGATGAGGCTCCACGATATAGTCAGCCGGCTAGTCAGCCATTCTCTGCACCAACAGGACAGACTGAAAGTGTGGAGCAACTATCAGAGCCTAAGGCTAAGCGTCCGAGCGTGGGCGACCGTGTCCGTGGTTTGATTGGTAATATGTTTGATTAAGGAGAAATAGAACAAGATGACATTTTCATTTGATACAGCAGCTGCTCAAGGAGCGGTGATTAAAGTTATCGGTGTAGGTGGCGGCGGTGGCAATGCCATTAACCGAATGATTGCAGAAGGTGTTGCAGGTGTTGAATTTATCGCTGTAAATACCGATGTTCAAGCTCTTAGCAGTTCAAAAGCAGAAACTGTGATTCAGCTTGGTCCAAAATTAACTCGCGGTCTTGGCGCAGGAGGTCAACCTGAGGTTGGTCGTAAGGCAGCTGAGGAAAGCGAAGAAGTATTAACAGAAGCTCTGACAGGAGCAGATATGGTTTTCATTACTGCTGGTATGGGCGGTGGCTCTGGTACAGGTGCGGCACCAGTTATTGCACGTATCGCTAAAGGGCTCGGTGCATTAACTGTGGCAGTTGTTACTCGACCATTTGGTTTTGAAGGAAGCAAACGTGGAAACTTTGCTGTTGAAGGAATTAACGAGTTGCGCGAGCATGTGGATACTCTGCTCATTATTTCAAACAATAATTTGCTTGAAATCGTTGATAAAAAGACACCACTTCTTGAAGCCCTAAGTGAAGCCGATAATGTTCTCCGTCAGGGAGTTCAAGGGATTACCGACTTGATTACTAATCCAGGATTGATTAACCTTGACTTTGCTGACGTAAAAACAGTTATGGCAGACAAAGGGAATGCCCTTATGGGGATCGGTATTGGCAGTGGTGAAGAGCGGGTTATGGAAGCTGCTCGTAAAGCTATCTACTCACCACTTCTTGAAACTACCATTGATGGTGCAGAAGATGTTATCGTCAACGTAACTGGTGGTCTTGACATGACTCTTATTGAAGCAGAAGAAGCCTCTGAAATTGTCAATCAAGCTGCTGGTCACGGCGTAAATATCTGGTTAGGGACTTCAATTGACGAAAACATGAAAGATGAAATCCGCGTAACAGTTGTTGCAACTGGTGTTCGTCAGGATAAGGTTGATAAAGTTAGCGGTGTCCGTTCAGCACGTCCAAGCCGTCCGTCAGAAGGTCGTCAGGAAGTTCCGACAAGCACTTATGACCGAAATTTTGATATGGCTGAAAATGTTGAAATGCCATCTCCAAGTCGTCCTCGACCAACCAATAATCAAGGCTCTGCATTTGGAAATTGGGATTTGCGACGTGAGAACATTGTTCGTCCAACTGAACCAGCATCATCTGTTAGCGTTGAACGTTACGAAGATCATTCTTCTGACGATGATGAATTAGAAACACCACCATTTTTCCGTAATCATTAAGAATGGATTTACAAGCCAATAAAGAAAAAGTTTTCAATGAGGTGCTTGCGGCTAGTTTAGCCGCAGGGCGATCTCAAGATACTGTGAAAATCATTGCAGTTACTAAATATGTGGATAGTGAAATTGCCAAAAAGTTAATTGCTACAGGGGTTACTCATATTGCTGAGAACCGAGTAGACAAATTTTTGGACAAGTACCATACTTTAGCTGGTCAAGGTATAACTTGGCACTTGATTGGAACCCTCCAGCGTCGCAAAGTTAAGGAAGTTATTAACTACGTAGATTATTTTCATGCGCTTGATTCAGTTAAATTAGCTGAAGAGATTGACAAACGTGCAGAACATGTGGTAAAGTGTTTTTTACAAGTCAATATATCGGGCGAGGAAAGTAAACATGGTTTTGCAGTTGAAGAACTTGATGAAGTTCTCAAACTGATGAAAACTTTCAAGCATATCCGATTGGTCGGTTTGATGACCATGGCTCCGATTGATGCAACTGAGCAGGAATTGAATGAAATTTTCAAGCAAACTCAAGAGCTTCAACAAACATTACAGAAGAAACAGATAGAAAACATGCCTTTTTCTGAACTAAGCATGGGAATGAGTCGTGATTTTGCACAAGCAATCGCACATGGCGCAACCTTTGTTCGTATCGGAACAGCATTTTTCAAGTAGGGAAGAAATATGTCGTTAAAAGATAGATTTGATCGTTTTATTGATTATTTTACAGAAGATGAAGATGATATGGTGATGCAAGAGCAGGCGAGTACACCTCAACCAACAGTGGTAAATGCACAGCCTAAATCAGCTCCTGTAGCAACGCCAACTCGCCCAGTAAGAGAGCAATCTACTCCAGTAGCTGAGCCAGTGCGTTCGGTAGCTCAAAGTAAGCCGACTCCTGCAGCTAGTAAGGAGAATATTACTCGTCTTCACGCTCGTCAGCAAGAATTGGCACAACAGCATCCAATCACTGAAAAGAAGGTTACAATTGATGTACGTTATCCTCGTCATTACGAAGAAGCTACAGACATTGTTGATTTGTTGATTGCCAACGAGAGCATCTTGATTGATTTCCAATACATGACAGAAGTTCAAGCTCGTCGTTGTTTAGACTACTTGGATGGAGCGCGTTATGTTTTGGCTGGTAATCTGAAGAAAGTTGCGAGTACTATGTACCTGTTGACACCAATTAATGTAGTTGTAAATATTGAAGATATCCAACTTCCAGATGGCGTGCAGATCAGTGATTTCGGCTTTGATATGAAACAAAGATCATGATGATTTTATTATTTCAGATTTTGTATTATTTCATCCGCATCTATTCTCTGGTTTTAATAGTGTATGCACTTCTATCGTGGTTCCCAGGAGCTTATCAGTCTTCAATAGGACGGCTTGTTATTTCACTTGCTGAGCCTGTTCTGAAACCGCTGAGACGTCTGCACCTGCAGTTTGCAGGTTTAGATTGGACCGTTTGGGTAGCCATTCTCTTGCTTAATGGATTGACAGAATTTCTGATTCGTCTCTTTGCAGCGTTCTTATGAATAATAGAGATAAGGAAATCTATCAGCATTTTAGTAACGAAGACCGTTCTTTTATAGATAAGGCGTTTGAGTGGCTAAATCGAGTAGAGGATAGTTATCATTTCTTTGTAACTCCATTTCTTAATCCTCATCAGGTTAGGATTCTCCAAACACTCGGTAATCATATGCAGATAAATATTTTTGCTAGTTCAGAAATTTGGGCAACCGAAAATGCAAGAGTCATTGTTGCTCCAGACTACTATGTGTTAGATGAGAATGATTTTGAGATGGATTTACTAGAAATTGCTTATGCTAAGAGATTTAATCGGCTGCATCACAATCAGATTTTAGGAACGTTGATACACCATTTAGGGATTGAACGTTGGACTTTTGGAGATATCTTGGTAGCAGATACGCAAGCGCAGTTGGTAGTAGACCGCCGCTTTAGCCAGTATTTTATTGATCATATCTCTAAAATTGCAAAGGTTCCAGTTAACCTGAAAGTTGTTCCATGGACAAAGATGTTGAAAATAGGGACTTCGGCTAAAACGATAAATGTATTATCATCAAGTCTGCGTTTGGATAAGATTGTGGCCAGTGTTTTTAAGCTTTCTCGCAACAATGCAGCAGCACTTATATCAGGGGGAGCTGTTAAGGTTAATTACACAGTGGTAGATAACGTCAGTTATCTACTGAACTTGGGAGATATGATAAGTGTGAGGAGATTTGGACGAGCTCGTTTGATTGAAAATAAGGGATTGTCCAGAAATAACAAGCATAAATTAACAGTGGAAGTACTAGTCAGTAAATAAGGAGAAAAAATGGCAATTACAGCATTAGAAATTAAAGATAAAACTTTCGCAAGCAAATTCCGCGGCTATGATGTTGATGAAGTAGATGAGTTCTTAGACATCATTGTCCGTGATTTTGAAGATTTGGTTCGTAGTAATCATGACAAGGATGCGCATATTCGAAATCTTGAAGAGCGTTTGAACTACTTTGATGAGATGAAAGATTCTCTTAGTCAGTCTGTTTTGATTGCACAAGATACGGCAGAAAAAGTAAAAACAGCTGCTAATGATCAGGCAAATACAGTTCTTCGTCAGGCTGAGCAAGATTCACAACGTCTACTTGAAGAGGCGAAATATAAGGCAAATGAAATTCTTCGTCAAGCGACAGATAGTGCCAAAAAGGTAGCTGTGGAGACCGAAGAGTTGAAAAACAAAACGCGTATTTTCCATCAACGTCTCAAATCTACAGTGGAAGCACAATTGGCAATTATCAATTCATCTGAATGGGAAGAAATTCTTCGTCCGACAGCCACTTATTTACAAACTAGTGATGAGGCATTCAAGGAAGTTGTCCAAGAAGCGCTTGGTGAGGCTGTTTTGACAAATGAGGAAGATACAGTTGATGTAACCCGTCAATTCTCACCAGAAGAAATGGAAGAATTACAAGAGCGTATCGCTCAAGCCAACAAAGAACTTTCCGAGACTTTGTCTTATAAAAATTTGAATCAAGAGATCAATGAAGCAATTGAAGCAAATCGAGAAATTGAAGGAGAAGATCATTCTCCAACAGAGCCGGCTAAAGAGGCCATTGATTTATTATAAACTGTAAAAACACGAGGCTGACAAGATATTTCTAGCGAGCAGGTGAGGGTGGAAGTCCTGCAATCCCTTTTGTCAGACTTATCATTTTACAAAATCTAGGCTGAAGCAAGTAAGTCTAGACGTCTAGCTGACGTTACCGGCTAAGAGGAGAAAGAACGTTTGTTTTTTCTCGAACGAAGGTGGTACCACGAGTTTTCGTCCTTTTAGGAACTCTGGTGCTTTTTTATATTTTTAAATGCGAGGATAGAAATGAAATTAAAAGAAACGCTCAATCTAGGCAAGACCGCCTTTCCCATGCGGGCAGGGCTACCCAACAAGGAACCAATCTGGCAAAAAGAATGGGATGAGGCAAAATTATACCAAAAGCGGCAAGAATTAAATGAGGGCAAACCTCACTTTACGCTGCACGACGGCCCTCCTTATGCTAACGGAAATATCCATGTCGGCCATGCTATGAACAAAATTTCCAAAGATATTATTGTTCGTTCCAAGTCAATGTCTGGTTTTTATGCGCCTTATATTCCGGGTTGGGACACGCACGGGCTGCCGATTGAGCAAGTTTTGGCTAAAAAAGGAGTCAAGCGCAAGGAGCTCGACCTGGTTGAATATCTTGGCATGTGTCGGGATTATGCGCTTAGTCAGGTAGATAAGCAGCGCGAGGACTTCAAGCGTTTGGGAATTTCTGGCGACTGGGACAATCCTTATGTGACCTTGACGCCAGATTATGAGGCTGCTCAAATTCGTGTCTTTGGCCAAATGGCTAAAAAGGGTTACATTTACCGCGGCGCCAAGCCTGTTTATTGGTCTTGGTCATCTGAGTCTGCTCTTGCTGAAGCAGAAATTGAATATCATGATTTAGTTTCGACCTCGCTTTACTATGCCAATCGCGTCAAAGACGGCAAAGGCTTGCTCGATAGAGACACATATATCGTGGTTTGGACGACGACACCATTTACGGTGACAGCTTCACGCGGTTTGACTGTCGGTGCAGATTTTGACTATGTGGTGGTTAAGCCTGAAAATGATGAGCGAAAATTTGTCATCGCCGCTGACCTTTTGAATAGCTTGGCTGAGCGTTTCGATTGGGAAAATCCTCAAGTTCTGGCAACCTATCGCGGTGCGGAATTCAATCACATCGTGACAGAGCATCCTTGGGATGAAGAAGTAGATGAATTGGTGATTCTGGGGGAACACGTAACCCTTGATTCTGGTACAGGGATTGTCCACACGGCGCCGGGATTTGGTGAAGACGACTATAATGTCGGGGTAGCGAATGGACTGGAAGTAGCTGTGACGGTCAACGAACGCGGGATTATGATGGACAATGCTGGTTCTGACTTTGCTGGACAATTCTATGATAAGGTCACGCCAACAGTCATCGAGAAACTAGGCTCGCTTCTTCTTGCGGAAGACGAAATCAGCCACTCCTATCCATTCGACTGGCGGACGAAAAAGCCAATCATCTGGCGGGCAGTGCCGCAGTGGTTTGCCTCTGTTTCCAAATTCCGTCAGGAGATTTTGGACGAAGTCGAAAAGGTCAAATTCCATTCTGAATGGGGCAAGGTGCGCCTTTACAATATGATTCGCGACCGCGGTGACTGGGTCATCTCTCGCCAGCGTGCTTGGGGTGTGCCGCTGCCAATTTTCTACGCTGAAGACGGGACGCCGATTATGACCGAGGAAACGATTGAGCACGTAGCGCAGCTATTTGAAGAGCATGGCTCTATCGTCTGGTGGCAACGCGAGGCAAAAGACCTCTTGCCAGCAGGATTTAGCCACCCCGCTTCGCCAAATGGCGAGTTTGTCAAGGAAACAGACATCATGGATGTTTGGTTCGACTCTGGTTCGTCCTGGAATGGTGTGGTGAGAAATCGCCCAGAATTGACCTACCCAGCCGACCTCTACTTGGAAGGCTCCGACCAGTACCGTGGTTGGTTTAACTCCTCGCTCATCACTTCAGTCGCGTCAAACGGCATAGCTCCTTACAAGCAAATCCTGTCACAAGGTTTTGCCTTGGACGGTAAGGGCGAGAAAATGTCTAAATCGCTGGGCAATACCATTCTTCCGAGCGATGTAGAAAAGCAATTCGGTGCTGAAATCTTGCGGCTCTGGGTGACTTCTGTCGACTCAAGCAACGATGTGCGGATTTCAATGGATATTCTCAGCCAGGTTTCTGAGACCTATCGTAAAATCCGTAACACCTTGCGTTTCTTGCTGGCCAATACTTCTGACTTTGACCCGAGAGAAGACGCGGTTGCTTATGACGAGCTGCGCTCGGTAGACAAGTACATGACTATTCGCTTCAATCAGCTAGTAGCGACCATTCGCAAGGCCTATGAAAATTTTGAATTTCTGACCATTTACAAGGCGATTGTGAATTTTGTGACGGTCGACTTGTCTGCCTTCTATCTGGACTTTGCCAAGGACGTCGTCTATATCGAAGGGGCTAAGTCGTTGGAACGCCGCCAGATGCAAACTGTTTTCTATGATATTTTAGTAAAAATCACGAAATTGTTGACGCCAATCCTGCCGCATACAGCAGAGGAAATCTGGTCTTACTTGGAGCACGAGGCTGAAGACTATGTTCAGCTGGCTGAATTGCCAGAAGCCCAAACCTTCCCAAATCAAGAGGAAATTTTGGACACTTGGTCTGCCTTTATGGATTTCCGTACGCAAGCGCAGAAAGCCTTGGAAGAAGCGCGGACTGAAAAAGTAATCGGTAAATCCTTGGAAGCTCACTTGACGGTCTATCCAAATGAAGTTGTGAAAACCTTGCTTGAAGCGGTCAATAGCAATGTGGCTCAGCTTCTCATCGTTTCGCAATTAACCATTTCAGAAGAAGCGGCTCCTGCGGATGCTCTGGCTTTTGAAGATGTCGCCTTTCAGGTGGAGCATGCGAGCGGTCAAGTTTGTGAGCGTTGCCGTCGCCTTGATGAGACAGTTGGTAGCAATCCAAATCCGCATTTAGCAACTGTCTGCGACCACTGTGCAGCGATTTTGGAGGAAAATTTTGCTGAGGCAGTAGCAGAAGGCTTTGAAGAAAAATAAAAAATCAACTCCACTTTCAGGTGGAGTTTGTTTTTGGATAATAGTTGCAAACGCAACTAAAATGTGTTAAAATAAAGAGAAGGTTTAAAAGGATTTGAAGCGAGCCAATAATTGCGTCAGCTGCATTTTTTCCAGAGGAGTCAAGTCAAGCAGGGCTCTTTGCGTGTAATCTTCTTCAAAGGTCAAAAGTTGATTATAGATGTCTAGAGCCGCCTCTGTCGGATAGAGATGCTTGAGCTTTTTGTTATTAGAAGCCAGTTCCTTTTTAATCAAGCCCTTGTCCTCTAGTTTTCTAAGGGCGCGGCTGATTGTCGTCTTGTCAATTTGGAGCATGTTTGCTAGAGCGGACTGGCTCAGCCCTTCATTTTCAACGATGCGGGTCAGATAGAGAAAAAGATTGTTATCAAGCCCAAACTGGCTGGCTCTTTTATTCATAGCAAGCATGGCCTGTCTGGAAATCGTTCCTAGCTGTCTAAAAATGTCTAATGATGTCATCATTACCTCTTGAAATAGTTGTATTTGCAATTATTATATAATATTTTTTGAAAGGAAACAAGTATGTGGTATAGGAAGAAATTAGCTGAGTTGAACGTAGAGGATTTTTATCAGATTTTAAAATTGCGGATTGATACCTTTGTGGTGGAGCAGGAGCGGATTTACCATGAGCTGGACGATAAAGATTTGGCTGCTCTGCATATTTTCCATAAAAATGCGTCAGGGCAAGTGGATGCCTATGCCCGGCTGTTTGAGGAAAATGAACATCTTGTTTTTGGTCGCGTGGTGACAGCTCAAGCAGCTCGTGGTCAAGGCTTGGGCGGTCGTTTGATTGAGCAAATCTTGGAAGAAGCAGCTAGGGAAAGCAAGGATATTCACATCGAAGCGCAGGAGCAGGTGGTCGCCCTCTATGAAAAGTATGGCTTTGAAGCGGTAGGAGAGCCCTTCATTTTTGAGAGTACGCCGCATTTAGCCATGATTTATCAGCAGAAAACAAAAAAATAAGCTAGCTTAGCTTATTTTTTATTTGATAGGAATGGAAATTTCAATCAATTTATCGGAATAAAGAGTTCTAATTCCTTCATTGTCAATAGCTTTTGTATCAATTTTACGCTTGAGGAAGAAATTACGAATCACTTCTACTTCCTTTTCTCGAATAGCGCGATGATGATTTGAAATCAAAATTTCATAGTGGCTAGGTGCCTGAGTGAAAACTACATCAGTATTGCCAGCCGAGTAGGTCTCTACTAAAGAGGCATCGGTACTCTCTAATTGGCTTTGGACAAGTTTCGAGTGGCTATTAGTCGTGTTAATGAGTTTCATAAGCATTCCTCCTGATAGGTGTAAGATGATCATTAAATGATCTTACACATTTGCACCGTCTTCTAAGTTAAGTTCATTATAGCACTTTTTTAGAATTTATGAAACTATCTTTTAGCAGATATGTTCATTTTTCCACATTTTTACACCCCATTTGTGACTGCCTCTTTTTAAATGCTCTATTGCCTCATCAACAGGAAACCAAGCAAGGTTGTTAAAGTCTTCTAAAGGTTTTTGAGCTTGCTCAAAAGCAGTTACCTCATAAATATAAGCAGGATTGTAAAAGTGAGTATCACGGTGGCTAGAATAAAAATACTCATCGGCCTGACCGTAGTACTGTCCGATTTGCGCCGTAAAGCCCAATTCCTCAATCAATTCGCGTTTAAGTGCTGTCAGTTGGTCTTCATCTGCTTCAATCTCGCCGCCGGGTAAAAACCAAGCGCCGTTGGGCGCTTGCACCAGAATGATTTTTTCCTTATGAGTGTCGGGAATGACGGCATAGACGCCGTAGCGATTCTGATAAGGTACACCTTCTACTTTTTTACCAAAGGTAGGAATGGTCATAGTTTTCTCTTTTCTACATTTGTTTACTGGTATTATAGCAAAAAATATACAAAAAGCCCACATAAAATTTATTTTTATTTATATAGTTGACCAAAAAGAATTGAAATTTTTCAAATATTCGTTATAATAGATTATGTCAATCAATGATTTTATGGAGGACTATTATGAAAAAATCAGTGAAATGGTTTGCTGTAGCAGGTGTTACTCTTGCTTCAACAGTTTTACTTGTAGCTTGTAGCGGTAATAGCAAGAGTGCAAGTAGTATTTACTCTTATGTTTATACAACTGAGCCAGATACTTTAGACTATCTGAACACCACTAAAGCAACAGTGTCAGAGACAGTATCACAAGGTGTTGATGGGCTTTTGGAAAATGATAAATATGGGAATTTAGCACCATCGCTAGCTGAAGATTGGACAGTATCTAAAGATGGTCTGACCTATACTTATAAGATCCGCAAAGGTGCTAAATGGTACACTAACGAAGGTGAAGAGTATGCAGCGGTGAAAGCTCAAGATTTTGTTGCAGGGCTTAAACATGCAGCTGACATTAAATCTAGTGCTCTCTTCCTTGTGCAAAACTCTATCAAGGGGCTAGATGCCTATGTCAAGGGCGACGATAAAGATTTTAGTCATGTTGGAATTAAAGCAGTTGATGATCAGACGATTCAGTATACTTTAAATCAGCCAGAAAGTTTTTGGAATTCTAAAACTACCATGGGAATTCTTTATCCGGTTAATGAAGAATTTTTGAATTCTAAAGGTAAAGATTTTGGTAAAGCAGGAGACCCGACTAGTATCCTTTACAATGGACCATTCCTTCTCAAAAATATGACTTCTAAATCTGTCATTGAGTATAGCAAGAATGAACATTATTGGGATAAGGACAAGGTTAAGATTGATGGCATCAAATTGTCTTACTATGATGGTCAAGATGTAGAAACATTAATTCGTGGTTTTGGTGATGGTGCCTATTCTCAAGCGCGGGTTTTCCCAACCAGTTCAAACTATGCTTCTGTCGAAAAGAAATATAAGAACAATCTCTTTTACACAGCCCAAAGTGCAGATACCGCTTTTAATTACTTCAATGTAAATCGTCAAAGCTACAGTCATACGGCTAAGACGACGGAAGCACAAAAAACTTCTACGCAAAAAGCAGTACAAAATAAAGATTTCCGTCAAGCTATCAATTTTGCTGTTGATCGTACGGCCTATGCAGCACAGGTGAATGGTAAAGAAGGGGCTAGTCATATTCTTCGGACATCGCTGGTACCTACAAATTTTGTCCAAGTAGGTGATAAAGATTTTGGACAAATTGTTGATGAAAAACTTCCTACTCTTGGCGATGAGTGGAAAGGGGTTAGTCTGGCAGATGGTCAAGACAATCTTCACAATGTAGATAAGGCTAAAGCTGAGTTTGCTAAAGCCAAGGAGGCTCTACAAGCAGAAGGAGTTGAATTCCCAATTCACCTCGATGTACCTGTATCACAAAATGCGCAAGATTTGGTACAGAGAGAAAGCTCTTTTAAACAATCCGTTGAAGAAGCTTTGGGTAAAGAAAATGTTGTAGTTGACTTGAATATGATGTCAGAAGATGACTATAACAATGTCGGTTTCTTCGCAGAAACACCTGCACAAAAAGACTATGATATGTATGGTTTGGCTTGGTCGCCTGACTATGCTGATCCGTCTTCTTACTTGGATATCTTTAGTCCTAAAAATGGGAATAATCTTAAAGAGTTAGGACTAGGAGAAAAAGATACCGAGCTAATTAATAAGGTAGGACTCAATGACTACCAAACACTCTTGGACGATGCGAATAGTGAAACAACAGATATTGCTAAACGCTATGAAAAATATGCAGCGGCACAAGCATGGCTGTCAGATAGCAGCTTGATATTGCCACTTTATTCTAGTGGTGGTGCTCCAGGAGTTCAAAGAAAAGTGCCATTTGTAGAATCTTTTGCTTTGGTAGGGAACAAAGGGAAAAATTACTACAAATATGTAGAACTTCAAAAAGATCCAGTGACAACCAAAGAATACGAAAGTGCTCGTAAGAAATGGTTAGAAGAAAAAGCTAAGTCCAATGAAGAATATCAAAAAGACTTGGAAAAACATGTGAAATAATTAAAAAAATCAACCCTGATAAAATTAGGGTTGATTTTTATGTTTATTCAATGACTTCCGTTTGGACATCTTCTTGATCCACTTTTTTAGCTGATTTGATGATGATTTTTCCATTGCTAGTCATGACTGCCTTGAGATCTTTCTCGCTTGGATTTTCGAGATAGAAGTCGGTAATGGCGTCTTCGATATGCTCTTGAATGGTACGGCGTAGCGGACGCGCCCCCATTTTAGGGTCATAGCCGAGGTCGACCAGTTTTTCTTTTACTTTTTCGGTCACATCGAGATGAAGTCCGTTGCTAGACAGACGCTCGTTGACGTCTTCTAGCATGAGGTTGACGATTTGCAGGAGATTTTCCTTGCTGAGGGCGCTAAATTCGACAATGCCGTCAAAGCGGTTCATAAATTCTGGACTGAAGAAGTTGTTTAACTCACCCAAGACGGAATTGGTTCGACCTTCGCGTGCAGCACCAAAACCGACGCTGGCTTCCATTTTACCAGTTCCAGCATTAGAAGTCATGATGATAATGGTATCTTTAAAGCTAACTGTCCGACCTTGTCCGTCAGTCAAACGACCGTCATCCAGCACCTGCAAGAAGGTGTGCATGACATCTGGGTGCGCTTTTTCGACCTCATCCAAAAGAATGAGCGAGTAAGGATTGCGGCGGACGCGCTCGGTTAATTGCCCCGCTTCTTCATAGCCAACATAGCCTGGAGGTGCTCCGACTAACTTCGCCACGCTGTGTTTTTCCATGTATTCGCTCATGTCAAAGCGAATCATGCTGTCAGCAGATCCGAAGAGCTCGATAGCCAGTTGCTTGGAGAGTTCCGTTTTTCCGACACCAGTTGGTCCGACAAAGAGGAAGCTACCGATTGGACGATTGGGACTGCCGAGGCCGACACGGTTGCGGCGAATCGCCTTAGCGATCTTATCTACAGCGGCGTCCTGCCCGATGACGTGAGTTTTCAAGTCATCGGGCAGATGAATTAGTTGGGATTGTTCTTTTTCTTTGAGATCACCAACAGGAATATTTGTCTTTTGTTCGACGATAGCTTCAATTTCTTTTTCGGTGATGATGGGGGTATCTTGCTCATCAACCTTAGCATTTTGCATTTCTTTGTATTTGGCAATTTGGTCACGGAAATAAGCGGCTTTTTCGTAATCTTCGTCACGTGTTGCTTGTGCTTTGAGATTTTCAGCTTCAATCAAGCGTTGATCAATCTCTTTAGGATCAACAAAGTTAAGAGTCAAGTTCATCTTAGAGCCAGATTCATCCAAAAGGTCAATCGCCTTGTCTGGCAAGAAACGGTCTTGGATATAACGGTTGGATAGAACAGCAGCTGCTTTGATTGCTTCATCGGTATAGCGAACGTGGTGATAATCTTCATAACGCTTTTGAATCCCTTTGAGGATAGTAATCGTTTCCTCCACTGTTGGCTCATCAACCTTGACAGGCTGCATACGGCGCTCCAGAGCGGCGTCTTTTTCGATGATCCGGTATTCGTTGAGCGTGGTCGCCCCGACCAGCTGCAATTCGCCTCGAGCTAGGGCAGGCTTTAAGATATTACCAGCATCCATATTGCCATCACCAGCAGAACCGGCGCCGACAATTTCGTGAATTTCATCAATAAAGAGGATAACATCTTCACGTTCACGGATCTCTTTCATGAGTTTTTGCATTCGTTCTTCAAATTGACCGCGAATGCCCGTTCCTTGAACCAAACTAACCACATCTAGGCGGATAACTTGCTTGTTACGAAGTTTTTGTGGTACGTCCCCGTCAACAATCTTTTGTGCTAATCCTTCAACAACGGCTGTTTTTCCGACACCAGGTTCGCCAATCAAGACAGGGTTATTTTTGGTTCTGCGGTTGAGAATTTCAATCACGCGCGTGATTTCTTCGTCGCGTCCGATGACCGGATCAATATCACCACGACGAGCAATGTCAGTTACATTAATTCCAAACTCTTCCAAAAGACCATTAGGTTGTTTGGACGTTTGTTGGGCATTCATTGAACCCGAACCTCCACGGTAACCACCATTTCCGCCACCAGATTGTGTTGGAGGTGTCTGTGATTCTTGAGGAGTCTGGAAATTTCCTAAGTTATTAAAGAAGTCACTAAAAGGATCGCTTGGCGTGTTGCCCAAATTGGTCATACCACCTAGAAGTGAATTGTTGGGGTCGGTTTTCATAATTTGGTAGCAATTTTGACAGAGGTCAACTTGTTGCTTATGACCATTGACATTTGTATACAGATGAATGGTTGATTCGTTTATTTTACAATTTTGACAAAGCATAGATTTTCTCCTTTACTGAAAGATAAGAGGTCATAAAAATCGAAAGAAAAGATGAGAACAGTTAGAAGTTTAACAAATTTGAGTAAGGATAGAACTCAATTAAAAAACGTTTTTCAGTACACCAGATTTCTTAGGATTTTAGATTTGACACACTTTCTAAGTAGATTTGTTTGACTTAAATTAAAAAGGTCAGAAAAGGTCAAACTACTTATCTACTATTATAGCAGGAAAAATTTACAATGCAAGTAATTGATGTTCACTTTTAACAATTCTTGGAAAAAGTAGTATATTTTTATTAAAATTCAGTACTTTTGCTAGTCTATTGGCTGTGTTTTATGGTAAAATGGAAGAGTACTAAGTAAATAGGAGTAAGAAAATGGAATCACATTTAGTAAGAATAATTAACCGCCTTGAGAGTATGGCGACTGATGGAGGGACTTTGAAACGCAATTTTGAGCGTGATGGTGTTGTAGTGGCCGAGGTTGCCTACAACTATGACGAGGAAAATGGTTCAGTTTTCACCTTGCGTGATGTAGCTGCACATGAAACCTTTACTTTTGACAGTATTGACCTCATTGCAATGGAAATCTACGAGCTCTTATATTAAGTGTAAAGAATGGGCTGGGAGTTAAACTTCCAGTTTTTTTCTTATCTATAACCCTTTATAGAAAAAAGCAAATACTCAAGAGGTCATTTTTTTGGTATAATTTTAGGGAATACAAATAAGGGAGTGTTTATGGCAATCATTGATGGAAAAGCCTTGGCGGAAAAAAAACAAGCGGCTTTAGCAGTGAAAACTGCAAAATTAAAAGAAGAGACTGGGGTGACACCAGGGTTGGTCGTGATTTTGGTTGGGGACAATCCAGCCAGTCAGGTCTATGTCCGTAATAAAGAGCGTTCAGCTCTGGCAGCTGGATTTCGTAGTGAAATTGTACGGCTACCAGCAAGTGTCAGCCAAGAGGAACTCTTGACCCTGATTATGAAATACAATCTAGACCCCACTTGGCATGGTGTGCTGGTGCAGTTGCCCTTGCCAAAACATATTGATGAGGAAGCGGTGCTGCTAGCCATTGATCCTGAAAAGGATGTGGACGGTTTTCACCCAATGAATATGGGGCGGCTCTGGAGTGGGCATCCAGTCATGGTTCCCTCAACGCCAGCTGGAATTATGGAAATGTTTCATGAATATGGAGTTGAGCTAGAAGGAAAAAGCGCGGTTGTCATCGGCCGCAGCAATATTGTCGGAAAGCCTATGGCGCAGCTACTTCTAGCTAAAAATGCGACGGTGACTTTGACCCACTCGCGGACCCACCATTTGGCGAAAATTGCCAAGAGAGCGGATATTTTGGTCGTGGCAATCGGGCGCGGGCATTTTGTGACCAAGGACTTTGTCAAAGAAGGCGCGGTTGTCATCGATGTCGGCATGAACCGCGATGAAAACGGCAAGCTCATCGGCGATGTCAAGTTTGACGAGGTGGCGGAAGTGGCGAGCCTGATTACGCCAGTTCCCAGAGGCGTTGGCCCCATGACCATTACCATGCTCATGGAGCAGACTTATGAAGCAGCTGTCCGGAGTTTAAAAAATTAAATGCGTATTCATATTACAGGAGATAGCTTAGCGGCTCGTTTTGAAGGTTACGAAGAGCCGATTTTAAATTATTTGCTTAAACAAAAGATAGCAAATTTACAAGTTATAAATACAGCTGTTTCAGGCAATAATACTCGCGACTTGTTGGCGCGGTTGGAAGCAGATATCTTGTCTCAGTCGGCAACAGATTACCTATTTCTTTTGATTGGAGCTAATGATTTAGCGACTCATAAGCAGATTCCTTTAGTGGAGTTTAAAGAAAATTTGCTTGAGCTGATTTTACGACTTCGAGAGAAATTTACACATATAAATTTATGTATAATTTCTCCACCACCTGTTGATGAGAGTAAACAGCAATATCGGAAAAATTCAATTATTGAAGAGTATGTGAAAACGATGCAAATGGTAGCTCTTGATACAGATTGTGCCTTTCTCAATCTATACCAGCTTTTTCTCAATCATACTGAAGAAAATTTGATGACACTAATGACGGGGCTAGAAAATGACGGTTTGCACTTCGGGCTGAAAGGTTATCAAATTTTAGCTGATGCTATCTATCAAAAAATTCAATCAGAATAAAAAGGAAGTGGGACAGTTCAAATAGTTCACTGAACTATTTGAAGTTGGAGATGTGGCAAGTGACACTTGCTTCTCTTCCTGTAAAAGGAAAAGTTCGTCAGCTTTTCTTGTTTCTAGGCTGACGTTTACACAGTCCAGTGGACTGTGTAAGGTTGCGGATAAAACAAGCAAAGCTTGTGTCAAAATCCGGAGCCTGTAATGGAGAACAAAGCTTCAAGGAATTCGATGAATGCCTTGAAAGAAGGAGAAGACTGGGAGCGGTTAGCTTGCAGAAAGCAAGTGCAGAGCGAAAGGTTCTTCGACGCGGTTACAGCGTCTTGTACATATTTCGAACAGATTTTCGAGGTTGCAAACTTTTGTTCCAGCCTCTTGATTTTTGGAATGGGGTTTCTAGCTGAAAGCCCTTTTCTTTTGTGGTAAAATAGAGAAAAAGAGGCAAAATCATGAAACAGATAACGGAACAAACAATTTTAAATGAAGTCATTCGGGAGCGCTCTACGGACAGCCATAAGGGCGACTATGGTCGTTTGCTTTTGATTGGCGGGACTTATCCTTACGGCGGAGCTATTATCATGGCGGCTCTGGCGGCTGTTCATAGCGGTGCGGGATTGGTGACGGGGGCGACGGATAGGGAGAATATCCCAGCTCTCCACAGTCATTTGCCTGAGGCTATGGCTTTTGATGTCAAGGACAAGGATAGGTTAGAAGAGCGGATTGCAAGAGCGGATGTTGTTTTGGTAGGGTCAGGTCTGGCTGAAAATGACTTGGGGTTGAAGGTTCTTGAAAACGTACTTGAGCGGGTCAATGAGCAGCAGGTTTTGATTTTGGACGGCGGCGCCATTTCCCTCTTTAGCAAAGCAGCTTTGCCATTTTCCCAAGCCCAAACGATTTTTACGCCCCACCAAAAGGAGTGGGAGCGACTGAGCGGCTTACCGCTTTCTGAGCAGAGTGATACAGCTAACCAAGAGGCGGTCAATCGCTTTGCTCATGGGACGATTGTCGTGCAGAAAAAGCATGGAACAACCCTTTACCAAAGCGGTGCGGCAGACTGTTATCAGCTAGCGGTCGGTGGTCCTTATCAGGCGACGGGCGGTATGGGGGATACTCTGGCGGGCATGATTGCGGGCTTTGCAGGGCAATTTTCTAAGACAAGCCTGCTCAAGCGGGTGCTGGCAGCGACTTACTTGCACTCGGCAATCGCAGACCAACTCTCGCAAAAAGCCTATGTGGTTCTTCCGACGGATATTAGTAAAGAAATCCCTAAATGGATGAAAGAATATAGTGGCACTCCTTACTATAATAAATAAAAATATACTAAAAATTAGTAAATATGCTTGAAAATTTACTAAAAGTGTAGTAAAATGGAACTAAATAAAACGTTTACAAATGGAGGTCATTTTATGGCAAACGAACTTTCAGCAGCACAATTGCGAGTAAATTTTGAGGAAATATTTGGACAAGCGCCAGATCACACCTTTTTCTCACCAGGTCGCATTAACTTGATTGGTGAACATACAGACTACAACGGAGGTCATGTTTTTCCAGCGGCCATTAGTTTAGGAACTTACGGTGCAGCACGTAAACGCGATGACCAAACTCTGCGTTTTTACTCAGCTAATTTTGCAGATAAGGGGATCATTGAGGTTCCTTTACAAAATTTGGCGTTTGAAAAAGAGCATAACTGGACCAATTATCCAAAAGGTGTGCTACATTTCTTGCAGGCAGCAGGTCATGTGATTGACAAAGGTATGGATATCTATGTTTTTGGTAATATCCCTAATGGTTCAGGCTTGTCTTCATCTGCATCTTTGGAACTACTGACAGGGGTTGTTGCTGAGAAACTCTTTGATTTAAAATTAGAACGCTTAGATTTAGTAAAAATTGGTAAACAAACTGAAAATGAATTTATCGGAGTTAATTCTGGTATTATGGATCAATTTGCCATCGGAATGGGAGCTGATGAGCGAGCTATTTATTTGGATACAAACACATTAGACTATGAGCTGGTACCACTGGATCTCAAAGATAATGTTGTTGTGATTATGAATACCAATAAACGCCGTGAGTTGGCTGATTCTAAGTACAATGAGCGTCGCGCTGAGTGTGAAAAAGCAGTAGAAGGATTGCAAGAAAAAGTGGATATTCAAACTTTGGGTGAGCTTGATGAGTGGGCTTTTGATGAATATGCTTACTTAATTCAGGATGAAAATCGACTTAAACGCGCTCGTCATGCAGTTCTAGAAAATCAACGTACTCTCCAAGCCAAGGTAGCTTTAGAAGCTGGTGACCTAGAAAAATTTGGTCGACTTATGAACGCTTCTCACGTGTCTTTGGAACATGATTATGAAGTAACTGGGCTTGAGTTAGACACTCTTGTACACACAGCTTGGCAACAAAAGGGCGTTCTAGGGGCCCGCATGACTGGTGCTGGCTTTGGTGGTTGTGCCATTGCTTTAGTCAATAAAGACGCAGTAGAAGATTTTAAAGTTGCTGTAGAAAAAACTTATACAGACCTTGTAGGCTATGCACCAAGTTTCTATATCGCTGAAGTAGCTGGTGGAAGTCGGGTCTTGGACTAAGGGGAAGCCATGTCGAATTTATTAGATGCCTTTATAACAAGTGTGATTTCTGTTTCATCATATGAAGAATTGGATCGCATTTATCTAAAAAATCGTGTCTTAGCGCTAGTTGGCGAACAGGTATTGACAGTCGAAACAAAAGAAACACAGTTGATTGAACTGAAGGATGAGTTGGTAGCCAATGCTCAAAAAGCTGGGGTGATAGATGATACTATGGCAGCAGCAGATATTTTAGGCGCTCAACTTATGGATTTTATAACTCCGTCACCCAGTCAACTGAATCAATGTTTCTGGCATAAGCATGGCTTTAAGCCACAATTAGCTATTGCTGATTTTTATCAACTTAGCCAGCGGAATGATTATATTAAGCTAAAAGCAATTGCCAAAAATATCGCCTACACGACTCCAACAAAGTATGGCAATCTTGAGATTACTATTAATCTTTCCAAACCTGAAAAAGACCCCAAAGAAATAGCCAAAGCAAAATTGCGTGAGGCAAGTAACTATCCGGCCTGTCAATTATGTATGGAAAATGAGGGTTACCAAGGGCGCCTAGATTATCCTGCGCGCGCGAATCACCGTATCATTCGTTTTAATCTGGGTGAGGAAGAATGGGGATTTCAGTATTCGCCTTATGCATATTTTAATGAGCATTGTATCTTTTTGAACTGCGAGCATGTTCCGATGGGGATCACTCGGACTAGTTTTGAGCGACTTTTGACAATCTTAGAGCTATTTCCGGGCTACTTTGTTGGTTCAAATGCTGGTTTGCCAATTGTTGGCGGTTCCATCTTGACTCATGATCATTATCAAGGTGGACGCCATAGTTTTCCAATGGACAAGGCAGAACTGGAATGTCTCTTTACTTTTGCTGGCTTTGAACATGTGCAGGCAGGTATTGTTAAATGGCCGATGTCAGTCATTCGTTTACGCTCAGCAGACAAGGAAAGTTTGATTGATTTGGCAGATAAAATTCATACGGTTTGGCAAGGTTACTCAGATGAAAGTGTAGGGATTGTGGCAGAAACACAAGGAATTCCTCATCATACAGTCACTCCGATTGCACGGATGCGCAATGGTCAGTTTGAACTTGATCTTGTTCTTAGGGACAATCAAACGTCGAATGAATTTCCAGATGGGATCTATCATCCACATCCTGATGTTCAGCATATTAAAAAAGAGAACATTGGTCTCATAGAGGTGATGGGGTTAGCTATTTTACCGCCAAGACTAAAAACAGAGTTGCAAGAAGTGGAAGACTATCTTTTAGGCAAGTGTGATGCCGTGGCACCAATTCATCAGGCTTGGGCAACAGAACTTAAAGAGTCTCATCCCAATGTAACAGAAGAAACAGTTACAAATATTGTACGTCAATCTGTTGGCCAGATTTTTGCACGTGTCCTTGAAGATGCTGGTGTTTACAAACGTACTGAAGAAGGGCAAGCCGCTTTCATGCGTTTTATCAAGAAGGTTGGCATAAAGTAAATAACAAAATAGTTAAAATTCTTTCATTTACAAAAATTGCTTTGTATTTAAGTTTGTTTTAAGATAAATCTCGTACAATACCCTTTCATTTTGAGGAGAGGAGAAGGTATGAGATTTATTTTTCGTTTTTTCAGATTTGTTTGGCGATTTTTGATGCGACTGGTCGGTATAACGCTTGTTTTGTCAGTGCTCATATTTGCTCTTCTTTATTGGAGAATATCAGGTAGTCAGAACACGACAAATACAAATAATTCACTAACTAATTTTGTCTATCAAGCCTCCGAACAGCTACAGCAGTGGTTAGGAAATAATCAGATAAAAACACCAACCGATGACGGGCATACTTCAACCGAAGGGGCAAGATGGCCACAAGCGAAAGCCACGATTTATATTGCAAGCCAAGATACAACAATACTATCTGCTTATGAAGCGGCGATTCAAAGTTGGAACCAGACAGGTGCTTTCCTTTTTGAAATAAGTGATAGTGAACAAAAAGCCGATATTGTGGCAACAGATGTAAATGATAGTAGTATTTCTGCGGCGGGTCTAGCGGAGTCGGAGACAAATTTGCTGACCAAGCGATTTACACATGTTACAGTTAAATTAAACCAGTATTATTTGCGTAATCCTCTTTACGGCTATAATTTTGAAAGAATTGTCAATACGGCAGAGCATGAATTAGGGCACGCAATCGGTCTCGAACATAATGAAAATATCTCAGTAATGCAGTCTTCCGGATCTTATTATAGTATCCAACCAGTTGATATTGCAGCTGTAAAAAATTTATATCAAAATTAAGATTCTTCAACGGAGAAACGTCTTTTTTGGGACGTTTTTCTTTTTATTTTAAAATAACTCAACGTATGAAATTAAAGTAAATGTTTACATTTTGCCATATTTTTAGTAGAATAAGGGTGTAGATTTAGACAGATGTTAAAGCTGATTTTAAAGCTTTTAGCATAAACTCTGTGATTCTTTGTTTTTCATTAGAATCCTCTTAGCTTATCAAGTAGATAAGGAGACCTTATGAAGAAGTTGTTAAAATTTGGTGCAGTCTTACTGACTGTATCTGCTCTTGTAGCATGCGGACAAGCATCTAAAAAAGATGCTAAGGGAAATGAAGTTGCTTCTGCAAATGGTGTTGAAGTAAAAATTAAGAGTGGAACTTATGTGGTACCACAAGATGAGAGTGCGGATAATAAATATTTAGCACTCAAAGTTGAAGTCAAAAATACAAGTGATAAAAAACTGAACATCTCAGAAAGTGATTTCACGCTATATAATTCAGACGATGAAAAATTAGAACCAAAGCATGTGTATGATTCAAATGACAAATTTCAAACTTTTGGCTATGAAGGTATTGCAAAAGGCAAGTCTGCAAGTGCTTACGTCGTTTATGAAGTAAATCCTAAAGAAAAATATGAATTGCACTACTCTCCTTTAGAGTTTGATGCTAAGAAAAAGGATAAAGATATTGAACTCAAGGTAGATGCCTCTAAATTTGAAGATAACACAGAAAAAATTACGGATTTAGCTAAGTCTTATGTTGACCAAGTCTTTCTAAATGGCGAGAACAGCGGAGGAGCAACAAACGTCTCAACGGATGGTAAGAGCGGTCAGGTGACTTTCCTTGATAATAAATCATCTAAAAAAGGGAGTTTTGTTTTAGCTAACGATATTGAGAAAGAACGGAATAATTTTATCCAAAACTTTATTAAGAGTTTTGGTAACAGTTTTACTTATTATAAACCTTCTGATGCGGAATATCGTACATTTGTAGAAGCTTATATCAAAGCTAATGCTAAACGTGCTAAAATAACCTACACAATCAAGAGCTATCTTCCTGACTCAGCAGAAGTTTATGTTCGTCCTGAAGTTATTGACTTGGATAATTTAAATGTCTCAGACTTGACATCACAATTTGTGCAAGAAAACTCAGGAAAATATTCTAGTTATTCAGAGGCTGTAAAGGCTGCGGAAAAATATGTTCTTGAACAAGCTCCAAGTAAATTTGAAAGCACACCATTAGATACCCCTAAATATATGGATAAAAATGGTTACCTAATCAAGATGACTCGTAAGAACGATAAATGGACAATTGATACAAGTGACTACACTTATACAAGTCTTGAAGAAGCTTTTATGGGTGGTAATTAAGATGATAAAACAGGCTTCGTTGAGAGGTCTGTTTTTTTGATAGTGTCTAAAGAGTAAGAAAATAGTTTCAAAGAGTTGCCTCATAACGTTATCCGGCTTAAATGTAAGCAATTCGTTTATTGAAAAATCAGATAGAAAGGTAGTGTATTCAAGGGTATTTTTCTGCTATAATAGAAACATGATTATTTTACAAGCGAACAAAATTGAGCGGTCTTTTGCAGGAGACCTGCTTTTTGACAATATCAACCTGCAAGTGGATGAGCGCGACCGCATTGCTCTGGTGGGAAAAAACGGTGCGGGCAAGTCTACGCTTTTGAAAATTTTGGTGGGCGAGGAAGAACCGACTTCTGGCGAAATCAACAAAAAACGCGACCTGTCTCTGTCCTATCTGGCGCAGGATAGCCGCTTTGAGTCCAGCAAGACGATTTACGATGAAATGCTGCATGTTTTTGATGATTTGCGGGCGCTAGAGCAGCGTTTGCGAGCTCTGGAGCTGCAAATGGGCGAGTTGACGGGTGCTGATTTGGCAAGTCTCATGAGCCAGTACGACCAGCTGTCTGAGGAATTTCGGCAAGCAGGCGGCTTCAGCTACGAGGCGGATATTCGCGCCATTTTGAACGGTTTCAAGTTTGACCAGTCCATGTGGGACATGAAGATTTCCGACCTATCAGGCGGGCAAAATACGCGGCTGGCTTTGGCTAAAATGTTGTTGGAAAAGCCCAATCTTCTTGTTTTGGACGAGCCGACCAACCACTTGGATATTGAGACCATTGCTTGGCTGGAAACCTATCTAGTCAACTACAAAGGGGCGCTAGTCATCGTCAGCCATGACCGTTATTTTTTGGACAAGGTGGCGACCGTGACGCTGGATTTGACCAAGCACTCATTGGATCGCTATGTGGGCAATTACTCCAGCTTTGTGGAGCAAAAAGAGCAGAAATTATTGACCGAGGCGAAAAATTACCAAAAGCAGCAAAAGGAAATCGCAGCTTTGGAAGACTTTGTCAATCGCAATCTGGTGCGAGCTTCGACGACCAAGCGGGCGCAGTCGCGGCGCAAACAGTTGGAAAAAATGGAGCGTTTGGACAAGCCAGAAAGCAAGGGCAAATCCGCCAACATGACTTTCAAATCCGACAAGGTATCGGGCAATGTGGTGTTGACGGTGGAGGATGCAGCCATTGGCTACGAGGGGCAGATTTTGTCTGCACCCATTAACCTTGATCTTAGAAAACTAGGTGCGGTCGCTATTGTCGGGCCAAACGGCATTGGCAAAACCACCCTCATCAAGTCTATCGTCGGGCAAATTCCTTTTATCAAGGGGAGCGAGCGATTCGGCGCCAATGTGGAGGTCGGCTATTATGACCAGACCCAGAGCAAGCTGACGGCTAGCAATACGGTTTTGGACGAGCTTTGGAATGGTTTCAAGCTGACGCCCGAAGTCGAAATCCGCAATCGGCTGGGTGCCTTTCTCTTTTCGGGCGATGATGTCAAGAAATCCGTCGGCATGCTGTCAGGTGGTGAGAGGGCACGCTTGCTTCTTGCCAAGCTATCCATGGAAAACAATAATTTTCTCATTCTAGACGAGCCGACCAACCACTTGGATATTGATAGTAAGGAAGTGCTAGAGCAGGCGCTGATTGACTTTGACGGCACGCTCCTCTTTGTCAGCCACGACCGCTATTTTATCAACCGCGTCGCCACGCAGGTGCTGGAGCTGACAGAGGCTGGCTCCACCCTTTATTTGGGCGATTATGATTATTACTTGGAAAAAAAGGCAGAGCAGGAAGCCCTAAGAGAAGCGGAAGCAGAGACTGTCCCAGCGGAGCGAGTGAGCGCATCCAACGATTACCAAGCCCAAAAAGAAAGCCAGAAAGAGCAGCGCAAACTCGCGCGACGCTTGGAGCAAGTGGAAAATCAAATCGAGCAGCTAGAGCAAGAGCTAGCAGAAATCAATCAGCTCATGGCAGCCACCAACGATGCGGCAGAGCTCATGGAGCACCAAGAGCAAATCAACCAGCTCACCGCCCAACAAGAAACCCTCCTAGAGGAATGGGAAGACCTGTCAGAGCGGGTGGAGTAAAATGGCGAGTGGAAAAAGTTTCGGATAGTATTTTTACTAGCGTTTTAAAACTTGTTCTCTATCTCATTAAACCATTTTCATGATATAATAAGATAAAGTAGTTAAGAAAGTAGGCAAAGATGATGGGTATCGTCTTGACAAAGCGTGGTGAAAAAGAATTAACGCGCATTTTAGATATTTTTCGCAAAAAAGGAATTCGGCTGACGGATACTAGGCGGGCAGTGACAGCTTATATGATTGCAAGCAAAAGTCATCCGAGTGCGGAAAAAATTTATCAGGATTTAAAACCAGATTTTCCAAAAATGAGTTTAGCGACAGTTTATAATAACCTCAAATTTTTGGTTGATGAGGGTTTTGTCACAGAATTGAAAATCAGTAAAGATCCTACTTCTTATTTTGACTATATGGGGCATCAGCACCTCAATGTTATCTGTGAAATTTGTGGTAAAATCGCTGATATGGATATAGATATTCCAGATCTTAAGCGAGAAGCAGAAGAATGTACAGGTTACCGTATTCGCAAAACACAAATGATGGCCTATGGTATTTGTCCAGAGTGTCTGAAAAGTGGTCATTTTTAGGAGAATAAAATGGAACACGAAGAGAAAGAAATGATTATCAGCAAGTGGTTCAATAGTTGGTTAAGTAAAAATTCTCTGGACTTTGAGGGGATTTTTTCAGAAGAAGTTATTTATATTGAATCTTGGGGTCCACGCTACGAAGGGATTGAGGAAATAAAGGATTGGTTTGAGGCTTGGAATCAAACACATCAGGTTTTAGTTTGGAAAATTAAGCAATTTTTCCATAAGGAAAATCAAACAGTTGTGGAATGGTATTTCAAGTGCCAACATGCAGATCAAACGATTGAGGAATTTGACGGCTTGTCGCTCATTTCTTGGACGGATGATGAGCAAATCAGGTTTTTAAAAGAATTTGCTTGTAAAATAGGAATTTAAAAAAATTTTAAAAATGCAAAGACTTTCCTACTTTTCCTAGCTTTTTTTGAAAAAATTTTGTAAAATAATAGAGGTGACTGCACAGCAGTTTTCAAAAATTTAACTGATTTCAAGGAGAATTCAAATGGTAAAATTGGTTTTTGCTCGCCACGGTGAGTCTGAATGGAACAAAGCTAACCTGTTCACTGGTTGGGCTGATGTTGATTTGTCTGAAAAAGGAACACAACAAGCGATTGACGCTGGTAAGTTGATTAAAGAAGCTGGTATCGAATTTGATCAAGCCTACACTTCAGTCTTGAAACGCGCTATCAAAACAACCAACCTTGCTCTTGAAGCTGCTGACCAACTTTGGGTGCCAGTTGAAAAATCATGGCGCTTGAACGAACGTCACTACGGTGGTTTGACAGCTAAAAATAAGGCAGAGGCTGCTGAAAAATTTGGTGATGAACAAGTGCACATTTGGCGTCGTTCTTATGATGTATTGCCTCCAGCAATGCCAAGAGATGATGAATATTCAGCGCACACGGACCGTCGCTACTCACATCTTGACGACTCTGTTATTCCAGACGCTGAAAACTTGAAAGTAACGCTTGAACGCGCACTTCCATTCTGGGAAGACAAGATTGCTCCAGACCTTAAAGACGGTAAAAATGTCTTTGTTGGTGCCCACGGTAACTCAATCCGTGCTCTTGTAAAACACATCAAACACTTGTCAGACGATGAAATCATGGGTGTTGAAATTCCAAACTTCCCACCGCTTGTATTTGAATTTGACGATAATTTGAATCTTGTCAAGGAATACTACCTTGGAAAATGATATCAAAGGAGGCTGAGACAAAAGTCTTTGACCTCTGAATCATGTTCGGTTTAAGTGCTAGACGCGGTAGCCTCTTGACTTTTACGTTCGTCTTGACAGACTCCGTACAAGCCTAATAGGCATCGCGGGGGTGGGACTACGAACTCTTCTATTTTAGGAAGGAGTTCTGTCCCACTCCCTTTTTGTATTTTGAAAAATTCTAAACTGTTTTTGCTGATTTTGTGGTAAAATAAAAGGTAGATTTTCTAGAACGAGGACGACATGAGCAAGAAGAAAAGAAGTTTTGATCCGCGTGTTATTCCTAGGCGGCTTAATCTCTTATTTGGCGTGGTTATTCTGCTTTTTATTGGGTTAATTGCACGCTTGGGTTACATGCAGGTAGTCAATAAAGATTTTTATCTACAAAAAATGGCAAAGGCTAGTAAAACGAAAGTGACAACTAGTTCTGTTCGTGGTCAAATTTACGATGCCAATGGAACGGCCTTGGTGGAAAATGAAACCAAACAAGTGGTATCCTTCACTCGAGACAATAAAATGACTGCTGAGGACATCAAAAAAATAGCTCAGAAACTGGTTAATATAGTTACTGTATCTGATACTGATGTGACTGAGCGGCAGTTGGTAGATTATTATTTGGCGGATAGTACGGTTTATAAACAAGTAGTAGATAAATTGCCACATAAGCAAAAGTATGATACTGATGGCAATAAGTTATCTGAGTCAAAAATCTACAACAATGCGGTCAAAAGTGTTGACGTGAAAAATTTGAATTATTCTGATGAAGAGAAGAAAGTGATTTCTCTTTTTAGCCAGATGAATAAAGTAACTAATTTCCAAACGGGTCTGATTAAGACAGACAATTTGACTTCTGAGCAAATTGCTCAAGTAGCGTCAAATACAGATCTGACGGGGATTAGTACAGCGACAAGCTGGGAACGCAAGGTAATGCCGACTTCTTTATCCTCTATCGTAGGAAGTGTTTCTAGTCAAGAAGCAGGTTTGCCAGCTGAGGAAGTAGATGATTATCTGAAAAAAGGCTATTCGCTCAATGATCGTGTCGGTACTAGCTACCTAGAAAAAGAATACGAAAGTACCTTGCAGGGCGAGCGGGCAGTCAAGGAGATTTACCTGGATAAACATGGCAATATGGAAAATGTAAAAGATATTTCCGCTGGGAAAAAAGGGAAAAATCTTAAATTAACAGTTGACTTGAATTTCCAAAATGGTGTGGAAGATATTCTCAGAAATTACTTTAATGCCGAGCTGGCGAGTGGCAATGCAACCTATTCCGAAGGCGTTTATGCTGTAGCGATGAACCCGAATACGGGAGCGATACTTGCAATGGCAGGTATAAAGCATGACAGTAAAACCGGAGAATTAACAACGGATGCGTTGGGGACGATTACCGATAATTTTGTTCCGGGTTCGATTGTCAAGGGCGCAACTTTGACGGCTGGCTGGGAGAATAATGCGATTACTGGAAATCAGGTCATGACGGATCAGCCGATCAATTTTGGCGGCAGTACTTCCATTACTTCTTGGTTTACTCAGTATGGTTCACGGAATATTACAGCGGTAGAAGCACTAGAATATTCTTCCAACACGTATATGGTGCAATTAGCCCTCAATCTATTGGGTACGCCATACGGTGGTCCACTTAATTTTAGCGAATCTTCGCTTGAACAGGCTATGAAAAAATTACGATCAGGCTTTGCTCAATACGGAATGGGAACCAGCACAGGAATTGATTTGTCCAATGAGTCAGAAGGGTATGTCCCTAAGGATTTCACTTTTTCTAATTACCTGACCAATGCCTTTGGGCAATTTGACAACTACACACCGATGCAATTAGCTCAATATGCAGCAACGGTAGCAAATGGTGGTAAGCGCGTGGCTCCGCACTTGGTAGAGGGCATTTATGGCAATAGCGAAAACGGTGGCTTGGGCGATTTGATTGAGAAAAAAGAAACCAAGGAGCTAAACAAGGTCAATATTTCTGATGAGAATATGGACTTGATTAAGCAAGGTTTCTACCAAGTGGTGCATGGAACCAGTGGCTTTACAACTGGACGCACGATTTCTCAGGGCGAAGCTGTGCCAATCAGCGCCAAGACTGGTACTGCTGAAACCTTCGTCGCTGGCGGTCAAGCAGCTATCAACACCAATGTGGTGGCTTACGCGCCTAGCAACAATCCGCAGATTGCGGTGGCGGTGGTCTTCCCTCACAATACCAATCTGTCAGCTACAGTTAGCCACAGCATTACCCGCGATATTATCAATCTTTACCAACAACAGCACCCTATGAATTAAGAAAAACAAGGCTGGAATTTTCCAGTCTTTTAGAAAGAGAATTATGCTATATCCAACACCTATTGCCAAGCTCATTGACAGCTTTTCAAAGCTGCCGGGCATCGGCATCAAAACGGCGACGCGTCTGGCTTTTTATACGATTGGGATGAGCGACGATGACGTCAACGAATTTGCTAAAAACCTGCTTGCTGCCAAGCGCGAGCTCTCTTATTGCTCTATTTGCGGCAATTTGACCGACGAGGACCCTTGTGCGATTTGCAGTGATGAATCGCGCGACCAGTCGACCATTCTCATCGTGGAGGACAGCCGTGATGTTTCGGCCATGGAAAATATCCAAGAATATCACGGACTTTACCATGTTTTGCACGGGCTCATTTCGCCCATGAATGGCGTGGGACCTGACGATATTAACCTCAAAACCCTTTTGACCCGTCTCATGGACAAGGGTGAGGTCAGCGAGGTTATTGTAGCGACCAATGCGACAGCGGACGGCGAAGCGACTTCCATGTATATTTCCCGCGTCCTAAAGCCCGCAGGTATTAAGGTTACCCGCCTAGCGCGTGGTTTAGCGGTGGGCTCAGATATTGAGTATGCTGACGAAGTCACGCTGCTGAGAGCTATTGAAAATCGGACGGAATTGTGAGAAGCAACCGCGCCTTGCACCATTCTAGAAAAATTTAGAGGCTAGAACTTTTCTCAGCCTCTTTTTATATTTCAAAAAGCGGTAAAATATGATATACTAAAAAGCGAAATCATGTCAGAATGGGGCTTCCCATGATGATTAGAATGTTAGGATAAAAAATGGCAAAAGAAAGTTTGATTTTATTGTACGGCGGTCGTAGCGCAGAGCGCGAGGTTTCGGTTTTATCAGCTGAAAGCGTCATGCGGGCGGTCAATTATGAAAAATTTAGCGTCAAAACTTACTTTATCAGTAAGGACGGCAGCTTTATCAAGACGCAGGAATTTACAGAAACACCGTCTGCGGCTGAAAAGTTGATGACTAACGATACGATTGACCTTGCCCGTCAAATCAAGCCTAGCGATATTTACGAGGAAGGGGCAGTGGTTTTCCCAGTCCTTCACGGTCCCATGGGCGAGGACGGCTCTATTCAAGGTTTTCTCGAAACGCTCAAACTGGCCTATGTCGGTACGGGCATTTTGGCGTCTAGTCTGGCTATGGATAAAATCACGACCAAGCGAGTGCTGGAGTCAGCTGGTATCACTCAGGTGCCTTATGTAGCGGTCATTGAGGGTGAAAATATCGAAGAAAAAATTGCTGAGATTGAAGCGAACTTAGTCTATCCCGTCTTCACCAAGCCGTCAAATATGGGCTCAAGCGTCGGTATTTCCAAGTCAGAAAATCAAGCCGAATTGCGGCAAGCGCTGGACTTAGCCTTTCAATACGATAGCCGCGTGCTTGTGGAGCAAGGGGTCAATGCGCGGGAGATTGAGGTCGGGCTCTTGGGTAATTACGATGTCAAGAGCACGCTGCCGGGTGAAGTGGTCAAGGATGTGGCTTTCTACGACTATGAAGCCAAGTATATCGACAACAAGATTACTATGGCAATCCCTGCTCAAATCCCTGATGAGGTGGTGGCAATCATGCGTGAAAATGCAGAAAAAGCCTTTCGTGCTCTCGGTGGACTTGGGCTGTCGCGCTGCGATTTCTTCTACACGGTAGAAGGCGACGTTTATCTCAACGAGCTCAACACCATGCCGGGCTTCACCCAGTGGTCTATGTATCCGCTTCTCTGGGAAAATATGGGCTTGCCTTATGGCGATTTGATTGAAAGATTGGTGCTTTTAGCCCAGGAAGCCTTTACTAAACGCGAAGCACATCTTTTATAGGAAAAGAAAAACTTGCCAAACAAAAAAATATGGTATAATAAAGGCTGGATAAGCAAATCCGGCCTTGTTTTTGTCGGAAATTTATAAAAGCGCAGTGGTTGATTGGTAACTTTAATCGCTTTTCAGCTCAAAAGTATACCTAATCAACTGTGCGGGGGTGGGAAGACGAACTTTTCATTAGTTTAGTTAAGTTCTTTCCCACTCCCTTGGAGAATGAAATGAACGTAACTTTATATGAAATCGCTGAGCTTTTGCAGGCGAAAAATGATGTAGCGCAGTATGAAAATGTCCGCCTCAACAAGGCGGAGTTTGACAGCCGTTTGATTGAGCCGGGCGATTTGTTTCTGCCGCTCAAGGGCGAGCGCGATGGGCATGATTTTATCGCGACAGCTTTTGAAAATGGCGCTGCGGTCACTCTGACAGAAAAAACAGTCGATTTTCCTCATATTTTAGTGGATGATGTGCTAGCTGGCATGCAGCGCCTAGCCCAGTATTATTTGGAAAAGACGGGGGTCGACGTCTTTGCAGTGACAGGCTCAAATGGCAAGACAACGACCAAAGATATGCTGGCGCAGCTATTGTCCACGACCTATAAAACCTATAAAACCCAAGGGAACTACAATAATGAAATCGGTCTGCCTTACACCGTTTTGCACATGCCGGAGGGCACGGAAAAGCTGGTTTTGGAAATGGGACAAGACCACTTGGGCGACATTCATCTTTTGTCTGAGCTGGCGCGTCCCAAGGTGGGGATTGTGACCCTGATTGGCGAGGCGCATCTGGAGTTTTTTGGTAGCCGCAAGGAGATTGCTCAAGGAAAAATGCAGATTGCAGATGGGATGCCAGAAGACGGGCTTTTGCTCGTCCCTGCTGACAAGCTAATCAATGATTTTCTGCCGCAAAAGCAGCAACTGGTTCGTTTTGGTCCCGACCAAGATATTTACTTGACCGAGCTGAAAGAGGAAAAGGAAAGTCTGACCTTCAAGACCAACTTTTTGGAGCAGGCGCTCAAGCTCCCTGTCACCGGCAAGTATAATGCCACCAATGCCATGCTAGCCAGCTATGTGGCTAAGGCAGAGGGCGTGCCAGAGGCCGCTATTGGTCAGGCTTTGGAAAATTTGGTTTTGACCCGCAATCGGACGGAGTGGAAAAAAGCCAGCAACGGTGCCGATATTTTATCCGATGTCTACAATGCCAATCCGACGGCCATGCGCTTGATTTTGGAGACTTTTAGCAGTCTGCCAGTCAATCCCAATGGACGGAAATTGGCGGTTTTGGCGGATATGAAAGAGCTAGGCGCGGATTCCAAGCACATGCACGGCGCCATGATTACCAGCCTTAATCCTGAGCTGATTTCGGAAATTTTCCTCTATGGGCAAGATATGAGCAGCCTCTACAGCTATGCGCAGGAAATTTTCCCTAAAGAAAAAGTGCATTATTTCTTGAAAAATGAAACGACAGATCAGTTTGACGACTTGCTGGCGGCCGTCAAAGCGAGCCTGCAACCAGCCGACCAAATCCTACTCAAAGGTAGCAATTCCATGAACCTAGCCAAGATTGTTGAGGAGTTGGAGGGGAAATGAGGTATTTAGCTCTTTTGCGCGGCGTTATGCCGACAGGTAAAAATCGTATTCCCAAGATAAGCGATTTAGTTATTTATTTGTCAGAAGCCGGTTTGCAGCGGGTTTCGACCTATATTCAGTCGGGAAATATTATCTGTGAAACTGATTTAGCACCTCAAGCGTTAGCGGCGCTCATTCACCAGACAATTTTAGAGAAAATCGGTGCGGATTTATCAGTGATTGTCAAAACTGCTGCGGATTTAAGGCTAGCACTGGATGAAAATCCTTTTGCCCAAGGCTATGATAAGTCGCGCATTCATCTTGTTTTTTCTAATGAAAAGGCTGATTCTGCAAAAGTCGCAGAACTTGAGAAAATGGATTTTGGGGATGAAAAATATATCACTGGGTCTACTTGTCTCTATATGTATTTGCCCAGAGAGGCCAAAAAGAAAAAGCTCAACAATAACTTTTTAGAAAAGAAATTATCTAGAGTGTCTACCATGAGAAAGCTCGGGGTCATTGAGGAACTAGATAAGCGAATGATCAATTAGTCAGAAAGGACCTTATGTTTGAATTTTTTACAACTCATAAAAGTGAAGTCCCCCAGCTAACACCATTCTGGTATGGAATGATGCTGCTAGGGGTAGTCGCTGTTTTCTATACTTCACTCAAATATTCCCAATCACCGACTTATAGTAAGCTTTTTCGCTATATGCAGTTTGTTCAGCTCTTTTCACTTTATGCTTGGTACGGACTGACCTTAGCTCCTTTGGCAGAAAGTTTACCACTTTATCATTGTCGAATGGCCATGTTTGCAGTTTTATTTTTGCCTAATCGCTCCCCTTACAAGCAATATTTTGCCCTTTTAGGGATTTTTGGACCGATTTGTGCTCTGGTTCATCCGATTTTTGATCCTTATCCTTTCCCACATCTCACGCTTTTCTCCTATCTTATCGGGCATTATGCCTTACTAGGAAATTCCCTTATTTATCTGGCTAATTACTATGATAAGAATTTACTGACTAAGGAACGTCTTATCTACTTTACGCTTGGGATGAATGCATTTTTGCTATTGGTCAATCAAGTGACGAGAGGTGATTATGGCTTTTTGACTAATCCACCTTTGGTAGGCAACCAAGGCTTATTACTTAATTTTATCCTAGTTTCTCTAGTTTTGATAATTGCTCTTCTTTTGGAGGGGGAATTGTATAAAAAAGTACAAGATAAACGCGACCTGTCTTTTCAAGAAGATTTGTAAAAGCTAAAAAGGAATGAAAATGAAGCATTTTTTAACCACTACCAAAACGGCACCGCCACCAGTTTCGACTTTTTGGTTTATCATTATGATGGCACTGTTGGTATTTTTGACTTATACAACCTTAAAATATTATACTAATCCGACTTATCGCAAGACTTTTAAGGTTATCCAAGCCATCCAGCTCGTGATACTTTACACTTGGTATTTTGGTTTTTCCATTCCTTTTGCTAATAGTTTGCCACTTTATCATTGTAGGCTTGCTATGTTTGCAGTTTTGTTATTGCCAGATAAATGGCCTTCCAAGCAATATTTCGCTCTTATGGGCGCTAGCGGAGCGATCTTTGCACTGGTTTATCCCGTCTTTGACCCTTACGACTTTCCGCACATCACCAGCCTTTCTTTCCTAGTTGGGCACTATGCGCTTTTTGTCAATTCCTTGCTTTATCTCCTTAGTCACTATGACAAGAAATTGCTGAACAAGAAAAGGATTGTGCTTTATACTTTTGTGCTCAATCTTTTGCTGCTTGGTGTCAATCAAGTGACTGGTGGCAACTACGGACTTCTGGCGCATCCACCCATGATCAAGGGGGATCGTCTTTTAATTAATTATTTGGCAGTGTCCATTATTTTGGCCGCAGCCTTGGTACTTTTTGATGAGATTTTCAAGCGGCGGGAAAAGCGCGCACCACTCTTAGCCAAAGAAAGAATGAAACCTTAGCTATCTGAGGTTTTTTTCGTTTGAAAAAAAGCCTTAAATTCGCTATAATGGGTAAGTTAAAAGAAGAGGAAAATCCAATGTAGAATAAGTAATGCAGCAACTTACAAAAAATAACAGAAAAAGAAATGAGGACAGTATGACTTTACAGGAAGAAATTAAAAAACGCCGAACTTTTGCCATTATCTCCCACCCGGACGCAGGGAAAACGACCATTACTGAGCAGTTGCTCTATTTTGGGGGCGAGATTCGTGAGGCTGGTACGGTCAAAGGCAAGAAAACAGGTAATTTTGCTAAGTCCGACTGGATGGACATTGAAAAGCAGCGGGGGATTTCGGTGACTTCGTCTGTTATGCAGTTTGACTATGAGGGCAAGCGAGTCAATATCCTTGATACGCCGGGGCACGAGGACTTCTCTGAGGACACCTATCGAACGCTAATGGCGGTTGATGCAGCGGTCATGGTGATTGACTCTGCCAAGGGGATTGAGGCACAGACCAAAAAGCTTTTTGAGGTTGTCAAGCACCGCCATATCCCCGTTTTTACCTTTATCAACAAGCTGGACCGCGACGGGCGCGAGCCGTTGGATTTGTTGGAAGAGCTGGAAGATGTGCTGGGGATTGCCAGCTATCCCATGAATTGGCCAATCGGTATGGGTAAGAGCTTTGAGGGGCTCTACGACCTCTATCATGAGCGCCTAGAGCTTTACAAGGGCGAGGAGCGTTTCGCTAGCCTAGATGCGGGCAATCAGATTTTTGCCAGCAACCCTTTCTATGAGCAAGTGAAAGAGGATATCGAGCTGTTGCAAGAAGCGGGCAATGAGTTTTCGGAAGAAGCCATTCTGGACGGAAAATTGACCCCGGTTTTCTTCGGCTCTGCCTTGACCAATTTTGGTGTGCAGACCTTCCTTGAGACCTTCCTCAAGTTTGCGCCAGAGCCGCACGGACATCAGACGACAGCAGGAGAACTTATAGAGCCCTTGGCGCCTGATTTTTCAGGTTTTGTCTTTAAAATCCAAGCCAATATGGATCCGCGCCACCGCGACCGTATTGCCTTTGTCCGTATTGTTTCGGGAAAATTTGAACGCGGTATGGCAGTCAATCTACCGCGGACTGGCAAAGGAGCGAAATTATCCAATGTCACCCAGTTCATGGCAGAAAGTCGTGAAAATGTCACCAATGCTGTGGCTGGCGACATTATCGGCGTTTACGACACAGGGACTTATCAGGTCGGAGACACGCTCACTGTCGGCAAAAATAAATTTGAGTTTGAGCCCTTGCCGACCTTTACACCAGAAATTTTCATGAAAGTCGCCGCTAAAAATGTCATGAAGCAAAAATCCTTCCACAAGGGAATTGAGCAGCTGGTGCAGGAGGGAGCCATTCAGCTCTATACCAACTACCAGACGGGTGAATACATGCTGGGGGCGGTCGGGCAGCTCCAGTTTGAGGTTTTCAAGCACCGCATGGAAAATGAATACAATGCTGAAGTGGTCATGACGCCTATGGGCAAGAAGACCGTGCGCTGGATTTCGCCAGATGACCTGGATGAGCGCATGTCTTCAAGCCGCAATATCCTTGCAAAAGATCGCTTTGACCACCCTGTCTTTCTCTTTGAAAATGACTTCGCCCTGCGTTGGTTTGCCGACAAATACCCAGACATCGCGCTAGAAGAGAAGATGTAAAATCTAAATCACAGAAGGGAGTGGGACAGAACTCATTCCTTTAAAGGAATAGTTCATCGTCCCACCCCCGCGATGCCTATTAGGCTTGTACGGAGTCTGTAAAGACGAACGTAGAAGCCAAGAGGCTACCGCGTTTTGCAGATAATCCGAAGCAGTTTTAGAGGCTGAAAATTATTGTCCCAGCCTCTTATTTTATGGTAAAATAAACTGAATGTAATACACGATAAGAGGAAAAAATATGATTTATTTAGACAATTCGGCAACGACGCGTCCATATCCAGAGGCTCTTGCGACCTATACAGAAGTGGCTAGTAAAATCTGGGGCAATCCCTCTAGTCTGCACAATCTAGGTGCCCAAGCAACGCGGCTTTTAGACGCTTCCCGCAAGCAAATTGCAGAGCTTTTAGGCAAAACAGCGCAGGAGATTTTTTTCACATCTGGCGGAACTGAAGGAGACAACTGGGTGCTAAAGGGCGTGGCTTTTGAAAAAGCCCGCTACGGCAAGCATATCATTGTATCTGACATTGAGCATCCAGCGGTCAAGGAATCGGCAGTTTGGCTGATCCAGCAAGGTTTTGAAGTAGATTTTGCGCCAGTTGACGCCCAAGGTTTTGTCGATGTTAAGCGGCTAGAAGAGCTCATTCGGACAGATACCATTTTGGTGTCAGTCATGGCTGTCAACAACGAAGTCGGCTCTATTCAGCCCATTCCAGCGATTTCTGACTTGCTAGCAGACAAGCCGACTGTCTCTTTTCATGTAGACGCGGTGCAGGCTGCGGCAAAAATTCCGACGGTAGATTACCTGACTGAGCGTGTGGATTTTGCTAGCTTTTCCGGTCACAAATTTCACGGTGTGCGTGGTGTCGGTTTTGTTTACATCAAGTCTGGCAAGAAAATCATGCCGCTTTTGACAGGGGGCGGGCAAGAGGACAACAAACGCTCCACAACGGAAAACCTGCCTGCTATCGCAGCTACGGCAAAAGCGCTGCGCATGTCCATGGAAAATCTAGACGCCTTTGTGGCCAAGACCGCTCAGATGAAGCGGATTATCCTTGAGGAATTGCGGACCTATCCCGATGTGACCATTTTTTCTGGGCAGGAAAATTTCGCGCCTCATGTCTTGACCTTTGGCATCAAGGGTGTGCGTGGCGAGGTGCTGGTGCATGCTTTTGAAAATTACGAGATTTACATTTCAACGACCAGTGCTTGCTCGTCCAAGGCAGGAAAGCCTGCGGGAACTTTGATTGCTATGGGCGTGCCGCCCAAAGTCGCTACGACAGCGGTACGTGTCAGTCTGGACTTGGAAAATGATATGAGCCAAGTCGAGCAATTTCTCACAACTTTTAAAATCATTTATCAACAAACAAAAAAAGTAAGGTAAAATCAATGCAATATTCAGAAATTATGATTCGCTATGGCGAGCTTTCGACCAAAGGGAAAAATCGCATGCGCTTCATCAATAAACTCAAGCGCAATATAGAAGATGTCCTGTCCGTTTATCCGCAGGTGCAGGTGCGGGCAGACCGCGACCGTGCTCATGTCTATCTTCACGGGGCGGACTACAAGCCAGTAGCAGAATCGCTCAAGCAGGTTTTCGGTATTCAAAATTTTTCTCCGTCTTATAAAATCGAAAAATCCACTCCAGCCTTGGTTGCGGCTGTGCAGGAGCTCATGCGCGAGGTTTACAAGGAAGGCATGACTTTCAAGATTTCCAGCCGGCGGAGCGACCACAGTTTTGAGCTGGACAGTCGCGAGCTTAATCAAAGGCTTGGCAATGCTGTTTTTGAGGCGATTGCTTACGCCCAAGTCAAAATGAAGGCGCCCGATATAGAGCTGCGCGTGGAAATTCGCGAGGAAGCAGCTTATCTGTCCTACGAAACCATTCGGGGAGCTGGTGGGCTTCCTGTCGGGACTTCTGGCAAGGGCATGCTTATGCTGTCTGGCGGGATTGATTCGCCTGTTGCGGGCTATTTGGCGCTTAAGCGTGGTGTGGATATTGAAGCCGTGCATTTTGCCAGCCCGCCTTACACCAGCCCAGGTGCCTTGAAAAAAGCCCAAGATTTGGCACGGAAATTGACCAAGTTTGGGGGCAATATCCAGTTCATTGAAGTACCTTTTACCGAAATTCAAGAGGAGATCAAAAATAAAACGCCAGAAGCCTATCTGATGACCTTGACTCGCCGCTTTATGATGCGGATTACCGATCGCATTCGTGAGGAGCGCGGTGGGTTGGTTATCGTCAACGGAGAGAGTCTGGGGCAGGTTGCCAGTCAGACCTTGGAGAGCATGCAGGCAATCAATGCCGTGACCACGACACCAGTCATCCGTCCGGTCGTCACTATGGATAAGCTGGAAATCATTGATATCGCTGAGAAAATTGACACCTTCGAGCTGTCCATTCAGCCTTTTGAGGATTGCTGCACTATTTTTGCGCCAGACCGTCCCAAGACCAATCCTAAGATAAAAAACGTCGAGCAGTACGAGAAACGACTGGATATTGACGGTTTGGTGGACCGCGCCGTTGCAGGCATTCAGGTGACAGAAATCACCCCTCAAGTAGAGAATGATAGAGTTGACGAGCTGATAGAAGAATTACTCTAAAAACAAAAGCAATAATAAAAAAGAGCTACATAGCTCTTTTTGTAATTCCAAAGCTTTATAATTCACATTTTCTTGTCAATTCAGCAAGTTTAAATTTTGATAAACAGCTTATCAGCTCAAACATGAAAGATCAGTCATTATTTTTTAGGAAACGCCACACACACGCCTTCTGGAACGACAAAGTCATGGGAAAGTTCAGTCAAACGACCCGTTTCATTATTTCGTTTAAAAACAGTAGCATTGTCGGAATCTTGATGCACAGCAATGAGATGATTTTGATCTGGTGTCAAATCAAAATCACGTGGATTTTTTCCATTGGTAGGGACGATTTCTAGTAGTTCCAAACTAGCATCGCCCAACACTTTGTAAACAGCAATGGAGTCATGTCCACGGTTAGAAGCGTAGAGAAACTTGCCGTCCGTAGACAGGCGAATAGCGGCGGTACCATTAAAATCTTTATAACCTTCTGGCAAAGTAGAGACAGTTTGCATGCGTTCAAAGTGGCCAACACCATCGTAAATTAAGACTTCAATCGTAGAATTAAGTTCGCAGATAAGGTAAGCAATCTTTTGATAATGGTGAAAAACGATATGACGTGGTCCCGCACCAGCAGTACTTTGATAAGAGTCTACTTGTGTTAATTTACCATTTTCATCTACATCATAGGTTGTTACTTGGTCTGTTCCTAAATCACAGGCAACCAAGTATTGGTCAGGCGTTAAGTTAGTATAGTGAACGTGAGCGGAGATTTGATTTTCGTGTGGGCCAGAACCTGTGTGAGTGTCGCTGTCAGCTAATACCAAACGACCATCAGCTTGCCGTTTGTAGACCAAAACTTGTCCTTTATGGTAGTTGGCACCATAAACTAATCCTCGTTTTTCATCAACAGCCACATAACAAAGCGGAGCACCTTCTTCAACGACGTGATTCAGTAGCTGTCCGTCAGCACCATAAGCCGCAATTCCTCCCAAGTTATTTTCTGCACCAACTGTATAGAGGTGATTGACCTCATCAAATGCAAGGTAGGTAGGACTAGGCTCTTGTGCAAAGAGTGTGAGGTTACTTAATTTTCCACTTACGTTATCAAAGTTTGCTTTATAGATTCCTTCGGATAAACGACGTGTGTAAGTTCCAAAATAAACAATTTGTGTCATCATTCTCTCCTCTTACTAATGTGATAATAGATAAGTTTATTATAACACAAAGCAGCAAAGAAACCACTTTCAAAATAAAATTAAAAAAACAGATAAAAAGTAGATGAGGTTGAGAGGAAGAATAGATGGCTTTGGTAGAATAGATTTGTTCAATAAAAAGGGCGCTTACAAATCTGAAAGAGCTCTTATCAATTTAGAAAAGGGGTACTAATATGAACAGCAAAAAAATGACTGCAACAGCTGCTTTGTTGCTTGCAGCTTCTATCTTCCTAGGAGCATGCGGACAAAAACAGACAGATAATAAATCACAAAATAAAAAACAAGTAAGTCTTAAGAAAGATGCAGTTGATCAAAAGACTAAGGTTGTGGACGGTAAGGAAATCACTGAATATACTATGTCTGATGGTGCGGTAGTTCAAGTTCCAAAAGATGTAGAAGAAGAAGCAGAAAACGCTGATAATTCAAATAACAATTAATGAAAATTGGAATGGATGAAAACTATGCCTAAAAATGAAAAAAAACAAACGAATCGACGAAAAATAATTCTTGTATCAGCAGGAGCACTGACCTGTTTGTGCCTAGGAGGCTATTTCTTAGCAGGACCGATGTTCGGGCAAAATGCTAGCACTCCAACACAAAAACTTCAAGCTCTTACCGTGCAAGAAGCTATTGATAAAGGAAAAAAGACTAAGCTTGTTTTAGCTGGTGAGGTCGCTGCAAACAATAGTAGTAAAATTAAAATCGATACGAGTAAAGGTGAAGTTAAAGAGGTTCTTGTTAAAAATGGAGATACAGTCACAGCAGGACAACCACTTTTCCGTTATTCAACTTCGCAAGAATTGGTGGCACAAAGTGCGCAGTATGACGCTGCTGCCAAAGCCAATGCAGTGGGTGCTGCACAAAATACTGCCGCTTTAAAATGGGCAACTTACAATCGGAAATTGGCAGAATTAAATGCTTTAAAAGATAAGTACAATAAATCTCAAGATGAAAGTTTATTAGAACAAATCAAATCTGCTGAGGATGCTTTATCGCAAAGTTTGATTGATGCCAAGTCAAGCGATAATGAGGTGACAAACGCTCAAATCGAATCTCAAAAAGCACAGAACACAGCTCAAACAGAGGAAGAAAAAACGAAGTATGATACGGTAACGGCCGATACAGCGGGTACCATTACCTCGCTCAATGCAGATCTACCTAATCAATCCAGAGCCAAAAAAGATGAGGAAACTTTCATCGAAATTTTGGACAAATCTAAAACCTTTGTTAAAGGAAATATTAGCGAATTTGACCGTGAAAAACTAACCCCTGGACAGAAAGTGGAAGTTGTTGATCGTAAAGATCCTAAGAAAAGATGGACAGGAACAGTTACCCAAGTGGGAAACCTCACATCGGACAGTAAGAGTGGTAGTGGCGGCGGAAATGGTAAACAGCAAGAAGAAAATCCCAATCAGTCAAAATTCCCGTATAAAATTGAGTTAGACAAGGCTGATAATATGCCATTAATCGGTTCTCATACTTATGTAAATGTGTTAGAATCTGCGCCCGAGGCAGGAAAAATTCAATTTCCTAAATCTTATACTTTCACTAAAAATGGCAAAACCTACGTTTGGAAAATCAAAGATAATAAAATTCACCAACAAGAGGTTAAAACCAAAGAAATCAATAAGTCTACAGTTGAAATTACAGAAGGTTTGACCATGAAAGATAAGATTTCACTTCCAACAGAAGGCCTCAAAGAAGGAATGGAGGTTGGTCAAGATGTTAAAGCTTAAGGACATCCACAAGTCCTACCAGCAAGGCCAACAGGAAATCCCTATTTTAAAAGGCATTGATTTGCATGTAAAAAAAGGAGATTTTCTTGCCATTATGGGACCTTCTGGTTCAGGAAAATCAACTCTAATGAATATTATCGGTTGTTTGGATCAAGCGACTGCTGGAAGCTACAAAATAGAAGGAACAGATATTTCGCATTTTTCTGATAATCAGCTAGCTGATTTACGTAATCAAAAAATTGGTTTTGTTTTTCAAAATTTCAATCTTATGCCTAAGCTAACGGCTTGCCAAAATGTTGAATTGCCCTTGACTTATATGAAAGTCAGTAAAAAGGAACGGCGTGAGCGTGCCCTAGAAATGTTAAGCTTGGTCGGGTTAGAGGATCGCAGCGAGTTTAAACCGATGGAGTTATCTGGGGGGCAAAAACAGCGGGTAGCTATTGCGCGTGCTCTAGTAACAAACCCAAGTTTCATCCTCGGTGATGAACCAACAGGGGCGCTTGATACCAAAACGAGCTTGCAAATCATGGAATTGTTTCGTGAGTTTCATCAAGCAGGAAAAACTATCGTTATCATTACGCACGAACCAGAAGTTGCTTCTCTTTGTGAGCAAACAGTTATCTTACGTGATGGTAATTTGGTACAAGGAGGTGCTTAATGGAAGCTATTCTTGTAGCCGTTCGTTCCATTCTTGCGCATAAAATGCGTTCTGTTTTGACTATGTTAGGGATTATCATAGGGATTGGTGCCATTATTGCAATCTTTTCGATTATTGAAGGGAATACTGAAAATACCAAACGCCAATTGATAGGTGGGACCAATAACACTATAAATGTGGTCTACAATAAGAAAAATCTCATCAATCCAGATCTGCCAGAAAAAGCCAGCCCTCAGAAACCGTCATACATTCCTTTTATGGGAGAGGAAACACTTACAGAAATTAAGAAATTACCCGGAGTCAAGAATGCTGTTCTTTCTTATAACATAGATAATAAAATCTATCATCTGCAAAAGAAAGCTTCTGGGAAGATTATTGCAACTTCTTCTAATCTTACTGAAGTAAAAAAATTACAAATTATCGAAGGCGAAGATTTTTCGGCACAGAGTTTTAAGAATCAAGAGCAGGTTATCTATCTACAAAAAAATCTATATCAGCTCCTCTTCCCAAATGGTGATGGAATTGGAAAATATGTCGAAATTAAAGGAAATCCTTTCAAAGTTATCGGTGTCTTTGAATCCCTAGAAAAAAATAGTTTCACATCGGGTGATGAAAGTACAGCATATATCCCTTTGGGGCAATGGCACCATATCATTGATGAAATTAATGTCACACCAAATATTACTGTTCAAGCAGAGCGTGCAGATGATTTGAAAGGTGCTGCTAAACGTGTGGGTGACTATCTCAATAAGCAAGTAGCCGATTCAGACTTTATGTTTGGGGTTATGAACCTTCGTGAGTTTGAACGTCAACTCGACAACCTCAACCAAGGGAATTTTGTACTCTTGGCTGGTATCGCTAGCATTTCTCTCCTTGTCGGAGGAATTGGTGTCATGAATATTATGCTGGTATCTGTGACCGAGCGGACGCGTGAAATCGGAATTAAGAAAGCACTTGGTGCTAGACGCAATATTATTTTGCAGCAATTTTTGTTAGAAGCAGTCATTTTGACTCTAATGGGCGGAGTGATCGGCGTACTAGCAGGAATCTTGACAGGTTTCATTATTACACATTCTTTGGCATATCCTTATATCCTTTCTATCTTCTCAGTGGTTGTCAGTTTGCTATTTTGTTGTATAATAGGAGTAGTGTTTGGTTTATTACCAGCCATGAAAGCTTCTAAACTACACCCAATTGAGGCTTTGAGATTTGAATAATAATATGTGAGGAAATATGTATAAAATTTTAGTCGTTGAAGATGATCAGATGATCAGCCAAGTGATTTGTGAGTTTTTGAAAGAAAAAGGCTATCAAGTTCATGCCGTTTTTGATGGGCAAGATGCTTTGTCAGCCTTTCAGTCAGAAGACTTTGACTTGTTGCTCTTAGATATTATGCTCCCTTCTATGTCAGGCTTGGATGTTTTAAAGGAAATTCGCCAGACTTCGCAGGTGCCAATTATGATGCTAACAGCACTAGATGATGAATATACGCAGCTGGTTAGTTTTAATCATCTCATCAGCGATTATGTGACCAAACCTTTCTCCCCTTTGATTTTAGTTAAGCGGATTGAAAATATTCTTCGTCAAACAAGTAGCAGTCAAAATGTCCTTTTAGGAGATTTACAAGTTCATTTGAATGATTGTGAGGTTTACTGGCAAAAAGAAAAGATCAATCTTACTAAGAAAGAATATGAGGTATTAGAAGTTCTAGCAAAACGCAAGGAACATCTGGTGACGCGAGAGCAGCTCATGGACACCATTTGGGGTTATAGTGAGCTTGATAGTCGTGTTTTAGACAATCATGTCAAGAATCTTCGTAAAAAAATGCCCGGTTTACCACTGAAAACAGTAACCGGTATGGGCTATCAGCTCGGAGGAGCATCTTCATGAAGATTGTCAAAAAGAACTTCTTATTGACGGCATCGCTTATCTTTCTTGTCGTGACAAGTCTTTTGATTACCTTATATGTGGCCATGCCTATCTACTATGAGCAGTCAAAAGTTCGTGAGATGGGTCATGAATTTACAGCTGTCCAAAAGCAGTTGGATAGAAAATCACTTTCAGATATGAAGAAGTTATTAGACGGTTATCATCCCAAAGGGTCACAGCTGATCTTTAGCTTGGCAGGGAGCGATGGTAATGTTCTTTATCCTAAAGTGAAAATCAGTGAAAATACTACAGAGTTTCAGATTAATATTTCCCCCTCTTTAGTTATTTCTGAAAATAATCGCAGTAAAAGTTTATCGAAAAAAATTACAACCAAAGAGGGGGAAAAAATTATTTTACGGGCAGAGTACTCTTTGCAGCCGATTTCAGATGCGCGACATGTATTACTACAGCTCTATCCTTTATTGTTATTTTCGTCTTTACTACTTGGTAGTCTAGGAGCTTATGTATACAGTCGCAATTCTAGTCGGCGGATTCAGTCTATTTCAAAGGTGGCACGTAAGATGACTACTCTCGATCCGAATGTAGTTTGTAATGTCAAAGGAAATGATGAAATAGCTGATCTAGCTAAAGATATTAATTACTTGTATGCAGACCTTTTAACCAGCATGGAGGCACTTCGGCTAGAAACTGAAAAAGCGGCAGAAAGTGAGCGTGAAAAAGCTGAATTTCTACGCATGACCTCGCACGAGTTAAAAACGCCGATTACTGGCATGATAGGAATGATAGATGGTATGATTTATAATGTCGGTGATTTTAAAAACCGCGATCTCTATCTTAAACGTTGTCGAACCATTCTAGAAGAGCAGACCCAGCTCATTCAGTCTATCTTAGCTGTCTCTAAGTTGGAGATGAAAGCGGAGTTGCCGATGAAAGAGATTTCTGTAAAAGCTTTGCTTGATCCACAACTGGACACCTATCAAATTATGGCAAAGTCAAAAAATCTGCATTTTCATGCAAGTTTAGAAGATGCTGTTATTTTTGGAAATGGGGACTATTTCCTCAAGGCAGTGAAAAATCTGCTGGATAATGCCTTTCATTATACGATAGCAGGTGGAGAAATTCGTCTTTCCTTAAATAAAAACCAATTAATTGTTGAAAATCAAGCTGAACGTTTATTAAATGATCAGCAAGTGGAACGTATCTTTCAACCTTTCTATCGTCCTGATTATAGCCGTAATCGTAAGGATGGCGGAACAGGTTTAGGGCTTTTCATCGTGCAGCAAATTCTTGAAAAACACGGGCTCACTTATCGTTTTGAAGCGGTAGAAGGAAAGTGGATGCGATTTACGATCTTTTTTAATCATCAACAAAAATAAAAAATCACAAGAAAGTTCTTGTGATTTTAATTATCCTGCGAGGTTGCTTTTGAAAATAAGTTTACTTTATAAAAGTTGATAAATTATAAGCGTTGACAAATAAAAAAGCACCGAATCGGCGCCCAAGTTGTGTACGGACTAAGCCTTATTTTAACTTGCTGTGTTGTTCTGAATGGTTCCAACACGTTTATTATATAATAATATTTTTAAAATGTAAATAGCTTAAGTCAAAATTTAAGGGTGAATGGACGAGAGAGTTGCATTTTAATATGACCTTTATTTTGGATAAAAATTATTGAAACGAAATATTTTACAAAAATAGTTCTATATGGTAATATATAAGGAAATTAGTTCTATATAGAAAGAGGAGTTTATGACAGAAACTTTTGACAATGGTGGTTATTTAACTTTGCAAATTCGTCTCTTGAACGGACGGCTTTTTAACCGACTGTTAGCGGCAGACGGGCGGGCTCTCTATTCGGCAGAGCAGGGGAAAATTCTCTCTAGCCTCTGGAAATGGGCGCCGATGACGGCAACTGATTTGGCTTTAAAGACGGGCTTGGCAAACAACACCTTGACCGCTATGCTTAAGCGTTTGGAGGATAAAGGCTTGATAAAAAGCTCCTCCCACCCTAAGGACAAGCGCAAGCGATTATTTGATTTAACTGAGCTGGGGCGCAGTCAAGAAGAGGTTGGTGCAGAAGTCAGCCAGCAGTTGGATGCTATTTTTTATAAGGGATTTTCACAAGCAGAAAGAGCAGAAGTTGAGGGATATTTGATGAGGATTTTGCAGAATTTGCAGGAAGTGGAAGACAGCGAAAGGTGGAAGAAAGTATGATTTCATTTGAAGAAGTCAGTAAAAGCTATGGCGAGGAGCAGGTGCTGGCGCCTCTATCTCTGACCATTGAGGCAGGCGAGTTTTTCGTCTTGGTTGGGCCTAGTGGTAGCGGAAAAACGACGCTTTTAAAAATGCTTAATCGTTTGATTGAGCCGACGAGCGGCAAGATTTTGCTCAATCAAGAAGATATTCGAGATAAGGATTTGCGTCAGCTGCGGCTGGACACAGGCTATGTCTTGCAACAGATTGCCCTTTTCCCCAATCTGACGGTGGCAGAAAATATCGAGCTCATTCCTGAGATGAAGGGCTGGACGAAGAAAGAGCGACGCGAGGCGGCGCGGGCTTTGCTAGAGCAGGTCGGTCTTTCTGCGGACAAGTATCTGGAGCGCTATCCAGCAGAATTATCTGGCGGTGAGCAGCAGCGGATTGGGATTTTGCGGGCGATTGTGGCGCAGCCTAAGGTGCTGCTGATGGATGAGCCCTTCTCGGCCTTGGATCCGATTTCGCGGCGGCAGTTGCAGGATTTGACCAAGCAGCTCCATGAGGACTTGGGCTTGACCATTGTCTTTGTCACCCACGATATGAAAGAAGCCCTGACTTTGGCAGACCGCATTTGCATTTTGTCGCAAGGGCAAATGATTCAGTGCGATAAGCCGGACGCTATCAAGGCGGCGCCTAAGAATGCTTTTGTCCAGAGTTTGTTTGAAGGGGAGGAAGTCCGATGAAAGATTTACTAATGACCTTTGAGGAACGCTCCAGTGACTGGTGGGCAGCCCTGCTCCAGCATTTACAGCTTTCTCTTGCGGCGCTTTTAATCGCCATGCTCATTGCTCTGCCTCTGGGTATCTGGCTGCATCGCTCCAAGCGCCTGTCAGAAGCAGTGTTGCAGCTGACGGGGATTTTTCAGACTCTTCCTTCGCTGGCTATCTTGGGCTTGCTCATTCCTTTCATGGGAATTGGCGCGGCGCCAGCCATTACTGCGCTGGTCATTTATGCCCTCTTTCCCATTTTGCAAAATACGGTGACGGGACTGGCACAAATTGACCCAAATTTGATAGAAGCGGCAACGGCTTTTGGCATGACTCGTTGGGAACGCTTGAAAAAGTTTGAATTGGCTCTGGCGCTGCCAGTCATCGTGTCGGGCGTTCGGACAGCGGCAGTTATGATTATCGGGACGGCGACCTTAGCGGCTCTGATTGGCGCTGGCGGTCTGGGGTCTTTTATTCTTTTGGGAATTGACCGCAATGACAGCAGCCTGATTTTGATTGGGGCGCTGTCATCGGCAGCCTTGGCATTCCTTTTTAACTACAGTATCAAGTTTTTGGAAAAAGCTAGGTTTAAGCAGATCTTGGTTGCCTTTCTAGTCTTGGTACTAGGGCTTGCTGGTTCTTTTGCGCCAGCCATTTCCCAAAAAATGCAGAAGGAAACCGTGGTGGTGGCTGGAAAGTTAGGGCCTGAGCCTGAAATCCTCATCAACATGTACAAACTCCTTATCGAGAAAAATTCAAACTTGGCGGTGGAGACCAAGCCTAACTTCGGTAAGACCAGCTTTCTCTATGAGGCTTTGAAAAAGGGGGATATTGACCTCTATCCTGAGTTCACTGGGACGGTGACATCAAGTTTACTCCGAAACCCGCCACAGACAACCAACAATCCTGAACAGGTCTACGAAGCGGCACGTGAGGGGATTTTGCAGCAGGACAAGTTAGCGTTGCTCAAACCTATGGCTTATCAAAATACTTACGCAGTAGCAGTCAAGCGTGATTTTGCAGAGAAAAATGAGCTCAAGACCATAGCTGACCTGAAGAAGGTGGAAAAGACAGCGACGGCAGGTTTCACACTGGAATTTAACGACCGTGAGGACGGCAACAAGGGCTTAAAGAGTAAGTATGGGCTGAATTTGCAGGTTAAGACTCTGGAACCAGCCCTGCGGTATCAAGCCATTCAAAAGGGCGATATTCAGATTACCGACGCTTATTCGACCGATAGCGAGCTTATCCAGTATGATTTGGTGGTGCTAAAGGACAATAAAGAGCTCTTTCCGCCTTATCAAGGAGCACCGCTTTTGCGTCAAGAAACGCTGAAAAAACACCCTGAGCTGAAGAACATTCTCAATAAGCTGGCTGGGAAAATCACCGCTAGCGAGATGAGCGATATGAACTACCAAGTCAAGGTTAAGGGCAAATCCGCCGAGAAGGTCGCGCGTGAGTATTTGACTAAGCATGGTTTATTGAAAAAATAGGAGGAGAGATGACTTTAGAAACAAACAAGCAAGATGCCATTGATTTTTACCGTACGGCCTTTGAGGGCAATCCGAAAAAGGCGGTGGAGCTCTATGTCGGAGACGACTATATCCAGCATAATCCAGCCGTGGAGGATGGCAAGGCTGGTTTTATCGACTATTTTGAGCGCATGCAGCGCGATTATCCTGATAAGTCAATCGACTTTGTCCGCGCCATTAGTGAGGGCGATTTGGTTGCTCTCCACACCCACCAAGTCGGGGCGGACTATGTATTAAAAGTATCTGATTTGTTTCGTCGCCCGCGCCGACAACGTGCCTGAGCTTGATTTTACTTCGTCGCCCTGGTCGACGGCGTGAATGAGTTTAGATTTTCTTCGTCGCCCGCGCCGATAGCGTGGCTGAGCATGAATTAGTCTCGTCGCCCTGGCCGACAGCGAGATTGAACTTGAATTTATTTCGTCGCCTAGGGCGACGAGGCAGAAAAATAAAAAGGAGCTAGAAAAATGAACGATTTGCAATTATTGAGTGATACCTTACTCCGAGCAGAGGAGCGTTTTATGGATGTTTTGGATAAACTGACGGTGGCAGAAAGCAACACCATGCCTTATCCGACCATTAAGTCGGTCACTTGGCTCATCTGACACACCGCGCGCATGCTGGATTATCAGACGGCTCCTTTGGCGGGGCAAGACCAACTTTGGTTTAGCCAAGGTTGGAAGGAAAAATTTGCCCTTGATTTGCCAGACGACACCGAGGATTGGCGCCATACGCCCGAAGAAGCGGCTAAAGTGGTAGTGGCAGATAAGGAACTCTTGCAAAGCTATTTGCGGGCAACGGTCGCTCTTGCGGTGGATTATTTGCGCAATCTATCGCCAGAAAGTTTGGAAGACATTGTTGACCGTTCTTGGACACCAGCCGTGACACGTGGAGTGCGCTTGGTTTCCAGCGTCGATGACGCGGTCATGCACTCAGGACAAGCCGTTTATACCGCGCGTTTGTTAGCATATAAAGGCTAAATAAGGTTTTCTTAATGAAAGGAGTTAGTCATGCCGCAAACCTCTTTATTCGATGATGAACTCTTGCAAACCGCACCCTTAGCAAGTCGAGTGCGCCTACAGAATTTAGAAGACTTCGTCGGGCAAGAGCACCTAGTAGGACAGGGAAAGTTTTTGCGGGAAATGATTGAGAAAGACCAAGTTTCTTCCATGATTTTCTGGGGTCCGCCGGGAGTGGGTAAGACAACTTTGGCAGAAATCATTGCCAAGAAAACGAAATCAAAATTCGTCACTTTTAGTGCCGTCATGAACGGTATTAAAGAAATTCGTGCAATTATGAATGAAGCGGAGAAAAGTCGCCATCTAGGTGAGCGCACCATTGTTTTTATCGATGAAATTCATCGTTTTAACAAGGCGCAGCAGGATGCTTTTTTGCCCTATGTAGAAAAAGGTAGTATCATCTTGATTGGTGCAACGACAGAAAATCCTTCTTTTGAAGTCAATTCCGCGCTTTTATCTCGGACGCGAGTGTTCATTCTCAAACAACTAAACAAAGAAGATATTATAGTCCTGCTGGAGAGGGTATTAGCTTCTCCTTTAGCCTTTCCAGATTTGAAAATCTCCATTAGCCAAGATATTTTAGAACAGATGGCTATTTATTCTAATGGTGATGCTCGCTCTGCGCTCAATGCTTTGGAAATGCTGGTTATCAACAGTGACATCAAAGACAAAAAGGTTGAGGTTAAAGAGGAGCTGTTAGTAGATGTGCTGGGCAAGAAGACAGCTTATTACGATAAAGACGGGGAAGAGCATTACAATATTATCTCTGCTCTCCATAAGTCTATGCGTAATAGTGATGTTGACTCGGCTATCTATTGGTTGGGACGAATGCTAGAGGGTGGGGAAGATCCGATTTATATTGCGCGGCGCTTGATTCGCTTTGCCAGCGAGGATATTGGGCTGGCAGATAATAGTGCTCTTAACCTTGCGGTCAATGTCTTTCAAGCATGTCGCTATATCGGGTTGCCGGAATGCGATGTGCATTTGACTCAAGCAGTCATTTATCTTTCGCTTGCACCCAAGTCGAATGCGACCTACAAGGCAAGACTGGCTGTCCAAAAAGATATTAAAGCAACCATTGATGAGCCAGTGCCTCTTCATTTGCGCAATGCGGCAACCAAACTGATGAAAGAGGTTGGCTATGGCAAGGGTTATCAATTAGCGCATTCGTTTGAGGATAAATTAACTACCATGTCAACACGCCCAGAAAGCATTGCGACACATGAATATTATCAGCCGACACAAGAAGGGAATGAGCGTAAAATTCAGCAGCGATTAGACTATATCAAAGAGTGGAAAGAAAATCATAGCACTTAAGTCAATAAAAAGGACGACCAGCCGAAACTAGTTGTCCTTTTCTATCTTTTCCAGATATTCCTCAATGACTTGCAGCACTCCGCTCTTGTTATTATCTGGAGCGCGAAAATTGGTAATCTCTTTGATTTCCTTGCTACCGTTTGCCATTGCATAACCATATTTTGCTAACTCTAGCATTTGTAGGTCATTATTCCCATCGCCAAAAGCTAAGAGTTGCTCAGGGCTGTAGCCCCAGTGCTTAAGGAGATAGCTCATAGCACTTCCTTTGTTAATTCCTCTGGCGATAATATCAATATTCCCATGACCGCTAGTAACAGCTTCAATCTGATTGCCCATTACTTGATGCAAGTCGTCAATGATTTTTTGTGTCATCTCTAGTGGAGTATTAAAGGAAAATTTGAGAAAGTGATCATCGGGAAGTTGGTGGAAGCTCTCAATCATCTCTAAACGATGGCTATAGATTGCAAAAAAGTCCTTGACCTCTGGTTCTACCTTGTCAAGAATGTAGGTAGCTTTTTCTCCACAAAGGCTCAATTCCATCTCTAAGTTATGCTTAAGTAGATAGTCCAAAACAGCCCTCACCAAGTCAAGAGGTAAACGATGGCTCTTGATAACTTTCCCTTGTTCAACGATATAGGCGCCATTTTCACTGACAATAGTCAACTCCTGCTCCAGATGAGGAAAGAAAGATCTTATCTGGTAGTACTGGTTGCCGCTGATTGGGACAAACTTAATGTCTCTTTCTTGCAATTTAGTGAAAATTTTAGAAAAACGTTCTCTATCATAATCGTTTTCTTGATTAAGAAAGGTTCCATCCATATCGGTAGCAATGACTTTAATATCCATAGTTTCTCCTTTGTTTTAGAGGATTTCTTTTTCTTGATCAATGTATTTGACCACTTGGGCAGGTACGCCAGCGACAAGCGTATTGTCAGGCATATCCTTGGTGACGACACTGCCTGACGCAACCACGCAGCCGCTGCCAATAGTGACACCGGGCATGACATTGACATTGGCACCAAACCAAACATTATCGCCAACGCGAATAGGTAGTGCTTTTTCCAAACCCTGATTGCGCCGCTTGTAATCCAGAGGGTGATTAGCTGTGTAAAATCCAGTTGACGGACCGACAAAGACATTGTTGTCGAGGCTAATTGGTGCACCGTCCATAAAGTAGCAGTTGATGTTAACAAAGCAGTCTTTTCCAAAGTTGATATTTTCCCCATAGTCGCAGGTGAAGGGGCTGAGTAGTACCAAGCCTTGGTAATCTTGACCAAGGAGCTTTTGTAAGACTTCTTGACGCTCTTTGATTTGGCTGGGTTTTAGCTGATTGAGTTCAAAACACAGATCTTGAGCCGCTATCCTTTTCTGGACTAATTCAGAGTCATAGTTGGCGTCGTACCAGTCTCCAGCCAGCATTTTTTCACGTTCAGTGGGCATCTTTATCTCCTTATTTACTTTTCGTTTTAGCTTCGTCTAGTTGAATGATACAGAACGTCTAGTTAAAATTAGTTTACCATAATTAACAGAATTTTGAGCAATTTTTCTTTTCATTTCCAAGTGAAAGTGCTACAATTAATCCTTGAAATACGGAGAAAGAGGTGGAAAATGTCATACGCACTCGAAATATTAGATCTGGTTAAGACCTATGACACAGGCGTAGAGGCTCTGAAAGGGATTGATTTGACGGTGGAGGAAGGGGATTTTTATGCCCTTCTCGGGCCAAATGGAGCAGGAAAATCAACGACCATTGGGATTTTGACTTCACTCATTAATAAAACGTCTGGTCAGGTCAAGATTTTTGGATATGACCTCGATAAGGATTTGGTTCGTGCCAAGCAACAGATTGGTGTCGTGCCGCAGGAGTTTAATTTTAATCAATTTGAAACCGTACAGCAGATTGTAGTCAATCAGGCGGGTTACTATGGTGTTCCGCGTCAAGTAGCGCTGGAGCGCAGCGAATTTTATCTCAAACAGTCCAATCTTTGGGACAAGCGACATGAGAAGGCTCGTATGCTGTCGGGCGGAATGAAGCGTCGTTTGATGATTGCGCGTGCCTTGATGCACGAGCCAAAGTTACTCATTTTAGATGAGCCAACGGCAGGAGTGGATATTGAGTTGCGCCGTGAAATGTGGGATTTTCTGCGCCAGCTAAATGAAGCTGGGACAACGATTATCCTAACGACCCACTATCTAGAAGAAGCAGAGATGCTTTGTCGTCATATCGGCATTATCCAGTCGGGGCAGGTCATCGAAAATACCAGCATGAAAGACTTGCTTGCTAAGTTGCAGACGGAGACCATTCTCTTGGACTTAGAGAATAACAGCCTGTCGCCAAAGATAATAGGCTATCCAACGACTTTTGAAAATGGTACTTTGGAAGTGCAGGTGGAGCGTGGTCAAGGGTTGAACTCGCTCTTTCAACAACTAAGTGAACAGGGAAGTCAGGTTCTTTCGATGCGTAATAAATCAAATCGTCTTGAAGAGTTATTTCTCAAAATCACAGAGAAAAATGGAGGTCATCATGTTTAAACTCTACTGGACAGCTCTTAAGAGCCTCACTGCGAAAGAAACACACCGCTATTTGCGGATTTGGCTACAAACCTTGGTTCCACCGGTGATTACAACCTCGCTTTACTTTATTATCTTTGGGAAGATGATCGGCGGCCGAATCGGTGATATGGGTGGTTTTTCTTATATGGAATTTATTGTGCCCGGCTTGATCATGATGTCGGTTATTACCAGCTCTTATGCAAATGTCTCTTCCTCTTTTTTCTCGCAAAAATTTCAGCGAAATATCGAAGAAATCTTGGTCGCGCCAGTTCCTAGTCATGTCATCATCTGGGGCTTTGTTCTGGGTGGTTTGGGACGTAGTATATTGGTGGGAAGCCTAGTCACCCTTGTTTCTCTCTTTTTTGTCCCTTTGCATGTGCATTCTTGGGCTGTCGTTTTGCTGACGTTGGTCTTGACAGGGATTCTCTTTTCTCTGGCTGGACTTATCAATGGGATTCTGGCTCGGTCTTATGATGACGTCTCAATCATGCCCACCTTTGTTTTGCAGCCACTGACTTATTTAGGCGGCGTCTTCTATGCTATCTCTATGCTTCCGCCCTTTTGGCGGGCGATTTCCAAGGTCAATCCCATTGTCTATATGATTTCAGGATTTCGTTCAGGATTTTTAGGAATCAATGACGTTCCGCTTCCTTTATCTTTATCTGTTTTATTTGCCTTTGTTGTCGCTCTTTATGCTTTTGCTTGGCGTTTGATTGAGCGAGGACATGGGCTAAGGAGTTAGCTAAATTTCCCAACTTTTGGGGAGTTTTTTTATTGACTATTATTTTCCCTTGCCTTTTTAGAAGAAAGCGAGTATAATTAGTTTAGTTCATACAAAACTGAACTTAAAACGCAGGAGAAAAAAATGGAAAAAGAGTATCGGCAAAGATTGGACGAGATTGCTGAAATTTTTATTGGTTTGGATTTTGCCAAAAATCAGGCGCGGATTTTGGCTTTTTTGGTCATGGAAGAAAAGGGCGCGGTGAGTTTCAATCGGATTGTGCAGGAGCTGACCTTGTCCAAGGCTAGCGCCAGCACAGCGCTCCAAGCCCTTATCCAGAAAGGGCTAGTTGCGTATCAAAGTCAGGAAAATAGGCGGGAGCGGATTATTCAGGTCAATCTTTACGGGGTGGTTGACTATATCAGCTATCGGATGCAGATTTTACAGGAGATGCGTTTGCTGTTTGAAAAAATGGCTGAGCATCATCAGGCGGATGAGAACTACAGTCGTGAGTTCCAAGATATAGCCCTGCTTTATGACAATTTGGACGAAGCGGTCATGAAGATTTTGAAGGCTTTTAAAGGAAAGCACAGTTAAAAAAGGAGGTTGGTATGAAAAAAGATCAAGCGATTTTAAAACGGCAAGCAAGCAAAATCAAATTTCGGAATAAGGATATGGATTTTATTCTCAACTGGGTCATGGGAATTAGCCAGATTGTGGGCATGAGTGCGGCTGAGGTTTTGCAAGTTGTTGAGCCTGTCCGAGACGGCAATCCTAGAGACTGGCGTCAGGCTTTTGAAGAGCATGCCAGCGTTTGTCAAAGCAAGGCTCATCAGGCTGAAAATCAGGGTTTTCTGCGCCCTGCTTCTCAGGAATATTTTGCGGCTTGTTACTCTCTGCGAGCTGCTCTGCAATTTTCCGACCCGACCTTGCCCGACTTTATGGAGCATTATCAAGAAATGGAAGCGAATTTTCTCAAGGGGGCAAAATTGAGGTCGCTGCCCTTGCGTGAGGTCAGCTTTCCTTATGAGGGGCAGGAGCTGCCGGCTTATCTGCTAGAAAGTAAGGAGCTAGCTGCGCCAACTCTTTTGGTGATTGGCGGCGGTGATACTGGGCGCGTGGATTTGTTTTATTTTATGGGCTTGGCGGCTTGGGAAAATGGTTATCAGGTGCTCATGGTGGATTTGCCCGGTCAAGGAAGCAATCCTGCTAGGGGATTGACTTTTACGGTTGATGCGGGGCGAGCAATTTCAGCTATCTTGGACAGCTATCAAGCACCGAGCGAGCAACTAGCCATTATGGGTTTCAGCGGCGGTGGCTATTTTACAGCGCAGGCAGTTGAGAAAGACTCGCGTATCAAGGCTTGGATTGCTTCAACGCCGATTTATGATATCAAAGCGGTCTTTGAAAGGTCTTTTAAAGCGGCTCTTACTCTTCCCAAGCCCTTGCTGCGATTGGGTTGCAAGGTCATTTCAAATTTTAATGAAGCAGCGGATGTTAACCTCAAAAAATATGCTTGGCAGTTCGGGGTGACAGACTTTAGCCAAGCGGTGGACAAGGTGCTGAAGGAGGCTCAGACGGTTGCGCTTGAGCAAATCAAGGTTCCGTCTCTCTTTCTTCTTGGGAGCGGTGAAAGTTCTGAGCTCTCGCGGCAGGCAAGAGAAATAGAACAAAATTTGCAAGAAGCCCAGATTTCGGTTACCGTTCAAGAATTTGATCTGGCAAGCGCTGCGGATGCCCATTGTCAGGTTAATAATCTGCGCCTGCTGCACAATACAGTTCTTGATTGGCTGGATAAGATTTTCAAACAAAATCATGAGGAAAGAAAGTGAGGTTTGCTATGTTTTATAAGGTTCAAGGAAACGATTTGCATTATCAGGTGATAGGCGAGGGGACGCCCGTTTTATTGCTGCATGGGCTGACTTGTTCTTCAGACTTGATGATTGGCTGCATGGAGCCGATTTTTGAGCGGAAGCCGGGCTACCAAAGGATTTATGTGGATTTGCCGGGCATGGGCGGCTCTAGCGGAAATCTAGAAGTGGCTAGCTCGAATGCTATCTTGGACATTCTCTTGTCCTTTATTGACGCAGAACTAGCTGGCAAGGCTTTCTTGCTGGTCGGTGAGTCTTACGGCGGCTACTTAGCGCGGGGAATTCTGGCGGAAAAAGTAAGTCAGGTTTTGGGCCTCATGCTGATTTGTCCGTTAATCAAGCTCAATCCCGCAGACAGAATATTACCCCAAAAGAGCTTGGTTGTTGGCGATTTATCAATTGATAAAGAAGATAAGGTTGAAGAATTTTTTCAAATCGCAGTCAAGCAAACCGCCCATACCTACCAGCGTTTTGAAAAAGAGGTGGTGGCTGGCAAATGATGAAGCCTGAATTTATCGACAAGCTGCAAAGCCAATACGCTCTGTCTCTTGATGTGGATGAAAAAATCAAGGAAATCGGCTACGATAAACCGTCCCTCTTTTTGGCCGGACGGCAGGATCAAGTCGTTGGTTTCGAGCAGCTGGCAGCCTTGCTAAGAAACTATCCGAGAGCGAGTTTGGCTGTTTTGGACATCGCGGGGCACAATTTGCAAATTGACCAAGAAGATTTGTTTGCAACTCTGGCAGAAGAGTGGCTAGAGAGGGTTTTTGAGAATGATTAACTTACTTGCTTTCTGAGAAATTTACTAAAAAGCTAGATTATTCTGGCTTTTTTGCTATAATAATCTTAATTGATTTCAAAGGAGCGGGCTGGTGTTTTTAGCAATTAAAGAGATTTTCTATCATCGAGGGCGTTATCGTTTAGTGGTTGCCGTGGTTTTTCTGATTACCTATATGGTGTTCTTTCTATCTAGCTTATCGGTCGGCTTGGCTCGGCTCAATCGCTTGGCGCTGGATAATTGGCAGGCTTCGTCGGTCGTTTTGTCCGAATATGCCAACAACAATCTGACCGCCTCAACCTTGAGCGAAACGGATTACAAGGCTTATCTTACCAAAGAAAATATAGCAGAGCTGGGGCAAATGGCGGTGGTCGCTAGTCAAGAGGGGAAAGCGAAAAAGGTCAATGCACAGGTGTTTGGCTTGACCGAGGACAGCTTTCTGGCACCGCCTATCGTGGCTGGACGCAAGGCGCAAGAGTTTGGCGAGCTGGTTGCTGATAAGAGTATTGAGCAGAAAGGTCTGGCTTTAGGAGACACGATTCAGCTCAATGGTAGCAAGAAAACCTATAAAATCGTAGGTTTTACGCAAAATAATAGCTTTTTCACCCAGCCAGTCCTCTTTATGAGCTTGGATGATTTGCGAGAGCTGAAATATGGCTCTGCCAAAGTCAAAAATAGTAGCCTTTTGGTGGTAAAAGACCAAGAAAAAATTTCCGGTCAGGGGTTAAAGCAGATTTCGCTAGCCACTCTCATCAAAAACATCCCCGGCTACCAAGCCCAGGTGTTGACTTTCAGCTTTATGATTGGCGCAATGGTCGTGATTACTGCTTTGGTCTTAGGGATTTTTATCTACATCATCACCATTCAAAAAATCCACCTCTATGGCATTATGCGAGCGCAGGGGATTTCCAGTCGGACGATTATTGCTTCTATTTTTTGGCAAATTTTTATCTTAGTTAGTCTGGGAATGGGGCTGGCTATGCTCATGCTAGTCGTCACTCAGCAGTTTTTACCAGCTAGCATGCCCTTTTATAGCGATTGGCAAGCCTATGCCCTCTTGACCTTGGTCATGCTGCTCATGTCGCTTTTAGGTGGCTTTCTATCCATTCATAAGGTCAGCAAGATTGACCCTATCGTAGCAATCGGAGGAGACTAGTATGGCGATTTTAGAATTGAAAAATGTCAGTAAAAGTTATGGTCAAGGGCATACCTTGATTGAAGCCTTGAAGCCGACCAATTTTTCCTTGGAAGCGGGTCGGTTTGTCGCCATTATTGGGCCGTCAGGCTCGGGCAAAACAACCTTTCTAACGATTTTAGGGCAGTTGCAACATCCAACGACGGGTCAGGTATTTTTGCATGGCAAGGATACGGCGCAGTTGACCGAAAAGGAGCGAACGGCTTTGCGTTTGCATGAGTTTGGTTTTATTTTACAAGCGTCCAATCTCATCCCTTTTTTAACCATTGAGGAGCAGTTTAAGCTGGTTGATAAATGCTCGAAAAAGGAGAAAATCAGCCGGGAGGATTTGCTTGATTTGCTCGATTTGAAGGGGAATTTGCAGAATTATCCCAAGGAATTATCAGGCGGAGAGCGGCAGCGGGCAGCCATTGCCAGAGCCCTCTACAATAGTCCAGAAATTGTGCTGGCGGATGAGCCGACGGCAAGTCTCGATACAGAGCGTGCCAAGCGTGTTGTTCACCTGCTCAAGCGCGTGACGCGGGAATACGGCAAAAGTGTCGTCATGATTACCCATGATACGCGGCTTTTGGACGAAGTGGATGAGCTTTACCAGATGCAAGACGGTATCTTGCAGCAGCTCCGATAAGAATAAAAGGCATTTCTCTAGGAAGTGCTTTTTTGCTTGAGGAAACTAAGTTTGAGTCTGGCTGCGGCTGACCTAGCTTTAGCCGCCCGATTAGTTCAGATGTCGCGACCTAGAAGGAAGACAAGAGTTTCAACATGACCCGCACTGAGGTTAGAAGCCGCGTGGGCAATTCTCACCTTAGGCATGTCTTTACAGACGGACCTAAGGACAAGGGAGGACTGCGTTACTGTATCAATAGCCTGTCCATTCGCTTTATTCCTAAGACAGAAATGGAAAGTCAGGGCTATGGCTACCTGCTCGATTATGTCTAGTCAGCATTTTTGCAGGATTTTTGCTATAATATAGCTAGAAAATGCAGGAGTGAGACAGTGTATTCGATTATTATTGTGGAAAATGAATACCTTGTTTGGCAAGGTATTTCTTCTTTGGTGGATTTTGGAAAATTTGATATGAAACTGACAGGTCAGGCGGAGAATGGTCTTTTGGCTTGGGAAGCCATTCAAGCCGAGCAGCCGCATGGAGTTGATTGTGGATTTTAAGCGGGCTTATGGTGCGACTTTGCGGGCGGTCGAAGATTGCCTAGCGACTTTCTTTCCAGAATTACTTGACAATGAACGCACAGACTTTATCTATTCTTTCTTTCCTTATCTTTTTGGGCTTCATGCCTACGCGGTGGGCACTGTCAAGCAGCGTCTTGCCTTGAAGGAAGCAAAGGTAAATTACACTTTTTACAGCGTTTATCAGCTTACTTTTAACTTAGTTAGAAAACTTTTAGATATTGAAAAGGACAACCATAATTTGTAATAAACTATCGCATAATCTATTTGTTATTTAGTAAAAAAAGGACTATACTAAAGTTGTAATAGTAAAGGAGGTAGGATATGAAATACACAGATAAAGAACAATTCCAAGCAGCCAATCATTTTGGCTTGGGGCAGTCAAATGACACCTACGCTCAGTATTTTATTGGACAATCTTATTTGAACAATCTGGGTGCAACAGCAGATGGCGGTTTGACTTTCCATAATGTAACCTTTGAACCGGGTTGCCGCAATAACTGGCATATTCACACAGCTGATAAAGGTGGCGGACAAGTGCTCATCTGTACGGCGGGCGAGGGTTGGTATCAGGAAGAAGGAAAACCTGCTGTCAGCTTGAAAGAAGGCAGTCTTGTGATCATTCCTCCTAATGTTAAACATTGGCATGGTGCCAAGGCTGACTCTTGGTTCAGCCATATTGCCCTTGCTGTGCCCGGCGAAAATACAGCCAATGTCTGGCTGGAAGAAGTATCTGACACAGTCTATCAGGCTCTGGAAGATTAGAAATGGAGGTTTTCATGGTAGAAAAACAGACTGCAGGACGCGATAATTTAGGAAAATTCGCTCCAAAATTCGCAGAACTCAATGATGATGTCCTCTTTGGACAAGTCTGGTCGCGCGAAGCTGAATTGCCAGTTCGTGACCGCTCGCTCATTACCATTACCGCTTTGATTACAGGTGGGAATTTTGAACAACTGCCTTACCATATGAAAAAAGGTAAGGAAAATGGCTTGACCCAAAAAGAAATAGCAGAAGTTATCACCCACTTAGCATTTTACATCGGCTGGCCCAAGGCTTGGTCTGCCTTTACCATAGCAAAAGAAGTCTACGGTGACTAGCTCTCACATCATTTCACAATAGAAAAGGAAACAAAATGAAATCAGCAGTATTTGTAAAATCTGGTCAAATGGCCATTGAAGATATTCAAAAACCAACAATCGTGGAAGCAGACGACGCTGTCATTCGCGTTGTGCGCTCTTGTGTCTGTGGTTCAGACCTCTGGTCTTACCGTGGCGATGATAACAAAGCCGAGCATTCGCCTAACACGGGACACGAAATTATCGGGATTGTTGAAGAAGTGGGAAGCGACGTCAACACGGTCAAAAAAGGGAATTTTGTCATCGCGCCTTTCACACACGGCTGCGGACACTGTGCAGCTTGTAGTGCAGGCTATGAGGGCGGCTGTCAGTCTCACGGTGCCGATACCAACTTTAGCTTTGGCTACCAAGCAGAGTACGTTCGTTATACCCACGCGGATTGGTCTTTGGTGAAAATCCCTGGTCAACCGAGCGATTACAGCGAGGGCATGATTAAATCTTTCCTTGCTCTAGCTGATGTGATGCCGACGGGTTACCACGCGGCACGGGTTGCCAATGTCAAAGAAGGCGATACTGTAGCCGTTGTCGGCGACGGGGCAGTTGGACTTTGCGCTGTTATCGCTGCGAAACTTCGCGGTGCCAAGCGCATTATCATCATGAGCCGCCACGAAGACCGTCAAAAACTAGCTTTGGAATTTGGTGCGACAGATATTGTCGCTGAGCGTGGTGAAGAAGGAGTTGCCAAGGTGCTGGAGCTGACAGGTGGAGCAGGAGTGGATGCTGCGCTGGAATGCGTCGGAACGCATTTGTCAACAGAAACAGCGATTAGCATTGCGCGTCCGGGCGCTACAATCGGGCGGGTCGGCGTGCCGCATACAGACGACATCAATGTTGGCGATTACTTTATGAAAAATACCGTTTTCGCTGGCGGACCAGCTTCGGTGACGACTTATGACAAAGCGGTGCTGCTCAAAGCAGTCCTTGACGGCGTCATCAATCCTGGCAAGGTCTTCACCCAATCTTACAGCCTAGACGATATTGACCAAGCCTATAAAGATATGGCTGACCGCAAGACCATTAAGTCAATGTTGGTGGTGGAATAAAGCAGAAAACCAGTAATTTACTGGTTTTTCTTTTGATAAAATCCAGACAGGATTTCTTTTTCGTGATAAAATAGACCTATCAGTTACTTTTTTGAGGAGGTTTCTATGCACATTTATTTTGCAAGTCCCTTGTTTAGCGAAATGGAGCTGGCCTTCAATCGCCAATTAGTGGACAACATTCGGCATCGTTTTCCAAAAGTAGAAGTTTTTCTGCCGCAGGAACAGGGCGAAATCAATGATAAAAATGCCTATGCAGACTCTAAAATGATTGCCAAGTTGGATACGGAAGCAGTCCTGAAAAGCGATTTGCTGATTGCCATTCTGGACGGGCAAATCATTGACCCGGGCGTCGCTTCAGAAATCGGTGTTGCCTACCAAGCAGGCATTCCTATACTGGCGCTATATTCTGATTCGCGTCAGCTGGGCGCAGAAAATCCCCAGAAAATAGAGGCTCTGAAAACAGTAGCCGAGTCACAATTCTCCTACGTTAATTTATACACGGTCGGCTTAGTGAAGCTAAACGGACAGGTGGTCAACTCATCTGAGCAGTTGCTAGATGTGCTAGAAGGATATGTAAACCCTTGATAAATCATAAACAAGTGACTACTCAGTTGTTCTAGAAAGAGGAAAATATGAGAACAAAAGACAAGTACACATTTAAATTAAAGGACGGTTCTTATGAAAGATTTTCACTTTGATGCCATTTCAGCCTTTGAAAATTACGAGATTGAAAAAATGAGCGACGGTCAGGTCATTGTAATGACAAAGGTCGTAAATTCCTCGCTCAATTACTATGGCAATGCCCACGGCGGCTATCTTTTCACCCTGTGCGACCAGATTAGCGGCTTGGTTGTGATTTCACAGGGAGTGGACGGGGTGACACTGCAGTCCTCTATCAACTATCTCAAAGCGGGACAGCTAGGCGATACCCTGACCATTTGCGGGACTTGCGTCCATGCGGGGCGGACAACTCGGGTAGTGGATGTTGAGATTAGCAATCAAGCGGGCGACAATATCTGCAAAGCCACTTTTACCATGTTTGTGACAGGGCGGAGAGACGAGAGAGCACAAGTGCGTATCTAAGCTAACGTCGACAAATTTCTGTAACTACTGTAAAATAGGAAAATATCTGAAATAGGGAGATGATTTTCATGAAAAACACCATAATGGACAAAGAACGCCTAGGCGCTTTTATTGACGCGGTCATTGCTATTGTCATGACTATTTTAGTTTTGGAATTGGAAAAGCCGCAGGAATATTCACTAGCAGGACTTTGGGAGCTTCGCGCCAGCTTTTTCGCCTATGCCTTATCTTTTTTCTGGCTGGGAGCTATGTGGGTCAATCTTCATTTTTCATTTCATCAAGTTGAAAAAATTAGTCAGAAGACTGTTTGGGCAACGATTATCATGCTCTTTCTCTCATCTTTCTTTCCCTATACAACCAAGCTAATAGCGGCTGATTTTTCTAATAGTACTATGCAGGCTTTTTATGGTATTGTAGTTTTGCTCATTACTTTTTCAGTGCAATATTATTACAGAACACTCTATGAGATCAATCCTAAAATGTTTGAAAGCTACAATATTCGTCGGCAAACTTGGGCACGCTATGATATTGGCTTAAAAGTATTGGGCTTACTATTGAGTATCAGTATTTTTCCGCCAGCAAGTAGTGTGGCGGTTCTCATTACGCTGACTTGTCTGGTCATTCCTAATCAATTAAAGTGACAGTTTTGTAAATTATTGACATCGTTTAAAAAATAGTAGCAATGTCTTTGTAATAGAGTTTTACTATACTAGTAGTATCAATAAATAAGACACGAAAACCACAGAAGCAATTCAGCCTCTGTGGTTTTTGTTTAATGAGATTTTGCAAGGAAATAAGCAACAAGGGAGTGGGACAGAACTACTTCCTGTAAAGGAATAGTTCGTCGTCCCACCCCCGCGATGCCTATTAGGCTTGTACGAAGCCGGTAAAGGCGAACGTAGAAGCCAAGAGGCTACCGCGTCTTGCAGATAATTCGAACTAATTTTAGAGGCTGAGAACTATTGTCCCAGCCTCTGTTTTTTAAGTTCCTCCTACCTTAGTCGTATCGGCTGCATCTGTCGTATTACTGCTGCTTCCAGAACTGCTGGTAGAAGAGCTAAATTGCTCTGGATGGAGCGCTTTGTAGGTCGGTGCATTGAAAAGATCGACTGTCGATTGTTGGCCTCGCTCATCGTAGAGGCTGGTTGATTCATCGCCTTTTTCTTTTTCTATTTGTTCCTCTTTTTTAAGTGATTTTTTATAAGAATACTTGCTGGCATCGGGATGACCTAAATCATTTCCTTTGTAGAAGCGGAAGAGGTCACCAGTTTGGATTAAGTCAGAAATAGACACTTGCTGATTAGCGGCATTGCGGACTTTTTCTAATTCAGCCTGCATCTCAGCTGTTGGATTGGTAATTTCTTCCCCTGTTTCTGTATAATAAATTCGTCCATTATAAGAAGTGAATTTTGGTGTAATGAAATAGTTGGTTGAACGCAAAGAGACGATTTGTTGGTGCTGTGAAGAGAGCAGGTCTTGACCAACTTGAAGCTTATCCTTGGTATCAATTCCTAATAAATGCTCCAATGTTGGTAGCATATCAATTTCGCCACCAAAGGTATTGTTGATATGCCCTGTTGTCATACCGGGAACTACCACCATATAAGGAATTCTTTGCATCATGGCATTGTCATAACTAGACCAAGTCTCAGAATTTTTATTGAGGAGTGGGGCAAGGCTTGGGTTACGAGAATTAGAAATTCCATAGTGATCTCCATAAAGAACAATAATGGAATTCTCATAAAGTCCAGAAGCTTTTAGATAGTCAAAGAAAGCCTTTACAGCTGAGTCTAGATAATTAGCAGTTGCAAAGTAGCCATTGATTGTCTCATCTTTGGTTTTGGCTAGTGGGAAACCAAGATCATCGCCAATCAAACTCGTTGTGTAAGGGTAATGGTTGGAAACCGTGATATATTTAACATAAAAAGGTTGCTGCAAGTGTTCCAAGTACTTGATAGAATCTTTCATCATGATTTTATCGTTCAGTCCGTACTGGAAGGAATTGCTTTCGTCTTGTTTCGTGAAATAGGACGAATCAAAGAAATAATTATAGCCCCATTGTTTATAGGTCGTGTTACGGTTCCAGAAACTACCTGCATTTCCATGGAAAACAGCTGAGTCATTATAGCCATTTTTTGAAAGAATATAGGGAGCAGCTTGTTGAGTATTGGTACCGCCATAGTTAACCATAAATGAACCTTGATTGAGCCCAAAAAGTCCTGTTTCAATCATCGTTTCGGCATCAGAAGTTTTTCCGGCTTTAACCTGATTGAAAATGTTAGAAAATGCCAGTGTTGAGTTAGAGTGGTAAAGAGAGTTCAGAAATGGTGTAACTTCGTATTCCTTACCATCGACCTGCAATTTATAATCAATTAGGAACTGTTGGAAAGATTCAAGGTGAATATAAAAGACATTGCGTCCCTTAGCAATTCCATAGTAGTTGGGATTGGGTGCAGCGTAGTGATTGTTGATATATTCTGTAACAGGAGTTAAATCTTTTTCAGAAGCCTTGGAACGTTCTCGGTTGGCTTGATAGGTTTGATTTCCACTATATCCCAGAAAAGCAGGTAGACCTAGAGCACGCACAACATAGTAGTTAGAAAAACCACGCGTTAGAAGTTGAGGACGGTCGATTTCAGCTAGGAATAAATTTGCTGAAAAGAACATGCTAGACAAAGCGGTAATCGCAAACCCAGCTCGCTTATTGAAAGGTCGCTTGTCAACTAGGATGAGTTTTTTGTAAAATAGCCAAGCGAATACTGGGAAGTCAATCAAGTAAATCAAATCCCAAGGGCGGAAAAGTTTTATTGCTGCCTCACCAAGACCAGCTGATACCGAGCTTGATGCCATCATCGTGTTGACTGTAATGAAATCAGAAAATTCACGATAGTAAATAGCATTTGAGACGAGCCAAGCAAAGAGCGCTCCGTAGATCAACCAAAGAAGACTATAAAATATTTTAGAATTTTTTACATAGAGGGCTAGACCCAAAAGGAGCAAACCTAACGGGAGCGGATTGAAAATTGCGAGAAGGAGCTGATAAAATCCTTGACCAGTCGCAATTTGAATATTGAGATTGAAGTCCACACTATAGGCCCACATTGTTTTAAGCCAATAAATAATGAGCAAGGTGAGAACTAGTCCCAAACGCGTACTCATAAAGTTTAGTATGGGTTGGATACGTTTCTTCACTGAAAATACTTCCTTATTTTATTTCCTAACAAATTTTCAACTTTGATTATATCACAAATTTAACAGTAAGGGGGAATTTCTATAACCTATGGCTTAGACAATAAGTTACTTATGATAAAAATTCTATATTCTATTTGCTTTATCTTCGTTTTGAAAGCGGTAAAATTTTTTGAGAAAATTCTTAAATTTTGATATAATATGGATTATGAAAAAAATGAAAGTCAATCGCCAGACAGAAACGAGGATAAGGAAGGGACAAGTTATCTTAGATAAAAATGATTTTCCAAATCTAAATTTAGCTCCTCAACAAGTGGAATTAATGACAGATGAGGGGAAGTTTCTCGCCTCGGCTTATTTAGCTCCGCAAAATAAAGGGGTTGGCTGGGTAATAGCATATACTCCTATCAGTCTTGATGAAGCTTTTCTAGTTGAACTTTTTGAAAAGGCTAAGGCTAAGCGCACTTCTTACGCAGCAGATGATTTAACGACAGCTTATCGTGTTTTTAATCAAGAAGGTGATGGTTTTGGTGGCTTGACGATTGATTTTTATAATCGTTTTGCTGTTTTTTCCTGGTACAATAGTTTTGTTTATGAACAGCGAGAACTTTTCGTAGCAGCTTTTCGGAAGGTTTTCCCAGAGATTAGTGGTGCTTATGAGAAAATCCGTTTTAAAGGATTGGATTATGAAAGTGCACATTTGTTTGGAGATGAGGCAGCTGAAAGTTTTACGATTTTAGAAAATGGCGTTCGCTATCAGGTTTTTCTAAATGATGGTTTGATGACAGGAATTTTCTTAGATCAGCACAATGTGCGCGCTAGCTTAGTTGATGGTTTAGCTACTGGTAAAAACGTTTTAAACATGTTTTCCTACACAGCGGCTTTTTCAGTGGCTGCTAGTATGGGAGGAGCTTTAGCGACGACTTCAGTGGATCTGGCTAAGCGGAGTCGTGAGTTGTCAGAGGCACATTTTCTTGCAAATGATTTGTCGCTTGACAATCATCGCTTTGTAGTTATGGATGTATTTGATTATTTCAAATATGCCAAACGACATGGCCTGACCTATGATGTAATTATTCTGGATCCGCCTAGTTTTGCTCGTAATAAAAAGCGAACATTTTCAGTTTCTAAAGACTATCATAAATTAGTAACTGAATCTTTAGCTATTCTCAATTCTGGCGGTATTCTTATTACCAGCACCAATGCGGCTAATGTCAGCCGTAAAAAATTTAAAGAACAAATTGAAAAAGGTTTGCTCGGCACTCCACACCATTATTTAGCGGAGTACGGTTTGCCAGCAGATTTTACCTATAATAAAAAAGATGAAAGTAGTAACTACCTCAAGGTATGTACGATTAAGGTGGACAAATGAAACTTGTGGTTCCAATCATGCCAACTAGTTTAGAAGAAGCTCAGCACATTGATGTCAAACACTATGAAGGAGTAGATATTATTGAGTGGCGAGCGGATTATCTTGATCGTGATACAATTTTGGCGGTAGCACCAGCTATTTTTGAGAAATTTTCAGGTCGAGAATTAATTTTTACATTGCGGACAACCAGAGAAGGTGGTCATATTGACCTAACAGAAGAAGAGTATGTGGCTCTGATCAAGGAAGTGGCCAATCTTTACCAGCCAGATTATATTGATTTTGAGTACTTTGTTCATAAAGAGATTTTTGAACAAATGTTGGAATTTCCAAACTTGATTCTCAGTTATCATAATTTTGAGGAAACACCTGAAAATCTTATGGAAATCATGTCTGAACTGACAAGTTTGACACCAAAAGTTGTAAAGATTTCTGTAATGCCACATAGTGAACAAGATGTTTTAGATCTTATGAATTATACTCGTGGCTTTAAAACGCTCAATCCTGAGCAAGAGTATGTGACCATGTCTATGGGAAAATTAGGACGATTGACGCGTCTTGCTAGTGATATTATGGGGTCTAGTTGGTCTTTCTCAAGTTTAGATGAAAGGACGGCTCCAGGGCAGATTGCCCTTCATGATATGAAAGAAATTTGTGAGGTTCTCGATGCGGATTAATGGCTACACACGATTGGCAGCGGTAGTGGCAAATCCGATCAAGCATAGCATTTCACCTTTTATTCATAATGCTGCATTTGATTTGACAGCTGTCAATGGTGTTTATGTAGCTTGGGAGATTTTGTCCAAGGATTTAGAAGAAACAGTTGAAAATATTCGTCGCTATAATATGTTTGGAATCAACCTTTCAATGCCCTATAAGCAGAAGGTTATTCCATTTTTAGATGAGCTTAGTCCAGAAGCAAAGCTGATCGGAGCAGTTAGTACAGTTGCCTATAAAAACGGTCGTTTAATTGGCTATAATATGGATGGAAAAGGTTTTTTTAAAAGTTTGACCAATTTTTCCGTCAAAAATAAAAGCATGACCATCCTTGGCTCTGGTGGAGCAGCGACGGCAATTGTTGCGCAGGCTGCCTTGGATGGAGCAGCTAGTATCTACGTTTTTGGACGGTCTAGCTCACTCAATCAAACACGAGAAAAATTTGAAGAGATTGCAGAAAAGACAGGTGTTCCGATTATTATTTGTTCTTTGAGAGATTCAGCACTCTTACAGAAAATGGTTGAATCATCTGCCTTGTTTATCAATGCAACTAGTGTCGGCATGGACGGGACGTCCCTCATTGTACCAAGTAATTTTGTTTTTCCTAAAGAAATTTTAGTGGCAGATGTTATTTACCAGCCTTTTGAAACACCTTTTTTAAAATTGGCAAAATCACAAGGCGCGACAGCTGTTAATGGTCTAGGCATGCTGGTCTATCAGGCTGCAGAAGTTTTTGAACTATGGACGGGGAAAGCTATGCCTGTTGAGCTTATCTGGAAAGAGCTAGAAAAACAGTATCGATAATAAGCGAGGAGAAGTCACGATGAAACTAAATGTAAACTTACCGCATCATCCTTATGATATTGTCATTGAAAATGGCTGCTTGACGCAGGCAGGACAGTGGCTGGCAGGCTTGTGGCAACCGCAAAAGGTCGTTATCGTAACGGATAATCGCGTGGCAGCTCTCTATGCCGAAAAGGTCAAATTGAGCTTAGAAGACGCAGGTTTTGAGACCTATGTTTTTGATTTTTTAGAGGGCGAAGCCAGCAAAAATCTTAAGGTTGTCAATAAGGTGTATGAGTTTTTAGTCAAGGTTGGCTTGACGCGCAGCGACGGGATTGTGGCGTTGGGCGGTGGCGTTGTCGGTGATTTGGCAGGCTTTGTAGCTTCGACTTACATGCGCGGAGTTCATTTTGTACAAATTCCGACCAGTCTGACGGCTCAGGTCGACTCCTCAATCGGCGGCAAGACCGGTGTCAATACACCCTGCGCTAAAAATATGGTCGGGACTTTTGCCCAGCCAGACGGTGTCTTGATTGACCCCCAAGTACTGAAAACGCTGGGCAAGCGCGAGCTCATCGAAGGCATGGGCGAGGTTGTCAAATACGGTCTCATTGCAGACTTTGAGCTTTGGCAGGAGCTGACCGAAATGGACGGTCGTCCGGAGTCGATTATCGAGCACGCCGAAAGCATCATTTATCATTCTTGCGATGTCAAGCGTAAGGTCGTGGTTGAGGACGAGCTGGACAATGGCGTGCGCCTCTATCTGAACTTCGGTCACACCATTGGGCACGCTATCGAAGCAACGGCGGGTTATGGACAGGTCATGCACGGCGAAGCTGTTGCTATTGGTATGGTGCAGATTTCGAGAATTGCTGAGAAAAAAGGCTTGATTCGAGCGGGTTTGACAGAGCAGATTGTGACCATGTGTCAGAAATTTGGTCTGCCAGTTCTTTATAGCCCTTGGGACAAGGAAAAACTGTATCAGGCTTTGACCCATGATAAAAAAGCTCGTGGCAATACAATCAAAATTGTTCTGGTGCCAGAGCTTGCCTCTGCCCGAATTTATCAGGTTGACTTGGAAGAAATGAAAGAATATTTGGAGAAAGAAGTATGAGATATTTAACAGCCGGTGAGTCGCACGGTCCACGCTTAACAGCTATTATTGAGGGAGTTCCAGCAGGGCTCCCTCTTACAGCAGACTACATCAATGCCGAGCTTAAACGCCGGCAGGGCGGCTACGGTCGCGGTGCGCGGATGAAAATCGAAAGTGACCAAGTAGAAATTACCTCCGGCGTTCGCCACGGCTTGACTATGGGTGGCCCGATTACGCTCAATGTCACCAATCTTGACCACCAAAAGTGGCTGGATATTATGAATGTCGCCGATGTGGAGGACAAGAAGAAAAATCTGCGCAAAATCACCAAGCCTCGTCCGGGGCATGCTGACTTGGTCGGCGGTATGAAATATCGCTTTTCTGACCTGCGTAATTCTTTGGAGCGTTCTAGCGCGCGGGAGACAACCATGCGAGTAGCAGTCGGTGCGGTTGCGAAGCGCCTCTTGGAAGAAATTGGTGTGGAAGTTGCCAGCCATATCGTGACTTTTGGCGGCATTAACATTGATGTGCCAGACGGACTGACTGTCGCTCAAATCAAAGAAGCCGCTAGCCGATCCGAGGTTTCCATTGTCACGCCTGAGCGCGAAGATGAAATCAAGGCTTACATCGACCAAATCAAGAAAGACGGCGACACCATTGGCGGCATTATCGAAACCATTGTCGGTGGAGTACCTGTGGGGCTGGGCTCTTTTGTCCAATGGGACAAGAAGCTGGATGCCAAGCTGGCGCAAGGAGTTGTCTCTATCAATGCCTTCAAGGGTGTGGAATTTGGTGTCGGTTTTGATGCGGGGCGGCTCAAGGGCAGCCAAGTCATGGACGAAATCATCTGGAGCAAGGAAGCTGGCTTTACCCGCCGCACCAATAATCTGGGCGGTTTTGAAGGCGGGATGACCAATGGCGAACCTATTGTTGTGCGCGGGGTGATGAAGCCAATTCCGACCCTCTATAAACCGCTGATGAGTGTTGATATTGAGACGCATGAACCTTACAAGGCGACAGTGGAGCGAAGCGACCCGACAGCTCTTCCAGCAGCGGCTGTTGTCATGGAAAGTGTCGTAGCGACCGTTCTTGCGACAGAAGTGCTGGAGAAATTCTCATCGGACAATCTGGAAGAATTGCAAGCAGCGGTGCAAGCGCACAGGGACTACGTGAAAGGATTTTAGATTAGCTATAAGTTGAGGAGGTTCCATGGCAAAAAAAGTAGTGTATATTGCAGGGCTAGGCTTGATTGGGGCTTCTTTGGCTCTTGCAATCAAGCGGGGACAGCCTGAATATGAAATCCTGGGCTACAATCGTGGCGAGCAGTCGCGCAATATCGCACTGGAAAAAGGTATGGTTGACCGAGCGACAGATGATTTTGCAGCCTTTGCGCCTCTAGCTGACATAATTATTTTGGCAGTACCGATTGAGCAGACGCTAACTTTCTTAAAAGAGCTAGCTGGCTTGGACTTGAAAGAAAATGTCATTATCTCTGATGCTGGCTCTACCAAGGCGGAGATTGTGGCGGCAGCTGACAAGTATCTGGCGGACAAAGCGGTGCGTTTTGTCGGTGGGCACCCAATGGCGGGCAGTCACAAGTCGGGGGCTATCGCTGCTGATGTCAATCTTTTTGAAAATGCTTATTATATCTTCACGCCGTCTAGCTTGACCAAGTCAGGAACGATTGAGGAAATGAAAGACCTCCTGTCAGGCCTCCATGCTCGCTTTGTGGAAATCGAAGCTAGTGAACACGACCGAGTGACTAGTCAAGTCAGCCATTTTCCGCACATTTTGGCATCGAGCCTCATGGAGCAGGCGGGGAGCTACACGGACGAGCACCCTATGACCCAGCATTTTGCGGCGGGTGGTTTTCGCGATATGACGCGGATTGCTGAGAGCGAGCCCGGCATGTGGACCAGTATTCTCTTGACCAACCGCCAGACGATTTTGGAGCGGATTGAGGATTTCAAAGACCGCTTGGACAAGGTCGCAACCTGGCTCGAGCAAGAAAAGTCAGACGCTATTTGGGAATTTTTCGACCATGGACGTCAGGTGCGAAAGAGCATGGAAATCCACAAACGTGCGGGTGTAGATAGCTTTTATGACATTTTTATCAATGTACCCGACGAAGAAGATGCCATTCTGGGAATTTTGGAATTGCTGCGGGGGACCTCCATTGTCAATATCCGCATCAACGAAGAAAATCGTGAGGACATCAACGGAATTCTCCAAATCACCTTTAAAAATCGTGAAGATTTAGAAAAATCTGCTAAAATAATAAGAGAGAATACAAAATATCAAGTCTTTTTGGACTGAGGAGGAAACCATGTCAAATATCTATGATTTAGCTAACGAATTGGCGCGCGGTTTGCGCGATTTGCCAGAATACCAAGCGGTCGCTGAGAGCAAAAAAGCAGTGGACGCAGATAGCGAAGCCAAGCAAATCTTGGACGACTACCTTGCTTTTCAAGGGGAATTGCAAGTCATGGCACAGACAGGGCAAATGCCTACGCTAGAATTGCAGGAAAAAATGCAGGCTTTCGGTGAAAAAATCCAAGCCAACGCTGTGCTGGCGGACTTCTTTGGTAAGCAGCAGCAACTTTCTATCTACCTATCAGACATCGAGCGCATTATCTTTGACCCTGTGCAAGAATTGCTAAAATAAGGGGGATATGCTGACGCTTTATTCTTATCAAACAATCAGAACCAATAATTTTTCAGACCAAAACATGGTGGCAAAAATTGGCGGTGTGGGGTCAGATTTGGCAAGATGAGGAAACGGGCGAGCTCAAGCGTTCTTATCGCTACGATGTCGAAGAATACAAGTCCGACAGCTCGATTTGTATTCATATTTTATAAAAAGTAAAATCCCTAAATTCTCTTGATTTATGGGATTTTTTTGTTGAAAAAGATTCTGAAAAGAGCGGTGTAATTTTCGTAAATTTTCTACATTTTTAATAAAGGATTAGACTTGATGCTGTAAATATGGTATAATGTAAGCGTATCAATTACATCATGTGATAAAATTCACATGTTAGATTAGAAAGGAGAATATGCCACATCGTAAACAATACCTAGGATTAATCGGCAGTTTGTACATGAACTACATATTTCAAGGAATTGCGGCCATCGCTATTTCGCAAAATTTGTCCATGTTTCAAAAGCAGTGGTCGGCTAGCCTTAGTCAGGTCACCCTGGTCGTTAGTGCCATAGGTTTAGGGAGAATCCTTAGTTTAAATTTTTCGGGCTGGTTTTCCGACCGTTATGGGAGAAAAATGACGGTTCTGCTGGGAGTGATAACTTATGTCCTCTTTTTTGCAGGTCTTGTTCTGACGAGCAATTATCTTCAAGCCTTGCTTGTTGCTTTATTGGCTGGTGTGGGCAATGCCTTTCTAGATACCAGTACCTATCCAATCGTTGTCGAGGCTTTTCCGTCAGAAAATGATAATAGTGCGCTCAGCGTTCTCAACAAAGCCTTTATTTCCATTGGCCAATTCATTTTTCCTCTGCTAACGCGCTGGACGCTCCAGCATCATCTTTATTTTGCTTGGACTTTTCTAACCAGCGCCTTGGGGCTTTTGTGCAATTTTTTCTTTCTGACCCGCTTTGCCTATCCTGAAAGCAAGATAGATCGTCATAAAGAAGTTGTTCAGTCCTTTATTCCCAAGGCCAAGATACAAGTAGAGGGACTTGCCTTGATGGTTTTTTCCTTCGTATCCGTCTCTTTATTCAATATTTTTATTCTCTGGATTCCAAATTTTTCCAAGCAGGTTTTGGCGATAAAAAATGAAGACAGCCTATTATTCGTGAGTATTTATAGTGTTGCTTCATTTGTTTCCGTCTTTTTGACCTCCTTTATTGTCAAGAAAAAGGTCAATATTGTAAATCTCATTTTGATTTGCTTAACTATTACTGCTTTTTCTCTAGTTTACATGCTCGCTATGCCTTCGCTTTTTTCCATTATTCTAGCTAGTTTAGCTATGGGAATTTTTGCGGCTGGCGGAATTTGGCAGCTGGGTCTCGCCCTTTTGCTAGAATTTTTCCCCAATAATCGAGGTATGGTGACAAGTTTTTATTCGCTCACGACTGCCTTGTCGGTCATGGTCACGCCTTATTTAACGGGGCTCATGGCTGAGCGGTCACTTTATCAAGTTTTTTTCTACAATTTCTTTTTAGCCTTGGTCGGCATTTTGGCAACATGGATTGTCAAAATTCGCTATAAAAAGCTTTTTAAAAAAGAGATTGTGCCAGAAAAATAACTATTTTATCAAAAAAGAACGAGGTATGATATTATGTCAGAACGTTTAAATGGTCACACTTTGCTGGTTAGCTTGATTGCTACCCCTATCCGTCACAGTCTTTCTCCAACCATGTGGAATGAATCCTTTGCTAAAAAAGGTATGGACTATGCCTACCTTGCTTTTGAAGTGGGAAATGAAGATTTGGCTGACGCGGTACAAGGGATCCGTGCTCTGAAAATTCAAGGATCTAACGTCTCTATGCCAAACAAGCAAGCCATTATTCCTTTGCTGGACGAATTGTCACCAGCGGCTAAGCTGGTCGGTGCGGTCAATACTGTTGTCAACCAAAACGAAAGCGGACATCTGGTTGGTCATGTGACCGACGGTACAGGTGCTATGCGGGCGCTGCAAAGCGAAGGAATTGACATCAAAGACCGCATTGTGACCCTTACGGGCTGTGGTGGTGCAGGAACCGCCATTGCCATTCAAGCAGCCTTGGACGGTGTCAAGGAATTGCGGATTTTCAACCGCGATGACGAATTATACGCTAATGGTCAAGAAACCGTGCGCAAGATTTTAGAAAATACCGACTGCAAAGCAACGATTACACCGCTAGAAGACCAAGAGGCCTTCAAAAAATCAATCGCTGAATCTTCTGTTTATATTGATGCGACTAGCGTTGGTATGAAACCGCAAGAAGACCTATCCTTGATTGAAGATCCAGCAGTTATTCGTCCAGACCTTGCTATTATGGATGTTGTTTATGCGCCTGCTGAAACCAAACTCTTGAAATTCGCGCGTGAAAACGGGGCAAAAGTTGCCTTTAACGGCTTGGGCATGATGCTCTATCAAGGAGCAGAAGCCTTCAAGCTCATCACTGGCGAAGACATGCCAGTTGACTACGTCAAATCAGTCTTATTTTAAGCAAAACTAAAATGAAAAAGGAAATTGTTGTTATATGAAAAATCGTTATTTACCAACCGCTCTGTCGCTTTATCTGAACTATGTCATTCATGGTATTGGGGTGATTATTATTTCCCAACACCGTGAGCAACTGGCTCTGCAATGGGGCACTGGTGTAAAAGAGGTTATGAGCGTTGTTGCCATGCTGGGAATCGGTCGCTTGATTGCTATCTTAGTGTCTGGTCGCTTGTCCGACATGTTTGGCCGCAAGCCCTTTGTTATGCTGGGGTCTGCGACTTACATTCTTTACTTCTTGGGCTTGATTTACAGCCCGAATACGCTTGTTGCCATGATTTTGACAGTCCTAGCTGGTATTGCTAATTCTTTCCTTGACTCAGGGACTTATCCAGCGCTTATGGAGTCTTTCCCAGAACATGCTGGTACAGCCAATGTCTTGATTAAGGCAGCGGTGCAAATCGGACAATTTATCTTGCCTTTCATCATCATTGCGGCTTCAGCTATGGGCTTCTGGCAATTAGCTTTCTGGATTGCAGCCGTCGTTCTCTTCCTCAATATTTTCCTCGTCTGGAAATTGCCTTTCCCAGATGCTGACGCCAAAGAAGCAGCAGAAAAGGGAGATGCCGAGGAAGCCTACGTTTCAGCCGTTACTTTCAAATCCAAACCAAAAATCTGGCTGGAAGGAGTTGCCTTTGTTATCTATGGATTTATTTCGCAAGCAACCTTCTACCTGATTTCCCAATTCATCTCAACCTACGGGCAAAATGTAGCGGGCATGTCAGAAGCCGCTTCAAAATTGCTGCTTTCAAGCTACTCAACAGGCTCTCTGCTCTGTGTGGCTTTCACAGCCATTGTCGGGCTCAAATTGCGCTCTGTCAACCTCATGCTGGTCTACACGTTCATGTCTCTGGTTTCGATTGCATCTATGTGGCTCTTCCCTAGCCCGCTGGTAATTCAAATCGGGGCAGCAGCTGTCGGCTTCTTCGCCGCTGGTGGCGTTATGCAGCTTGGTTTGACTGTTATGGGAGAAATGTTCCCAGCCGGAAAAGGAACGATTACAGGGATTTTCTATACCTTTGGTTCCATTGCTTCCTTTGTCGTGCCAATTTGGGCGGCATCTATCGAGGCTTCAAACGTTCGCAACATCATGTTGCTAGACACTGTCTTTGCTGCTATTGGCTTTGTCATTGCCATTATCGTTTATATCCGTTATCATCAAACGGTCGATACTTCTAAATAGGAGAATTTTCATGACACATACAGTTACCGTTGGAAATGTCACTCTGGGTGAGGGACGTCCAAAAATTATCGTCCCCCTTGTTGGGCGGACAGAAAGTGAAATCCTAGAAGCAGCGCAGCAAGCACGTGATTTGGATTGCGACTTGATTGAGTGGCGCATTGATTTCTTTGAAAAAGTAGAGGAACCCAGCCAAGTAGCCGCTCTGTCTCACAAGGTTAAGGAGGCCATTCAAAAGCCGCTGCTGGTGACATTCCGTACCAAGAAAGAAGGGGGCGAGCTGGAACTTTCCGACCAAGCCTATTTTGCGATTTACGGGGAAGTTTTGGAAAATGGCTGCGCTGACCTTCTAGATGTGGAATTATTCATGCCAGAGGAGCCAGTGCAGGCGACCATTAAGCTGGCACATGAAAAAGGGGTCAAGATTGTCATGTGCAATCACGACTTTGACGCGACACCGAGCCAAGCAGAGATTGTCCGCCGCCTCAGCCTCATGGAAGAAAAGAATGCAGACATCTGTAAAATTGCCGTTATGCCGCAGTCTGACCAAGATGTGCTGACCCTGCTCCAAGCTACAGCAGAAATGAAAGCGAAGGCAAGTAGACCCTTGATTACCATGTCTATGGGAGCCTTGGGTATGGTTAGCCGTGTTAGTGGTGAGGTTTTCGGCTCATCAGCGACTTTTGGCGCTGCCAAGAAAGCATCCGCTCCGGGGCAAGTACCTGTTGCCGTTTTGCGGCAAATGCTTGAAACCCTGAAATTAAAAGGCTAAGCATGCTATCAAGTCCTAGCTATCTTTCATCTAACTAGGACTTTTTCCTTAGCAAGTAAATAAAAGGAAGACAATAGATGACAAAAAATATATTTGATCAAGTGACCTTGGCGTCAGGTGCCCGCCTCAAAAACAGAATTCTTATGGCGCCGATGACGACCGAGTCAGCTTATTATGACGGGAATTTGACCGATGAGTTGATTGACTATTATGCTCATCGTTCGGGGCAGGTTGGTACAGTCATCGTAGAGAGTGCCTTTGTCGAGGACAAGGGACGCGGTTTCTTTGGAGCAATCGGGATTGACAGCGACGATAAGATTGAGGGCTTGTCGCGTCTGGCTGAGGCAATCAAGGAAAAGGGCTCAAAAGCCATTATTCAGATTTATCATGCAGGGCGCATGGCTTTCCCTGATATGAATAAGGGCGAGCAGCCGATTTCTGCCAGCAGTGTTGCGGCTCTGCGTCCCAATGCGCCAGTGCCGACTGAGATGACCCACCGCCAAATCTTGGACATGATTGACTATTTCGCTCAAGCAGTCCGTCGGGCGATTAAGGCTGGTTTTGACGGTGTTGAGCTTCACGGCGCTAATACCTATTTAATTCAGCAATTTTTCTCCCCTCATTCCAATCGTCGAAGCGATGCTTGGGGTGGAACGATTGAAAAACGGGCGAAATTTCCACTGGAAGTTGTGCAAGCAGCCAAGCAAGTCATTGCCGAAGAAGGCGCTGAAAACTTCATTTTGGGCTACCGTTTTTCACCAGAAGAGCTGGAGGAGCCGGGCATTCGTTTCGACGATACCATGTACTTGCTCAATACTCTGGCAGAGGAAAATTTAGATTATTTCCATTTTTCTATGGGGATTTATACCCGCAATTCGATTGTGCAGGCTGATGACCCTGAGTTGCTGATTTCTAAGTATCTGGCGGCGCGTAGCGAGACGCTGGCTAAGATTCCAGTCATCGGTGTCGGTGGGATTTTGCAAAAAGCTGACGCTGATAATGCGCTAGAAATCGGTTACGATTTGGTCGCTGTTGCCAAGGGCTTCTTGGTTGAGCCCCACTGGGTGGAAATGATTCGCGAGGACAAGACGGTCAAGGCTTTTGCCGATATTCGTGACCGTAAAAATCTAGTCATCCCGACTCCGCTCTGGAAATTCATGGACGAGAGTTTCCAGCTCATCAAGGACACGGACGCTGAAATCAAAAAAGCCGAGCGCTTGGTTGAGCTTATGGGGAAAGCCTTGGAGTTCAAAGAGGGCGAATACCACGTCTCAGCTAAAGGGCACAATAGTGACCTACCTATGGTCGTTACCTTCAGCAAAAATAAAATTGCAGGTATTGAAATTGATAGCAGTGGCGAGTCGGAAGGCTTGTCAGACATGGTCTTTGAGCGCCTACCGCAGCAAATCATCGAATTTCAGACTTTGAATGTTGACGCTGTTTCCGGTGCTTCAACAACCAGTCAAGGAGTGGTTGACGGGGTGGCTGACGCCGTTCTTTTGGCCAGCAATCAAGACGCGGTGGATGTTCTCAAAGCGCGGCAAAAACCGACGGTCGAGCTGTCCAAGGAAGTGGTCGAAGAAGAAGTCGATGTCGTTGTTGTCGGTGCGGGTGCGGCTGGTATCGCAGCTGCCTTGCGGGCAGAAGAGCTGGGCTTGTCTGTTATCCTGCTTGAAAAATTGAGCTTTATCGGTGGAGCTATTTCCGTGTCAGGCGGAAATCAAGTCGTTATGGGCTCGCGCTTGCAGAAAGAAGCGGGCGTGACAGATGACACGGTTGAGCTCATGGTGGAGGATTTCCTCAAAAACGGAAACAATCTCAATGTCCGCGAGTTGTTGACTCTCTTGGCTGAAAATATCGGTCAAACGACCGACTGGGTGCATGACTATGTCGGCGTGGAGTATGATATGGCGGGCGGCCTCCATGTGCTAGCAGAATACCGCAAGGATCGCGAGTTGGCTTATGCTGACGGTGGGCACGGCTTTGCCGCTGCCGTTCGTTCTAAAGTGGGCAATTCGTCTGTTCAGCTCCTGCTTCAAACCAAGGCGCAGCAATTATTCACCGACGGACAGGGTAATGTCACGGGTCTCATCGCCATCGAGGACAATGGGAAAATCCACCGTATCTCTGCCAAAGCAGTCGTCTTAACGACAGGTGGCTATGGTAACAACAAAGACTTGCTGCCAAAACGCTTGAAGGACGTGCTGTTCTACGGAACGCGCTCATCTATGGGTGAGGGGCTGCTCATGGCGCAGGCTTCTGGTGTTGACGCTGCGACTGTCCTGCTTGACCAAGGGAAAATCTATCCTAACGGGGTCGAAGTGGCAGAAGGGACTGCCAAGTCCACTATTGGCGGTAATATCGCCGTTCTGCGTGAAAATGGGCTGCTGGTCAATACCAACGGTCAGCGTGTAGTCAATGAGCGGGCAAGCAACCATGACATCCTAGATGTACTTATGGAGCAAGAGCCGAAAGTCCTCTATCTCCTGCTTGACCAAGAGCACTTTGAGATTTTCCGCGAGGAAGTGGCCGAAGGCGGGATTTCTAAGGCGGACATCGACCAGTGGCTGGAAAATAACGGCTCTGTGACGCCATATTTCTTCCATGCTGATGATTTGGAAGACCTGGCTGATTTGGCTGGTATGGATAGAAAAGCTCTAACTGATACTGTCGCGCGCTACAATCAATTTGTGGCAGAAGGTGAGGACAAGGATTTCCACCGTGAAAGTCGCTTCCTGCAAAAGCCGGTCGGGCAAGGGCCTTACTATCTCATCGAGCAAAAACCGCGTTTTGCAACGACAATGGGTGGTTTGGTTGTCAATACCAACTTGGAAGTTGTCAATACCAAGGGTGCAGTCATCCAAGGGCTCTATGCCGCGGGTGAAGTGGTCGGCGGGGTCATGGGAACGGACTCGCCGTCAGGAGCCAACAACGCTTGGGCGCTGACATCTGGTAAATTAGCAGCCGAAAGCATCAAAGAAAAATAAAAAGAAGAAGTGGGCTTGCCTGCTTCTTTTTTGCTTGGTTTTGAGAAAATTTGCCAAGTCCAGTCATTCAGGCGAAGAACTCCAGCTTTTGTTCGGAGTAAATTTGTATTCGCTATTTTTTTATGATAGAATATTAGGAAATGAATGTATGAGGTTGCCCATGAAACTACAGATAAATAGTCAGGGTTTGAGGGGCGCAATTCGCGTGCCCGGTGACAAGTCAATTAGCCACCGCTCTATTATGTTTGGGAGTTTGGCAAAGGGTGTCACCACAGTTTACGACATTTTACGAGGCGAAGATGTGCTTTCGACCATGCAGGTTTTTCGCGATTTAGGTGTTGAGATTGAAGACGACGGGCAAATCGTGCGCATTCACGGCGTCGGTTTTGACGGGCTCAAAGCACCTAAGAAACCGCTGGATATGGGCAATTCGGGTACCTCCATTCGCTTGATTTCAGGTCTTCTAGCAGGGCAAGATTTCGCTGTAGAGATGTTTGGCGACGACAGTCTCTCCAAGCGTCCTATGGATCGCGTGACCATTCCTTTACGGCAAATGGGCGCAGAGATTGCTGGGCAAACGGAGCGCGATTTGCCACCTTTGAAATTGCGGGGCAGCCGTGACTTGAAGCCCATTCATTATCAGTTGCCAGTCGCATCGGCTCAGGTCAAGTCCGCTCTTATTTTTGCGGCTTTGCAGGCGCGGGGTCAGTCGGTTATTATCGAGAAAGAATTGACCCGCAACCACACCGAAGACATGATTGCCCAGTTTGGTGGCAAGCTCACGGTCAAGGGCAAGGAAATCCGTGTAGAAGGCGGACAAGCCTTCACCGCGCAGGAAGTGCGCGTGCCGGGAGATATTTCCAGCGCCGCTTTCTGGCTGGTTGCTGGACTGATTGTGCCGCATTCTAAGATTGTCCTTGAAAATGTCGGTATCAATGAAACGCGAACAGGGATTTTGGATGTGATTAAGGCCATGGGTGGCAAGATTAGTCTGTCTCATGTCGATGAGATTGCTAAATCAGCAACGATTACGGTCGAGACTTCAGAGCTGCATGGCACGGAAATCAAGGGCGAGATTATTCCGCGCTTGATTGATGAGCTACCGATTATCGCGCTTCTAGCCACGCAAGCAGAGGGTAGGACGGTTATCTCTGACGCCGAGGAGCTCAAGGTCAAGGAAACCGACCGCATTCAGGTTGTGGCTGACGCTTTAAATAGCATGGGTGCAGACATTACTCCGACGGCTGACGGCATGATTATCAAGGGAAGACCCCCTTTGCATGCTGCTAAGGTCAATACCTTGGGCGACCACCGTATCGGCATGATGACAGCGATTGCGGCTCTCTTGGTCGCAGAAGGCGAGGTCGAGCTCGAGCGAGCAGAAGCGATTAACACCAGCTATCCGAGCTTTTTTACTGATTTGGAGGAATTAACGAATGGCTAAAATTCTACTAGGTTTCATGGGTGCAGGCAAAACGACCGTTGGGCGTATTCTTGACCCTAGCTTTCACGATATGGACGAAATCATCACCGAAGAAATCGGCATGTCAATCAATGATTTTTTTGCACTGAAAGGCGAAGCCGAATTCCGCCGAATCGAAGCAGCAACTCTAGAGCGCCTGCTCAACCAAGGAGCGGTTATCATCTCACCCGGAGGCGGGATTGTCGTCAATCCGCACAACCGTGAGCTCTTGGAGCAAAACGATTACAACATTTTCCTGCAAGTGGACTTTGATACTCTCTACGAGCGCATCGAAAATGACAAGGAAATGCACCGTCCACTCTACCTCAACAATACGCGCGAGCAATTCAAGAAGATTTTTGACGAGCGCCAGCATTTGTACGAGGGCATTGCGACCCATACTATTCAAGTGGCGGACAAGACACCCGAAGAAATTGCGGAGATTATTCGATGTTTGTAGCATTTTTAGGTCCCAAGGGCTCTTTTTCGCACCACGTGGCGCAGAAGGCTTTTCCACATGAAACTCTCCTGCCCTACCAAAATATCACAGAAGTGATTAAGGCTTACGAGGCAGGCGAAGTGGATTACTCGGTTGTGCCCGTGGAAAATTCGATTGAAGGGAGCGTCCATGAGACCTTGGACTATCTTTTTCATCAGGCGCAAATCCAGTCTGTGGCTGAAATCGTGCAGCCGATTAAGCAGCAGCTCTTGGCGACCAGCAAGGACAAAACTATCCGCACCATTTATTCGCACCCGCAGGCTTTGGCTCAAGGGAAAAAGTACATCCAAGAGCATTATCCTGAAGCGCAGACAGAAATCACTGCCAGCACAGCCTATGCCGCACGTTTTGTTGCGGAGCACAAAGACCAGCCTTTTGCAGCCATTGCGCCGCATTCGGCAGCCGAAGAATACGGCTTAGAGGTCATTGCCCAAGATATTCAAGAAATGGCAGAGAATTTTACTCGTTTTTGGATTTTGGGGCACCAGCCAATCAGTTTGGATTTGGCAAAAGAGGAAGAAAAAATGACGCTGGCTTTGACCCTGCCTAACAACCTACCGGGGGCGCTCTATAAGGCTTTGTCGACCTTTGCTTGGCGGGGAATTGACCTGACCAAAATCGAAAGTCGCCCGCTCAAAACCGCTTTAGGCGAATATTTTTTCATCATCGATGTCAATCACAGCCAGCCAGATTTAGTGACCTACGCTTTGCAGGAGCTGGCGGCTATCGGCATTGCTTATAAAATTCTGGGCTCTTATCGAGTCTACACTATTTGAAAAGTAAAAAGGAGAACCCATGTCAAGAGAGACAGATAATCTGACTCACCATGAGCGTAAGCGACTGGACTATCTTTATAAAAATTACCATTATCTTAATAGCAGAGAACAAGAAGAATACGATTATCTCAATCGCAAACGTGCTGGTCTAGCAAATTTCTCCGAAAATCCCAGAGAATCACATCATCAGTCAGTTGATAACTTGCCTCGTTATCAAGAAACAAACAGGCAAGAAGAATTGACAGAAAATGGACTACCTGTTTATCCCAAAAATTTAAGTCGGAGTGAGCGAAAAAAACAGAGAACACAAGCTAGTTCACTTCAAAATTTAGAAAATGATACCATTTCTAAATCAGCGGCTCCACGCAAGAAAATCCGCATTAAACGAATTTTGAAATGGCTGGCCTTAGCACTTATTTTGCTTGTTTTAGGGATGGTCTTGATGTTCTTTAAAGGTCTCCTTACCGCCCATAATAATCCCAATGCCAAACCAGCGGAGACTGAAGTTTTTAATGGTCAGGATACAAAAGATGGCACGAATATTCTCATTTTAGGAACGGATGGACGAATTGGTCAAAGCTCTGAAGAGACACGGACAGACTCTATTATGGTTCTTAATGTCGGGAATAAAGATGGCAAGATCAAGCTAGTTAGTTTTATGCGTGACATTCTAGTCAATATCGATGGAGTGAGTTACGGTTCAAATTATGACCAAAAACTCAATGCAGCTTATAGTATCGGTGAGCAAAATAACCATCAAGGTGCAGAATTAGTTCGCCAGATGTTGAAAGATAACTTTGATATTGATATCAAATACTATGCAATGGTCGATTTCTCTACCTTTGCAACGGCTATTGATACACTGTTCCCAAACGGAGTCAAGATGAATGCGCAGTTTTCAACCGTCGGTGGTGAAAAGGTGAGTGAAGTTGAGGTTCCTGATGACCTAAATATGAAAGATGGCGTTGTTCCTAATCAGACCATCAAGGTAGGTGAGCAACGCATGGATGGTCGAACTTTGCTAAATTATGCACGTTTCCGTAAGGATGATGAAGGGGATTTTGGACGGACAAGACGGCAGCAAGAGGTCATTACAGCCATTGTCCAGCAAGTTAAAGATCCAACCAAGCTTTTTACAGGTTCAGAAGCTCTGGGTAAGATCTTTGCTTTAACTTCTACAAATGTTCCCTATAGTTTTCTCTTGACCAACGGCCTGTCGGTTGCAACAAGCGGTCAAAAAGGAATTGATCGTGTTACTATTCCAGAATATGGTGACTGGGTAGATGCCTATGACATGTACGGTGGGCAAGGACTTTTGATTGATTTTGAAGCATATAAGACTAAATTGGCTCAACTAGGTTTAAGATAATAATTAGAGCCTGGGACAAAATAATTCTCAGCCACAAAAAAAGCTAGAGCTTCCCAATTGCGGAACTCTAGCTTTTTAATTTTGAGTCGTTCTCTTATTGTATTTTAGGAGGTTATTGGCCATAAGTACCAATCCCATGTCAATTCTCACTTGACGCTTCCCTCTCAGATTACATCTCTTGTAACCCAAACAAGCCTTTATCTGCCCAAAGACAGGTTCCACATCAATCTTGCGTTGAGCGAAAATCTGTCTACCTTGGGGAGATAAAAGCGCCTG
>NZ_KB904364.1 GCF_000380065.1 Streptococcus massiliensis DSM 18628 | reverse complement strand
GTGAGGGCATTTAGGAGCGGGATAATCTAGCTTAGCCATGATTTCTTTATGTGTACCAGCATCTAGAACATCCAAAATCGTAATGTTAGGGTCTTTGATTTCCAGTAAGTTTGTGATAAAATTTAATTGTTCCATAAGATTCTTTCTAATGATGGTTTGATCGCTTTTCATTATAGGTCTTATGGGACTTTTTTTCTACAACAAAATAGGCTCCATAATTCCTAAAGTGATTTTACCCACTACAGAAATTATAGAGCCAGATTTGATTCGGAAAGTTGAGGACGAAAATTAGTCTTTTCCCTTGACTTTCTTTTTTTATGTGTTAAAATAGTTCTCACGAGAATTATTTAGTTCTTGTGAGAACTATTTTTAGAAAGGAAAATTATGGGTGATCTTAATAAGAAACCTCTGTTTGAATTAAAGAGAACAGGACATCGGTTGCATTTGACCTTACAGGATCTGGCGCGAAAGCGAGATATTGAATTTTTAGGTGGTCCCCAAGGACAAGTCATACATTTTCTTGACCATCGTGAACAATCTTGTACAATTAAGGATATTGAGCGAGAATTAGAAATTTCTAAATCTGTAGCTAGTAATCTGATCAAGCGCATGGAAAAAAATGGCTTTGTGACGATTGAAGTATCGGATCAGGATAAACGTAGCAAACATGTGCGATTAACAGCCCTTGCCTCAGATAAGGTACAAAAATCACGCGAATTATTTGATGAAATGGATCGTCATATGATTGAAGGGGTCTCTGAGGAGGACTTTGCGACTTTTCTCAAAGTATTACGACAATTTGAAAAAAATGTTGAAAAATTAAGAGAAGGAGAAACGAATGGTTAAACTATTTAAACGGCTGACAGCTAAGGAGTTTGGCCTGATTTTGATCAGTGTTATCTTGACTTGTTTGACGGTTGGTTTGGAACTAGAAGTGCCCAACTATATGTCAGAAATCACTACTCTCTTGCAGACAGCTGGGACAAAAGCAGAGGATCTGTGGGTTCCTGGTTTAAAAATGCTGGGGCTATCTTTTGCTAGCTTTTTGTCAATGGTAGGTGTTGGCTTTGTGGCTGCAAGAGTAGCAGCCAGCTTTACAACAAACCTGCGGGCAGATATTTTTCACAGAGTTTTAGATTATTCAGACGCGGAGATTAAGCGTTTTAGTATTCCTAGTCTTTTAACAAGGACAACGAATGACATTACACAAATTCAAGTGCTGATTACCATGGGCTTGCAAGTTGTAACTCGTGGACCGATTATGGCCATTTGGGCTCTGTCTAAAATTATTGGCAAATCTGATCAATGGTTGATGGCAGTTGTGATCGCAGTTGCAGTTAATGTTCTGATGATAACTATTTTGGTGACTTTTGCCTTTCCTAAGCAAGCTGTCGTTCAGCGCTTGACCGACAAACTTAACAGTGTCACACGTGAGAGTCTGACGGGGATTCGTGTTGTACGGGCTTACAATGCTGAGGATTATCAAGATAATAAATTTGATGCATCGAATGAGGAATTAACACGGCTAAACCTCTTTGTCAATCGTCTGATGGCAATTATGAATCCCATTATGACTTCTATTTCGAGCGGCTTGAGTCTAGCTATTTATTGGATTGGAGCTTACTTGATTCAGGGTGCAGCCTTAAATGAACGTTTGCCAATCTTTAGTGATATGGTCGTTTTCATGTCTTATGCGATGCAAGTGGTTATGGGTTTTCTGCTCATGGGTGCACTCTTTATTGTCTTGCCGCGGACTCTGGTTTCGGCTGGACGGATCAATGAAGTATTGGATCTGACATCTAGTCTACAATCACCAGAGCAATCTAAAGCAGATAATAGTCAAGTAGGTCAAGTGATCTTTGAAGATGTCTCTTTCCGTTATGCTAAAAATGCAGAGGCGGTTATTGAACATATTAGCTTTACTGCTGAGAAAGGGCAAACGGTCGCCTTTATCGGTTCAACCGGTTCTGGTAAGTCTACCTTGGTTAATCTTATTCCTCGCTTTTATGATGTGACCCAAGGACGAATTTTAGTTGATGGAGTTGATGTTCGTCAGTATAAGCAGGAGGGCTTACATAAAAAAGTAGGTTACATTCCTCAAAAAGCTGTTCTTTTCACTGGTGATATTCACTCCAATATTGACTACGGTGTGAGCACAGAAACGCCTTTATCTGATCATGCTATCTGGGAAGCACTTGACTTGGCTCAAGCTAGGGATTTTGTTGAAGGAAAAGAAAATGGTCTTCATTCTGGCGTGGCACAAGGTGGAACTAACTTCTCGGGTGGACAAAGACAGCGCCTAGCCATTGCTCGAGCTTTGGCACGTAAGCCTGAGATCCTTATCTTTGATGATTCTTTTTCTGCTCTTGATTATCGAACTGACCGTGTTTTACGAGAAGAATTAGCTAAACGCACGCACGATATGACCAAACTCATCGTGGCACAACGGATTTCAACCATTATGGACGCTGACCAAATCTTAGTTCTCGATAAAGGTAAAGTGGTCGGCCAAGGAAACCACAGGGAGCTTCTAGAAAACAATGCAGTTTATCAAGAAATTGCCTATTCACAACTTTCAAAGGAGGAGTTAGAAAATGGAAAATAAGAAAAAATCTTTATTTAACCAAATGAAACCCTATATCAAAGGTTTCCAACTTCCTTTTGTTTTAGCGGTTGTGGGAGCTATTATCTCTAGCAGCATTACGGTTTGGGGGCCAAGGCAGCTCAAGAAGATTACCGATATCATTACAAAAGGTTTAACTGGTAATATAGATGTAGCTGCTGTATCACGAATTGCCCTTTTCTTAGCTATTCTTTATGTCATTGGTGCCTTGATCAATTATTTCCAATCATACACCTTAGCGACAATTATTCAAAACTTTTCAAAACGCCTGCGAACTGCTATTGCTGAGAAGATCAATCGCCTGCCTTTGCGCTACTTTGATAGTCATTCACAAGGGGATACTCTTTCACGCGTAACCAACGATGTAGACTTGGCTAGTCAATCTTTAACCCAAAGTTTGGCGACGGTTGTTTCTTCTATTATTCTTCTGTTTGCGGTACTTGTGACAATGTTTTGGACCAATGCTATCTTATCTGTTGTGACCTCTTACAATGCAGTTGAACAATCGCAAGAGCAGTTTAGAGAGCTTAATTCTGCTCTTCATGATAGTATTTGGAAATCACAGTTTATTTCAGGAATTATGATGCCGCTGATGATTTTCATTGGGAATTTTGGTTATGTAGCGGTGGTTATTGTCGGTGCAACCTTAGCACTTGATGGATATGTGACCATGGGGACGATCGTTGCCTTTATGATTTATGTTCGGACTTTCTCACAGCCTTTGTCACAAATCGCTCAAGGGATCACGACTCTTCAATCAGCTGGTGCAGCTATGAATCGAGTTTTTGAATTTTTAGCTGAACCTGAAATGGAAGATGATGGACATAAGCCACAGCAACTACAAACGGTTAAAGGGAATGTTACTTTTAAAGATGTTTTCTTTGGCTACACACCTGATAAGACCATTATCCATGACTTTTCAGCAACAGCCAAAGCAGGGCAAAAAATTGCCATTGTCGGACCAACTGGTGCAGGGAAGACGACGATTGTCAACCTGCTTATGAAATTTTACGAAATTAACCACGGTAGCATTAGCATTGACGGCGTGGATATTAAGAATATGAAACGTTCTGAAGTACATGATGCCTTTTCGATGGTCTTGCAAGACACATGGCTCTTTGAAGGAAGTATTCGGGATAATCTTATCTATAATCAAAAGGGGATTACAGATGAGCAAGTAATAGCAGCAGCTAAGGCTGTTGGTGTGCATCACTATATCACGACCTTACCTGATGGTTATGATACAGTGCTGGATGATCGTTTGACGCTTTCGGTTGGGCAAAAGCAACTTCTAACCATTGCGCGTGCCTTGCTTAAAGATGCACCGCTTCTGATTTTAGATGAGGCCACTTCGTCTGTTGATACGCGGACGGAAGAATTGATTCAAAAGGCCATGGATAAGCTCATGGAAGGTCGGACTTCCTTTGTTATCGCTCACCGTCTCTCTACCATCAAAAATGCTGACTTAATTCTTGTCATGCGTGATGGAAATATTATTGAGCAAGGAAATCACGATGAACTGATGGCTCAAGGAGGCTTCTATGCAGGACTTTATAATAGTCAATTTGTAGAAGAAGATGAGGAAGCAAGCTAAAAAGGTCGGAATGAAAATATTTGACTGTATTAAGTTTCAGAGCTTGAACAACTTGACGCGATAGTTGTCGGGTTTGTCAAATCTTGATAAATCAACATTCTACAAGTCACGTCAACCTTACGGGAGTGGGACGACGAAGTCGATTTCTACGAAATCATGACTTCTGTCCCACTCCCTTTTATGTGTTGAAAAAATGTTTTCAGAAAGCATTTTCTATCACTTCACCTGTTAGTAATATGATATACTAATTGTGTTTGGACAGTTAAAAAGTTTATAAAGGGATTATAAAATCTAAGGAGAAAGCATTTTTTAGATTTTGATAATCCTATATTAAAGGAGGTTACTGATGAAAGTAACAAAATTTCGCTTGTCAGCTATGACAGTCTTGACCACAGCTGTCTTGTTAGTTGGTTGTGGTCAGCAGGCCAAGGAAAGTCAAACGACAAAGACTGAAACGAAGTCTTCCGTGACTTTAACCTACGATCAGCTGCGCTCGCAACAAAATACGATGGGTACTTTGTGGTATCAACGCTCTGACGAAGTAAAGGCTCTCTATATGCAGGGGTATCATATTGCAACTGAACGTTTAAAACAATTATTGCAACAACCGACGGATAAGCCATATTCTATCGTATTGGATTTGGATGAAACGGTTTTAGATAACAGCCCTTATCAGGTTCAAAATATTAAAGATGGTAAAGCCTTTGATGCAGCTAGTTGGGATGCGTGGGTTCAAAAAGCTGCTGCTAAACCAGTAGCTGGAGCGAAAGAGTTTCTAAAATATGCGGCAGATAATGGTGTTCAGATTTACTATATTTCTGATCGAGCAGCTAATCAGGTCGAGGCAACAAAGAAAAATCTTGAAGAGCAAGGTATTCCAGTTCAGGGTAAAGATCATTTAATGTTTTTGGAAAAAGGAGTAAAATCAAAAGAAGCTCGTCGCCAAAAAGTTCGAGAAACTACTAATTTAGTCATGTTGTTTGGTGACAATCTTGTGGATTTTGCTGACTTTTCTAAAACTTCTGAAACGGATCGCGCTAAGTTGTTGGAAGAATTGAAAAATGAATTTGGAGAAAAATTCATTATCTTCCCTAACCCGATGTATGGATCATGGGAATCAACTGTTTATAAAGGTGAAAAGTTAGATGCAAAAGGGCAAATAGAAAAGAGAGAAGCGGCTTTACAAGGCTATAAATAATGTATTGCAGAAAATCTTTAGACATAGCAGATGATTGTTAATTTCTCTATGAATCATTAAGATTAACTTTTATTAAATAATCACTAAAACTTTAGTAAAAAGCTGAAAAGGGTTTCAATTAGAAGCCCTTTTTTGGTATAATAGAGAAAATGGAAGAATCACTTATGGAACATAAATGTATACTAAGCGGCTTTTTGGGCATGGTGAAATTTTTAAAGCTCAGATGCAATCGCTATAAATTGGTAACCGCCCAAAAAGAAAATTTTGTGTGGTAGTAAAGATTAAAAATAATAGAAAAGGGGTTTGAAATGGCAGAACCATTGTTTATGAAGTCACAAATGCATGAGAAGATTTGGGGTGGCACCAAACTTCGTGACGTATTTGGTTACGAGATACCAAGCGAGACCACTGGTGAGTATTGGGCGATTTCTGCTCATCCAAATGGTGTGTCAACCATTAAAAATGGTCGTTTTGCAGGGCAAGGTTTAGATGTTCTCTATAAGGAACATCCAGAACTTTTCGGTAAACGAAAAGAGCCAGTTTTTCCACTTTTAACTAAGATTCTTGATGCCAACGACTGGCTCAGTGTTCAAGTCCATCCTGATGATAGTTACGCATTTGAGCATGAGGGTGAGTTGGGAAAGACAGAATGCTGGTACGTTCTGGCAGCAGACGAGGGTGCTGAGATTATCTATGGGCACAATGCCAAGTCTAAAGAAGAATTAAGAAAACAAATTTATGCAGGTGAGTGGGATCAACTGTTGACGAAAATACCCGTTCAGGCAGGCGACTTCTTTTATGTACCAAGTGGCACCATGCACGCCATTGGCGGTGGTATCCTTATCCTTGAAACCCAGCAATCAAGCGACACGACTTACCGGGTTTATGACTTTGATCGTAAAGATGCAGCTGGCAAGCTCCGAGAGCTTCATCTGGAAAAATCTATTGATGTGCTAAGTATCGGTGCACCTGCCAATAGTCGGCCTGTAACGGTTTCGGCAGATCACTTAACATCAACACTTTTAGTGGCAAGTGACTTTTTCGCTGTTTATAAGTGGGATATTCATGGAAGCGTGGATTTCAAACGCACAGCAGATTATTTGCTGGTCAGTGTTATTGGAGGACAGGGTCAACTCATCGTAGATGGAATTTCCTATGATTTAGCAAAAGGGGATCATTTTATTTTGCCCCATGATGTAGAAAATTGGACTATGACTGGGGAAAATTTGGAAATGATTGTCAGTCATCCTTAATATGAAAACTGTGTGAAATATTACAGATAGTTAACAAATTGATAAATGATAGGTCTAACCTATCATTTTTTACCAAAAAGGTCTTGTCAGAAAGTGTTAAAAGCGTTATAATGACTTGGTCTTTGAAGAATATTTCAAGAATGGGAGAAATTATGTTTTCAAAAATAAAGGATGTTTTTATTGGGCGACCGCTCAAATCAGGAGATGAAGGAGCCGATGACCATCTCCTGGGTAAACTACAAGCCTTGGCTATGCTTTCAAGTGACGCTTTGTCCTCTGTCGCTTATGGACCAGAACAAGTTGTTTTAGTTTTGACTGCTGTATCTGCGGGAGCTATCTGGTGGTCACTTCCGATTGGGGTAGTCGTACTCATCCTCTTAGCCAGTTTGACAATCTCATACCGTCAGGTCATTCATGCCTATCCACAAGGTGGCGGTGCCTATATGGTAACGACAGAGAATCTTTCGCCGACGGCTGGTTTGATTGCGGGTGGTAGTCTCTTGGTAGACTATATGCTAACAGTAGCTGTTTCAGTTTCTTCTGGTGCAGATGCCATTACTTCTGCTATTCCAGCCTTGCACCCTTATAATCTTCATATTGCAATTTTTCTAGTTCTTTTGCTTATGTTGATGAATTTGCGTGGTTTAAGAGAATCGGCAACTTCACTTATGGTTCCTGTTTATCTTTTTATCATAAGTACGGTGTTCTTGATTATTCTCGGTTTAGGCCAAATTCTAACAGGTCATCTGCCTTATAATGCAACGGCTCATATCGGGCAGTCCATTCCGGGAGTGACGATTGTACTCCTTCTGCGGGCCTTTACTAGTGGCTCTGCTTCTCTGACTGGGGTAGAAGCTATTTCTAACTCAGTTCCTTTCTTTAAAAATCCCAAAGCCAAGAATGCTGCTACAACTCTAGCGACTATGTCAGCGATTCTAGCCTTTCTCTTTGCTGGGATTACATTTCTTAGCTACTGGGTGGGAATTGTACCGACTAAAGGCGTGACAACTCTGGCTCAAATGGCTCAGGCTATTTTAGGTCATTCAGGTCTAGGTCAAATCCTCTTTTACATCTTCCAGTTGGCAACGGCTTTGATCCTCGCAGTGGCTGCAAATACCGGATTTTCAGCCTTTCCAATGCTGTCCTACAATATGGCTAAAAATAAGTATATGCCTCATATGTATCTAGAAAAAGGTGCCCGTCTTGGTTATTCAAATGGGATATTAACCTTAGCCTTTGGTGCCATCGCTCTCCTCTTTATTTTTAAGGGAAATACCGAGCGCTTGATTCCGCTGTACACTATCGGGGTGTTCATTCCTTTTGCTTTGTCGCAAACGGGTATGGTGATTCACTGGAAAAAACAATTTGGGAAGAAGTATCTCAGTCATTCGGTTGCTAATATTCTTGGGGCGGCTATCTGTTACATTATCGTTGCTATTCTTTTGCTTTTCCGTTTAAGAGATATCTGGCCTTTCTTCCCAATTATTGCTGCATTGACCTGGCTCTTTTTATCCATTAAGAAACATTACAAAAAGGTTGCAGATCAATTGCGTTTGGAAGGGGAAATCAAGCCACTGACCTTTGCGGGGAATACAGTCATTGTTCTTGTGGGAAATATGACTAAGGCAAGTATTGGAGCGATGAACTATGCCCGCAGTATTGGTGATGAGGTGGTGGCTATGCACGTGTCTACTAAGGAAACACATGAAAAAGATGAAGAGGTAGCTCAAGAGTTTCGAGAAATATATCCAGACATCCATTTTTCTAATGTTCGTACGAGCTATCGCAGTATTATCGATCCAACGATCAGTTATGTCGACAAAGTCGCAGCTTTGGCTGCTCAAAAAGGACAAACTGTAACCGTTGTCGTGCCGCAATTTATCCCTAACCACAGCTGGCAAAATATTCTCCACAATCAAATGAGTTTAAAACTCAAATATTATCTTAAATGGCGGGAAAATATCGTCGTAGCTAGTTACGCCTATCATTTGAAGGAATAAACTATATCCTCCACATAAGTGGGGGATATTTACTTGTTTTCCTTGAAAAGAAAGGGGGATATATGCTATAATGAAAAGAGTATTTTAATTAAGAAATAAATTTTCAAGTAAGGAAAAACATGGCAAATATTTTAAAAACAGTTATTGAAAATGATAAGGGCGAGTTACGTCGCTTAGAGAAAATGGCAAACAAGGTGATAGCCTATGAAAGCCAAATGGCTGCAATGTCTGATGATGAGTTGCGGGCTAAAACAGAAGAGTTTAAGCAACGTTACCAAAATGGGGAAAGTCTAGACGACCTGCTCTATGAGGCCTTTGCGGTCGTTCGTGAAGGAGCTAAGCGTGTCTTGGGGCTCTTTCCTTACCCTGTGCAGATCATGGGAGGAATTGTCCTTCATCATGGTGATGTTCCAGAAATGAGAACGGGTGAAGGAAAGACACTGACGGCTACTATGCCAGTGTATCTGAATGCACTCGCAGGTAAGGGTGTACACGTTGTCACAGTTAACGAATACCTTTCTGAACGTGACGCGACTGAAATGGGTGAACTTTACTCATGGTTGGGACTATCTGTCGGTATTAATCTGGCTGCTAAATCATCAGAAGAAAAACGTGAAGCCTATGCTTGTGATATCACCTATTCAACTAACTCTGAAATTGGTTTTGACTACCTCCGTGATAACATGGTTGTGCGAGCTGAAAACATGGTACAGCGCCCACTAAACTATGCTTTAGTTGATGAGGTGGATTCTATTCTTATCGATGAAGCGCGGACACCACTTATCGTGTCAGGTCCAACTTCGTCTGAAACCAACCAACTTTACCATTTAGCAGATAGTTTTGTTAAGAGCCTAAATGAAGATGACTACATTATAGATGTACAGTCTAAGACGATTGGGCTCTCAGATTCAGGGATTGATAAGGCGGAAAGCTACTTTAAACTCAGCAATCTTTATGACCTTGAAAATGTAGCTCTAACTCACTTTATTGACAATGCTTTACGAGCTAACTACATTATGCTGTTAGATATTGATTATGTGGTTACTGAGGAGCAAGAAGTTCTGATCGTTGACCAATTTACAGGTCGGACGATGGAAGGGCGCCGTTATTCTGATGGGCTTCACCAAGCGATTGAAGCAAAAGAAGGTGTGCCAATTCAGGACGAAAGCAAGACCTCTGCCTCTATTACCTACCAAAATCTTTTCCGTATGTATAAAAAATTAGCTGGGATGACGGGTACTGGTAAGACAGAGGAAGAAGAATTCCGTGAAATCTATAATATTCGAGTAATTCCAATTCCGACCAACCGTCCGGTGATTCGGATTGACCATTCAGATCTTCTTTATCCAAGTCTTGAGTCGAAGTTTAAGGCTGTGGTCGAAGACGTAAAAGCGCGTTATGAAAAGGGGCAACCAGTTCTTGTTGGTACCGTTGCGGTCGAAACTAGTGACTACATTTCTAAGAAATTAGTAGCAGCTGGTATTCCGCATGAAGTGCTCAATGCTAAAAACCACTATAAAGAAGCTCAAATCATTATGAATGCTGGTCAGCGTGGTGCGGTTACTATTGCGACCAACATGGCTGGTCGTGGTACCGATATTAAGCTGGGCGAAGGAGTTCGTGAACTGGGTGGTCTATGTGTCATCGGTACAGAACGCCATGAAAGCCGTCGGATTGATAATCAGCTTCGTGGACGCTCTGGCCGTCAAGGAGATCCAGGAGAGTCTCAATTCTACCTGTCTCTAGAAGATGATCTTATGAAGCGGTTCGGCTCTGAACGGATCAAGGCAGTCTTAGATCGTTTCAAGCTGGAGGAAGAAGAATCTGTTATTCAGTCTAAGATGTTGACCCGCCAAGTCGAAGGGGCACAAAAACGGGTTGAGGGAAATAACTACGATACTCGTAAACAAGTCCTACAATACGATGATGTAATGCGTGAACAGCGCGAGATTATCTATGCAGAACGTCGTGATGTCATTACTGCCAATCGTGACCTAGGCCCTGAGATTAAGGCTATGATTAAGCGGACGATTGACCGAGTTGTGGATAGCAATGCACGTGCTGAAGAAAACGAGAAGATTACAGCTATTCTCAATTTTGCTAAATATAATCTGGTAGATGAAGAATCGATTCATTCAGAAGATTTGCAGGGACTTTCAGATACTCAAATAAAAGACTATTTGTATGAACGTGCACTGCGAGTTTATGATAATCAGATTTCTAAATTACGTGATCAAGAAGCGGTACAGGAGTTCCAAAAAGTCTTGATCTTGCGCGTGGTTGACAGCAAATGGACTGACCACATCGATGCTCTTGATCAGCTTCGTAACGCAGTTGGCCTTCGTGGTTATGCCCAAAATAATCCAGTCGTTGAGTATCAATCTGAAGGTTTCCGCATGTTTAATGACATGATTGGCTCTATTGAGTTTGATGTAACTCGTCTTATGATGAAAGCACAAATTCACGAGCAAGAACGTCCACGGACAGAGCATAAGATTTCAACAACTGCAACTCGCAATATTGCAGCTCAAGATACGCAATTACCAAATAATGTGGATCTCTCAAAAGTCGGTCGCAATGATCTTTGTCCATGTGGCTCTGGTAAAAAATTCAAAAATTGTCATGGGCGTAAATGATAAATTAGACAAATAGAAAGAGGTTTGGATTCAACCCCCAACCTCTTTGCTATATTGGTGAGAAAAAGGGGAACGATGACATTCAAAGCAACTAGCGAAAAAATAGATATTGATAAAGTGCGTGGTCTTGCCAGATTAGAGGGCAAAGCGCTAGAATTAAAAGAAAAGCGTGATCGTGAACTTGAGGCTATTATCCGTTGTAAGGATAATCGAGTTCTTCTTGTTATGGGGCCTTGCTCGTCTGACAATGAAGAGGCGGTACTGGAGTATGCGCGCCGTTTGGCTCAACTCCAAGAAGAAGTGAAAGAACGTATTTTTATTGTTATGCGTGTTTACACGGCAAAACCTCGAACCAATGGTGATGGCTACAAGGGATTGATCCACCAGCCTGAAACGGATGAAGCGCCAAGTTTGATTAATGGGATCAATGCGGTTCGTCGCTTGCATTATCGGGTTATCAAGGAAACAGGTTTAACAACAGCTGATGAAATGCTTTATCCAGAAAATCTGCCCCTGGTAGAAGACTTAGTCAGCTACATTGCTGTGGGAGCTCGTTCGGTTGAAAACCAGCAACATCGGTTTGTAGCTTCGGGCTTTTCTGCTCCGGCTGGAATGAAAAATCCAACCTCTGGCAATCTCAATGTTATGTTTAACGGGATTTATGCTGCACAAAACAAGCAAAGTTTTCTTTTCAATAACCAAGAAGTAGAAACAAATGGCAATCCTTTGGCTCATGTAATTCTGCGTGGTGCACTCAATGAATATGGGAGAAATATCCCTAATTACTACTATGATAATCTACTTGAAACCATTGAACTTTACGAAAAAATGGGTTTGGAAAATCCATTTATTGTGATTGATACAAACCATGACAATTCTGGCAAACAATATTTAGAACAAGTACGAATTGTTCGTCAGACCTTGATTAATCGTGATTGGAATGAAAAGATTAAGCAGTATGTTCGTGGATTTATGATTGAATCTTATCTGGAAGATGGACGGCAAGATGAACCAGAAATTTTTGGTAAGTCGATCACTGATCCATGCCTTGGTTGGAATAAGACTGAGCAGTTAGTGCGGGAGATTTACGATACACTTGGGAAATAGTCATTAGGAGGGAAGTATGGGAATTCATCAGAAAGGTTCAGCCATTCAGTTGGAGGATATTAAGCGTTTAGCGAAATTATCACCCGAGCAGGCAGCTAAAAAAGCAGAGCGTGATAGAGAGTTGGCAGCCATTATTCGTGGTGAAGATAAGCGCTTGCTCCTCATTATAGGGCCTTGTTCATCTGACAATGAAGAGGCGGCCTTGGAGTATGCGCATCGTTTGGCTCGCTTGCAAAAAGAGGTCAAGGAACGCATATTTATGGTGATGCGCGTTTATACGGCAAAACCTCGAACCAATGGTGATGGTTACAAGGGGCTGATGCACCAGCCAGATACAGATGCCGCGCCAAGCCTGATCAATGGTATTAAGGCGGTGCGCCAGCTTCATTATCGAATCATTACCGAAACTGGTTTGACGACAGCTGATGAAATGCTTTATCCATCTAACTATGCTTTGATTGATGATTTAGTCAGCTATCACGCTGTTGGTGCACGGTCAGTTGAAGATCAAGAACATCGTTTTTTGGCTTCCGGCATTGACAATCCTGTTGGTATGAAAAATCCAACCTCTGGTAATCTCAATGTCATGTTTAATGGTATTTACGCTGCACAAAATCAGCAAAGTTTTATTTATCATAATGCTGAAGTAGATACGGACGGTAATCCTCTGGCGCATGCCATTTTACGGGGTTCCACCGATAAAAATGGGGATTATGAACCTAATTATTATTATAATACGCTGAAAAAAGTTCTACTACAGTACGAAAAAATGGGGCTAGCAAATCCATTTGTTATTATTGATACCAATCATGATAATTCAGGCAAGCAATATTTGGAACAAATTCGCATTATCCGTCAAACCTTAATCAATCAAGCTTGGGACGAAAATGTTAGAAAATATGTCCGCGGATTTATGATTGAATCTTATCTAGAAGATGGACGGCAAGATGAACCAGAAATTTTCGGGAAATCGATCACGGATCCATGCCTTGGTTGGGACAAAACGGAGTGCTTGGTACGCGAAATTTTTGACACACTTGGTCAATAAGCAAGTAAAAATATATTTGCAGGAGGCCAACAAGTGCCTCCTTTTTGATGGAGTAAAATGATGATTAAAGGACATGGAATTGATATAGAAGAGATTTCTTCTGTAAAAAAAGCCTATGAAAAAAATCCTCGCTTTGCCAAGAAAGTCTTGACGGAGACCGAGTGGCGGCGTTTTGAGGAGCTTTCTGGTAAGCGGAAAATGGAATATCTGGCAGGACGCTGGTCGGCAAAAGAAGCTTTTTCTAAGGCTTGGGGGACAGGAATTGGCAAGCTCCGCTTTCAAGATTTGGAGCTGTTAACAGACACCAAAGGGGCGCCGTATTTTAGTCAGTCGCCTTTTAAAGGGCATGTTTGGGTATCAATTAGCCACACAGGTGATTTAGTGTCTGCCAGTGTGATTTTGGAGGAAAAAAATGAAAGCTAGTTTACATAGACCAACAAGGGCCATTATTGATTTGGGAGCTATTTGTTTTAATGTTGAACAAATTAGCCGCCATATCCCTAAAGGAGTAAAAAAATTCGCCGTGGTTAAGGCGAATGCTTATGGTCACGGCGTTATCGCAGTAGCAAAGAGTTTGCAGGATAAAGTGGATGCTTTTTGTGTATCTAATATTGATGAGGCACTAGAATTGCGGGAAGCGGCAATAGAACTTCCTATTTTAATTTTGGGCGTATCGGCGGTGGAAAGCATACCATTAGCTATTGAGCACAGGATTACACTAACAGTTGCAAGTAAGGAATGGTTGGCTTTGGCCTTAGCTACTTATCCAGATTTGACTGGTTTGACTGTGCACATCAAGATAGATAGCGGTATGGGGCGCATTGGTTTTCGTGATTTGTCTGTGCTGAATGAAAGTCTTACAAAGCTCCAAGCAGCAGGTGCTGATATAGAAGGGGTATTTACTCATTTTGCAACAGCAGATGAGAAAGAAGTGGATCATTTTGAACAGCAGTTGCACCAATTTCGTTCTTTTGTGGAGAAAATGGAAATTCGTCCGCGCTTAGTTCATGCTAGCAATTCGGCGACCACACTCTGGCATAGCGATACGATCATGCAAGCAGTTCGCTTGGGCGATGTGATGTATGGCCTTAATCCAAGTGGATCAGTCTTGGAGTTACCTTATGAAATCAAACCAGCCTTACGCTTAGAGTCAGAATTGGTGCATGTTAAAGAAATAGAGCCGGGTAGCAAAGTTGGTTACGGAGCGACTTATGAGGCAAAAGAAAAAGAGTTCATTGGCACCGTTCCGATCGGCTATGCCGACGGCTGGACGCGCGATATGCAGGGCTTTTCAGTTCTCGTGGACGGGCAATTCTGTCCTATTGTCGGGCGCGTGTCCATGGATCAGATTACCATTCATTTGCCCAAATCCTATCCTTTGGGAACGCCAGTTGTCTTGATTGGAAGAAGCGGCGCTTCTGAAATTTCAGCGACCGATGTGGCGGAACAGCGCGGCACGATTAACTACGAGGTGGTCTGTTTGTTGAGCGACCGCGTTCCTAGAGACTACAAGGCAGACTAGCTGCCCTTGCTTGCCAGAACTGAAAAGAGGAAGATATGAATTTACACCAACCTTTGACGGTTCTGCCAGGTGTGGGACCAAAATCAGCCGAGAAATTTACCAAGCTAGGCATAGAGACCTTGCAGGATTTGCTGCTCTATTTTCCTTTTCGCTATGAGGACTTTAAATCCAAAAATGTCCTTGATTTGGAGGACGGCGAGAAGGCGGTCATCTCTGGTCAAGTGGCAACGCCAGCCAATGTCCAGTATTATGGCTACAAGCGCAATCGCCTGCGTTTTACCATAAAGCAGGGCGAGCTTGCCATTGCGGTTAATTTTTTCAATCAGCCCTATCTGGCTGATAAGGTAGAGCTGGGTGCGACCATTGCCATTTTTGGGAAATGGGACAAGACCAAGGCTAGTCTGACAGGCATGAAAATCTTAGCGCAGGTAGAAGATGACTTGCAGCCCGTCTATCGTTTGGCGCAGGGCGTTAGCCAAGCTAGTCTCACGAAGTTGATAAAGACGGCTTTTGACCAAGGTTTGGATTTGCTTTTGGAGGAAAATGTGCCAGCGGTTTTGCTGGAACGTTACCAGCTCATGGGGCGAAGTCAAGCGGTGCGTGCCATGCATTTTCCGAGGGATTTGGCAGATTACAAGCAGGCGCTGAGGCGCATCAAGTTTGAGGAATTATTCTATTTTCAAATGCAGTTGCAGGTCTTAAAGGCTGAAAGCAAGGATGTCAAAAATGGCTTGGTTTTGGATTGGCAGGTGGATTTGCTGGTAGCTAAAAAAGCCAGTTTGCCTTTTGCTCTGACAGAAGCCCAAGAACGCAGCTTAGCCGAAATTCTCACGGATATGAAGTCAAGTGCCCACATGAATCGGCTCTTGCAGGGCGATGTCGGCAGCGGGAAGACGGTGGTTGCGGGACTTGCCATGTATGCCGTTCATACGGCGGGCTTCCAATCGGCTCTCATGGTGCCGACCGAGATTTTAGCAGAGCAGCACGCCGAGAGCTTAAAGCAGCTCTTTCCTGACTTGAAAATTGTGCTGCTGACTGGCGGCATGAAGACGGCGGAGCGAAGAGAGCGTTTGGCAGCGATTGAAGCGGGGAAGATAGATATGATTGTGGGAACCCATGCCCTGATTCAAGAGGGGGTCCGCTACCACAAGCTGGGCTTGGTCATTATTGACGAGCAGCACCGCTTTGGTGTGGCGCAGCGGCGGATTTTGCGGGAAAAAGGCGACAATCCTGATGTCCTCATGATGACGGCGACACCGATTCCGCGAACCCTTGCTATTACGGCTTTTGGCGATATGGATGTGTCCATTATTGACCAGATGCCTGCGGGGCGCAAGCCGATTATCACTCGCTGGATTAAGCACGAGCAGTTGCCGGTGGTGCTGGACTGGCTGGATAAGCAGCTGGCTCACGGGGCGCAGGTCTACTTCATTTCTCCCTTGATTGAGGAGTCAGAGGCGCTGGATTTGAAAAATGCGGTGGCCTTGGAGGAAGAGCTGCAGGCTTATTTTGCAGCGCGGGCGCGCGTGGCTCTTCTCCATGGAAAAATGAAAAACGACGAAAAAGACGCCATTATGCAGGATTTTAAGGACAAAAAGATTGATATTTTAGTATCAACCACCGTTATTGAAGTCGGGGTCAATGTGCCCAATGCCACGGTCATGGTGATTATGGATGCCGACCGTTTTGGGCTCAGTCAGCTGCACCAGCTGCGCGGTCGGGTCGGGCGTGGTCATAAGCAATCTTATGCTGTCTTAGTTGCCAATCCCAAGACAGAGTCTGGTCAAAAACGGATGAAAATCATGACGGAAACGACAGACGGTTTTCTGCTGGCTGAGGAAGATTTGAAAATGCGCGGCTCTGGTGAAATTTTCGGGACGCGTCAGTCCGGCTTGCCAGAATTTCAGGTGGCGGATATTGTCGAAGATTATCCGATTTTGGAAGAAGCGAGAAAAATAGCCAGCCAGATCGTTGTCAGTCCAGATTGGCGCAAGGACAGGAACTGGCAGCTGGTCGCTAGCCATTTAGACAAAAAAGATTATTTAGATTGACGGGGGTGCAAGCCCCGTTTTTTGCTGCAAAAGAATTTTTTTGATTAAGTTTTCTGCAAGTTTTTTATAAGTCAGCTTTAAGTTTGCAGCTATATACTGTAGTCAATCAAAAAGAAACGAGGTAAAGCCTATGACAATTAAAGTAAAAGTAAGCTATAGCAAAACCTTCAGCAAGAAACAGTTTCAAAAAATGACAGATAATAAATCCTTGAAGTAGTAGGAAATTTTATTTCCTGCTATTTTTTAAAATTTTTTTACAGAAACCGCTTGCAATTTTAAAAACTTGTGGTATACTAAACTCATGGATTGTTACTGGTCAGGCAGGCAAAACCTAGATAAATATGAAGTATAAAGTGGCTTGTTCTACTTTCTATTTGATATTTATTTAGGTTTTTTTCTTCCCTCAATACTAGTTTAAATAGGGGACTGCAAGACCAAAAAAGAATAATGGAGGAATCCTCATGGCTAAAGATTATACTGAATTGGCCCAAGATATTGTCGCTCATGTGGGCGGCAAGGAAAATATTACCAAGCTCGTTCACTGTGTGACACGCTTGCGCTTCTCACTCAAGGATGAAAGCAAGGCAGACGATGAGTATCTCAAAAAAAGAGATGGCATTGTAACCGTTGTTAAGGCTGGTGGACAGTACCAAGTCGTTATTGGTAACCATGTGCCAGATGTCTACGATACAGTCTTGAAAGTCACTGGGCTTTCTGGTGACGGAAGTATCGATGCTGATGAGGGAGATGTTCCGCAAGGCAATCTCTTTGACCGTTTTATCGCCTTGGTGTCAGGACTTTTCCAACCAATGCTGGGCGTGCTATCTGCTGCCGGTATGATCAAAGGTGTGGTTGCTATTCTAGTAGCCTGTGGCGTACAAAAAACAGATGGAGCTTATATCATTCTTAACGCTGCTGGTGATGGACTTTTCCAATTTCTACCTTTGGTTTTAGCCATTACCTCTGCAAAACGTTTTAAAATTAACCAATTTACTGCCCTAGCGATTGGCTTTGCCTTAGTGTATCCAAATATTTCAGCCAGCTTTACAGGGGATCAGCCGTTATACACATTGTTTTCAGGAACCCTGATTGAGTCAAAAATCTATGCGACCTTCCTAGGTTTGCCAATTATTTTCCCGGCTTCTAGTTACCTTTCAACAGTGTTACCTGTCATCTTGGCAGTTTGGACGGGATCAAAAATCGAGACCTTCTTTAAGAAAATTATTCCTGATGTGGTCAAAGTTTTTGTCGTACCATTTTTCACTCTTTTGATTACAGTACCACTTGCTTTCATCGTTATCGGTCCAGTTATGACTTGGGCTTCTGATTTAGTTGGAGCGGCCTTCTCTAGTATCTATAACTTTAACCCAGTCATTTATGGTGTTGTACTAGGGGCTTTTTGGCAAGTTTTGGTTATGTTCGGACTTCACTGGGGACTTGTACCACTTGCAATTTTAGAGCTTACAAAAGGGCCGGGTGTCCTCCTAGTAGCCTCTGTTGCTATCTGTTTTGCTCAAGCCGGTGCTCTTCTAAATATCATGATGCGTACTAAGGAAGAAAAAGTGCGTCAACTGTCTATCCCTGCCTTTATTTCAGCTCTCTTTGGGGTAACAGAACCTGCCATTTACGGTATTACTTTGCCAATGCGGACGCCATTTATTATGACCTGTATTGCCGGAGCTATTCAAGGTGCCTACCTATCTTTCTTTAATATTAAATTACAAGCTATGGGTGGTATGGGCGCCTTTGCGATTCCATCTTTCATTGACCCTAAAAATTCCTTTGCAGTTATTCATTTCTTGATTGCTATTGTCATGAGTTTTGTTCTTGGATTTGTTCTTACTCAATTTACGAAAATTCCATTGCTTTATAGCGAAGATGCTGGATCTGTTGAAGCAGAAACAAAAGAGATTAAACCAGCTGAAGTACTTGATCAAGTTGTAAATAGCCCACTTTCTGGCCAAGTGATTGCTCTTGAAGATACACCAGACGCTGTTTTTGCCAGTGGAGCTATGGGACAAGGTGTGGCGATTGAGCCAAAAATCGGTGAAGTCATTGCACCAGCAGACGGTGTTGTGCGTCTCCTTTTCCCAACCAATCACGCAATCGGTTTGGCAACTGATGATGGGGCAGAAATCCTTATCCACGTCGGTATGGACACAGTTGAACTTGACGGTAAAGGTTTTACCGCACATATTACTCAAGGATCAAAAGTTAAAGCAGGGCAACTTCTTCTCAGCTTTGACATTGCTGCTATTAAGGAAGCAGGTTATAAGGTGACAACTCCGATCATTGTAACCAATACAGCTGATTATGCAAATATTACAACTTTAGCAAAAGAAGAAATTGATTTCGGTGCTCCTTTGCTGGAAGTTAAGAAATAAAATTCTTTATAAATAAAACAAAACGAATGATTTCAAGAAAAAGAAGTCATTCGTTTTTAGTTTGATTTGTGTTACAATAGAGGTAGTTAATTCAGGTGAAAAGAGAGTATGATGATTGGTTTGGGAACCCTAGTCAACGCCTTAGGAGTTGTGGTCGGCGGTCTGTTAGGACTTTTACTTGGGCAACATTTATCCAAGAGGGTGCAAGATAGTTTGATGAAAGCTACTGGTTTGGCAGTACTTTTTCTGGGATTAGCAGGGACAATGGAGCAAATGCTAGCAGTGGAAAACCAACATCTTTCGACTCGTGGCAGTATGATGATCATTGCTAGTTTAACTCTAGGTGCTCTCTTAGGTGAATGGGTCAATATTGAGCAGCGCTTTGAAGATTTTGGAGCTTGGCTCAGACGCATCAGTCAAAATGAAGGGGATGCCAACTTTATTGATGCTTTTGTTACGACGTCACTAACGATTTGTCTTGGTGCGATGGCAGTGGTTGGTTCTATTCAGGATGGACTGTCCGGAAATCCTGCGACTCTGATTGCCAAAGCCATTCTAGATTTGATACTTGTCCTCATTTTGACTGCTTCAAAAGGGAAGGGGGCTATTTTTGCAGCTGTTCCCATTATCCTAATTCAAGGAAGTTTAACTTTATTGGCTCGCCTACTGGCAGGGATAATGACTCCAGTGGCTCTCAGTAATCTCTCTCTTGTCGGCTCTATTCTCATTTTTTGTGTTGGAGTCAACCTCATTTGGGGTAAATTGATCAAAGTTGCTAACCTTTTGCCAGCACTTTTAGTTGCAGTTATTGCTGCATTTTTACCATTTTTTTAGAAGGGATTTTTTATGGAAAAGCAAAATCGAAAGAAACAAAGTTTACCTGTTTTTATCTTTGGCTTACTAACAGCTGTTGCTCTGGCTGCGGGTCTTGTTCTCTGCTTGGAAAGGTTAGCAAAACAACCCTTAGGAAGTAAAAGCACTCAGAAACAAAGTACCCCTAAGAAAACACAAGTGACCCGTGCTCGCATTATGGCAAATGGGGATCTTCTTTATCACGACATTATCTATATGAGTGCACGGCAAGCAGATGGGACTTATGATTTTACGGAGAATTATCACTATGTAACACCTTGGCTAGAAAAGGCAAATCTGGTTTTAGGGGATTTTGAGGGAACAATTAATCCTAATTTGCCTCTAGCAGGTTATCCCTTATTTAATGCACCACAAGAGGTTGCAGCAGCTATCAAGGATGCGGGCTATGATGTTTTAGATTTAGCCCACAATCACATTCTGGATTCAGGACTTGAAGGGGTGTCAACGACAGTAGCGGCTTTTGATAAGGTTGGAATCAATACTGTGGGTGTGTACACAAAGCAAGAACGGGCAAAGGCACCTCTCTTGATTAAAGAAGTAAATGGTATCAAGATCGCTATTCTAGCCTATTCTTATGGTTATAATGGGCTGGAAAAAAATATCAGTCAAGAGGACTATGATCAAACCTTGTCTAATCTTGATGAAAACAAAATGAAGGCTGAAATTGAGCGTGCTGAAAAGGAAGCAGATATTACTATTGTCATGCCACAGATGGGCGTCGAGTACCAATTAGAGCCGACGAAAGAACAAGTGGCTCTTTACCACAAGATGATTGAATGGGGAGCTGATATTGTCTTTGGTGGGCATCCACACGTGGTTGAGCCAGCAGAGATTGTAAAAAAGGGTAAAGACAAGAAACTGATTATTTATTCTATGGGAAATTTTCTGTCCAATCAGCGCTTGGAGACTGTAGGAGAGTTGCCAGATGCCATCTGGACTGAGAGAGGTGTACTGATGGACGTGATGCTTGAGAAGTCAGCCAAGGGAACAATCATCAAGACAGCTCAGGCTCATCCAACTTGGGTCAATCGTACGGAAAAGGGATATCTAACAGACGAAGGCTATCCTGCCTATCTCTATCAAACCTATATTTTAGAGGATTTTATCGAAGGGGGACCTTACCGCAATAAGATTGATGAGGCAACTCGCGAACGTGTAGACACGGCCTATCGTGAAATGAAAGAGCATGTCAATTTAAATTGGAAATAAAAAAGTAGCCTTCTTGTGTAGACAAGAAGGTTACTTTCGGCATAGAGGCTAGCTCACTTTTTTCCGATACTGGCTGGGGGTCATTTGATAGTATTTTTTGAATTGGCGGTTGAAGTTGGACAGGTTATTAAAGCCGATTTGCTGGGCAATTTCAAGGACGCTAATGGTCGAGTGTTGCAAAAGCTCAGCCGCTTTACGCAGGCGAAATTGAATCAAGTATTCGATGCAGGAAACGCCCAGGTGCTTTTTGAAAAAGTTCATAAAGTGAGTAGCGCTGTAGCCGCAATAATTTGCGAGGTGCTCAATGGTCAAATTTTCCTGATAATGCTCTCCGATATAGTCAATCAAGGAGCGGATTTTCTCCTCCTTGCGGTAGCTGTCGAGACTCATTTCCTTAGAAGTGACATAGCCTTGACTAAAGAGCAGATAAAGCAACTGATTGAGCTGAGCTTTGAGCAAAAACTCAAAATGCTCCTTACGCTCATAGCCAATCTCCATAGCAGCAAAAAGACAAGATTTAATGGCTTGATAAGCAGCTTGCTGCGGCTTTATCACACGAACGAAATCCAGCTCGCCATTATAAAGTGGCTGAAGATAGTTGATGCTAGCGGCATCCATGGTTGAGTAGCCTGTCAAATCCAGATGAAAATTCAGAGCATCCATGCAGTGCCGCTCCTGCCCAATCGGGTGAATGGAATGGAGAGCATTGGGGCGGATGAGGATAATATCGCCAGCCTCACTATTAAAATAATCGTAATCAATGTGAAAACGCGCTGTTCCCTCGTGTACATAAACAATTTCAACATCAGTATGCCAGTGAAAGAGAATATCGGGCTGTCCATTTTCAGTAATGGTGCGGGTCAAAGAATAAGGCGTCCCCTGTTCTTTGTAGGCAATATTTTGCTGTAGCTGATGCAGTTCCATAGCTTTCCGTCCTTTTTAAAATCATAGAATAGTATTGAAAAATAAGATAATTGTGCAAGAAATCAATCTTACTTAAGATTATAATATAAATAAGCAAAAAACGAAAGGAAAAACAAATGAGTAAATTTCCAAAAGACTTTCTCTGGGGCGGCGCGACCGCTGCCAACCAATACGAAGGTGCCTATAATGTTGACGGCAAGGGCTTGTCCGTCCAAGATGTGACCCCTAAAGGTGGGGTTCCTGCGCCAGGCAAGTCTAGCCCAGTCATCACAGAAGAGCCGACGCCTGACAATCTCAAGCTGGAAGGGATTGACTTTTACCACCGCTACAAGGAAGACATTGCGCTTTTTGCGGAAATGGGCTTTAAGGTTTACCGAACCTCTATCGCTTGGACACGGATTTTCCCCAATGGCGATGAAGAAAAGCCCAACGAAGCAGGCTTGCAGTTCTATGACGACCTTTTCGATGAACTGGCAAAATACGGCATTGAGCCTTTGGTCACCTTGTCTCACTATGAAACGCCGCTCCATTTGGCGCGCCAGTATAATGGCTGGGCCAATCGCGATTTGATTGGTTTTTATGAGCGTTATGTGCGAACCGTCTTTACACGCTACAAAGACAAGGTCAAGTACTGGCTGACTTTCAACGAAGTCAATTCCGTGCTCCATGCTCCCTTTATGAGTGGAGGGATTGCGACACCGCCAGAAGAGCTCTCACAGCAAGACCTGTATCAAGCAGTGCATCATGAGTTGGTAGCATCTGCTCTGGCAACAAAGATTGGACACCAAATCAATCCAGACTTTAAAATCGGCTGCATGGTGCTTGCCATGCCGGCTTATCCAATGACGCCCAAGCCTGAGGATGTACTGGCTGCTCGCCTCTTTGAAAATCAAAATTATCTGTTCTCAGACCTACATGCGCGTGGAAAATATCCCAACTACATCAAACGCTTTTTCAAGGAAAATGACATCAATATCCAATTTGCGCCCGGCGATGAGGAGCTTTTGGCGGAGCACACAGTGGACTTCATCTCCTTTAGCTACTATATGAGTGTCGTTCAGGCACATGACCCGGAAAACTACGCGACAGGGGCTGGCAATATCCTGGGTGGCATCAGCAATCCTTATCTAGAAAGCTCTGAATGGGGCTGGCAGGTGGACCCAGTTGGGCTGCGCTTGGTGCTAAATGCTTTTTACGACCGCTACCAACTGCCGCTTTTCATTGTGGAAAATGGTCTGGGTGCCAAGGATGTTTTGGTTGACGGGGCAAATGGTCCGACGGTGGAGGACGATTACCGCATTGACTACCTCAAGCAGCATTTGCAGCAGGTGGGAGAAGCGCTGGAAGATGGTGTAGAGCTTTGGGGCTACACGACTTGGGGCTGTATTGACCTAGTCTCTGCTTCGACCGCTGAAATGAGCAAGCGCTACGGTTTTATCTATGTCGATAGAAATGACGACGGCACAGGAAGTCTCGCTCGCTACAAGAAAAAATCTTTCGCTTGGTACAAGGAAGTCATTGCGACCAATGGGGAGTCACTTTATCAAGATTAACACTAAAAAAACAAGTTAGGTTGTGCAGTTGAGTTGAAAACAAAGCGAGCAGTATGCAAAATCTAAAAAAAAATTATTGAACAAAATATTGAACCAAGTCTCGTACTTGGTTTTTTGTTGCCTCTTGGGGTATAATATGAGAAAAAAGGAGGGCAGTCATGGCAGTACAATTACTTGACCAATGGTTACTAAAAGAACAAAAGCAAATGCAGGAAAATTTTCGTGTTCTGAATCAGGTGGGCATTCATAAACCTCAGGTTATTTTTGTCGGAGATTCAATTATTGATTACTATCCGCTGGGAGAGCTTTTGGACACAGATAAGGTGATGATTAATCGTGGAATTAAAGGATATAAGTCTCATCAAATTTTAGAACATTTTTCAGACCATATTTTTGGAGAAAATTTAGAACAAGTTTTTCTTCTTATCGGGACAAACGACTTGGCTTTGGAGCGCCCAATTGCAGAGATCGTTGAAAATGTGGAATTAACCGTTCAGATGATTCAGCGAGAATTTCCACATGTGGAAATTGCTTTGATCTCGGTTTTGCCAGTTAATGAAGAACCTTTTTATCGAAATACAGTACATATTAGGAAAAATAGCACAATAGAAAAACTCAATCAGGCTTATCAAGATTTAGCTGAATGTACTCAGCAAGTGACTTATATCTCAGCCTATAGTCAGCTACTAGATAACCAAAACCAGCTAAACTCTATCTACACCGTGGATGGTCTACACTTAAGCATAGCTGGTTATGTAGAATTGTCAAAACTAGTACAGAATTATCTGGTCAAATAATAAAAAGGACAAGGTTATAAAGTAGCCTTGTCTTTTTCATTGCCTTTCTAGTCTTTGATAGTTTCTGCTTTTTCATAAGCTAGAGAAAAGAGACAAAGTCCTGCCGCAGAAAGGATTGGTCCAACGAGTGGGAGTGGAGTTTTAAGATCAATTAATGGCGAATTCCAGAGGAAGTGAAGAATAAATCCAGCCATAAAGAGAATACGTCCCAGTTTTTTAGTAGATTTTTCTAAATTTCTAGCGGTGAGGAGATAAAGTCCAAAAACAACTAAGGCAGAATAGAGCCAATGAGAAGCAATTGCCCCAGTCATGCGTCCAAAAATATCTGCCACACTATAGGTTAAACCTTCTGAAACATTGCTATTGATGTAGGCAAAATCTTCGATAATCTGAAAACCAAGACCCGCTCCGATACCTGCGGTTAGCACTTGCCGCGGCTTCCAAGTTCCCAATAGCAGAAGAGTCATAAAGGCAGCAAAGAGCTTGATAGGTTCTTCGATGATGGGAGCAGACAGAGCTCCTAGTGTATCAAAAATTTCTTTGTTTTTAATAAAAAGATCCAAAAACCAATCAACACCATCGTTACCGTAGGCTGCAAGCCAACCAGAAATAAAGGCGCCTGCTGTGAGGCTCAGCCAAATAAGGCGTGGTTGTAAGTTCCATTTCTTTTGTAAATAACGAAGGGCAAAAGCGGCGGGTACGATATAAAGTAGCAAGAGCAAGCTACAGTAGAGAGCAATGTCATATTCTGTTCCAGTCATATGGTCGCTCGTATAGGTGTAAAATTCTTGCTCTAGCCCAATACAAACCATAAGCCAAAAAGCAAAGAAGATTAATTTTTTCTTCATAAGATTGTCCTCGCAATATTTTTATACCCATCTAGTATAGCATGTGAGGGACTATCCGTAAATAGGCAAATAAGCAAAAAAGCGCTCTTTAAAAGCGCTTTAGATATGATTAAGCTTTAATGACTTTAAGTCCGCCCATGTAAGGACGAAGTACTGCTGGAATGGTGATTGATCCGTCTGCATTTTGGTAGTTTTCCAAAATAGCAGCGACGGTCCGTCCGACAGCCAGACCAGAGCCGTTGAGGGTGTGAAGGAGTTTGACCTTGCCGTCGGCCTCATCGCGGTAGCGAATTTGTGCGCGGCGAGCCTGGAAATCTTCGGTGTTGGAGCAGCTAGAAATTTCGCGGTAGGTATTTTGCGCTGGAATCCAAACCTCTAAATCATAGGTTTTGGCAGCGGAGAAGCCCATGTCGCCAGTGGATAGGGCAACAACTCGATAAGGAAGCTCCAGTTTTTGCAAAATATTTTCAGCATTGGCGGTCATTTTTTCCAATTCTACATAAGATTCTTCTGGTTTGGCAAACTTGACCATTTCGACCTTGTGGAATTGGTGCAGGCGGATGAGCCCCCGTGTATCGCGACCAGCAGAACCAGCTTCCGAGCGGAAAGACGGGCTCATAGCTGTGAAGTAGATAGGCAAATCCTTGCCGTCAATAATTTCATCGCGGTAGTAGTTGGTCAGCGGCACCTCAGCCGTCGGAATGAGGACAAAATTCGTATCGCTAAGCTCGAAGGTATCTTCCTTGAACTTAGGATACTGGCCTGTCCCAAACATCGAGTCGTGGTTGACCATGTAAGGCGGGATGACTTCCGTGTAGCCTTCCTTGCCATGCTCCTCCAGCATAAAGTTATAGATGGCGCGCTCAAGCCGAGCTCCAAGCCCTTTATAAAAGAGGAAGCGAGCGCCAGTAACCTTTGCTCCGCGCTCCCAGTCGAGAATCCCCAACTCCTCACCCAAGTCCCAGTGAGCCTTGATTTCAAAGTCAAATTGACGTGGCGTGCCCCAACGGCGCACCTCGACATTATCGTCTTCATCAAGCCCGACAGGTACGCTGTCGTGAGGGATATTTGGCAGGGTCGTGGTAAATTCAGTCAGCTTGGCATCCAGCTCAGCTAGCTCAGCATCAAGCGCCTTAACCTCGGCAGCTAGTTTTTGCATAGCAGCGATTTTATCATCTGCATTTTCCTTGTTACGTTTGGCTTGGGCAATCTCGGCTGAAACGGTATTGCGTTCAGCTTTGAGCTGCTCTACCTTGACCAGCAAGTCGCGGCGTTTGGCGTCTATTTCTTTCATTTCATTTAGCACCGCAGCTTCAACGCCTCTGGTTGCTAATTTTTCAGCAACCGTATCAAAGTCGGTCCGAATTCGTTTTAAATCGAGCATATGTCTCCTCCACTATAAAAGCACCCCTATTAATTGTTGGAGCGCTTAGTCAACGCGGTTCCATCCAACTTCACAGGAGTGCACTTGATTATTTATGTAATTGTATCCAACGGTAGAATTTCAATTTTTCGCTTTATCTGCTCGCAGCGACCGCAGACTTTCTGAAAAAGCTCCAAACCTACTTATCCGTTGCTATGATTATACCCTACTTAGGCTTTTTTTGCAAATAAATTTTTAAAAAAGCGTCCAATCGTTTGTAAAAGAGTCGGTAATTTGACGACTTTTTCATTGCCGATATGCTCTCTGGCAATTTTTAAAATCTTGCCAGCATCTTTGGAGGCAAAGAGGAAGCGCCCTTTATCCGTAAAAATTTCAAAGTGGCGGCTGACCTTTTTACCAGACACATTGGCGCCCATTTTTTCAATGCTGGTCCAAGGGATTTGAATATAGTCCTCGACATTCGCGTCTGCGTAAAATTCCAGTGCTTTATCTCCAATTAAAAACTTTCCGACTTTGCCACCGATAGCTAAATAGGAAGTTCCAGTTGTTTGAAATTCAATTTCTTTATTTTGCGATTGTGCCATGCTTCACTCCTTGCTGTCATCTTCTCTATTATACCATAATAAAAAGAAGGCCGAAACCTTCTTTTTTGTTGATTACATCAAACCAATAACTTTGGCTACAATACCAACGATGAAGAGGCCGATGATAATTGTGATTGGTGAAACTTTCTTCTTAAGCAACCACATGCAAAGGAAGGTAAGGAGAAGTCCCATCAAACCAGGGATCAATGAGTTTAATTGTCCTTGAAGAGTGTTAGTCTTTTCTGGAGTCAAGCTCAATCCGCTAGCAACATCACCTAGGATCTTTTGAAGTTCAGATCCAGATACTGCACCTTTAGGGAAGTTGATATAAGCACCTTCAGAAAGTTTTGTTGAAGGAAGTTGGAGGGCAAAGCTAATATTTACCCAGCGTTCAACGAGAACGGCAAGAATAAACATACCAAGGATTGATGCTCCTTTAGTGATGTCTTGGAGAATACCACCAGACATATCTTTGGTGATTTCAGAACCAGCTTTATAACCAAGTTCTTGAGTGTACCAAAGGAAGCCCATACGGATAGCGTTCCAAAGAACGAAGAAGAGGAGTGGTCCCATGATATTTCCTGCTTGAGCAAGAGATGCACCAAGAGCACCGAGGATTGGACGTACTGTAAACCAGAAGACTGACTCACCAATACCGGCAAGAGGCCCCATCATACCGATTTTAACCCCTTGGATAGCTGCATCATCAATTTCAGCACCATTTGCTTTTTCTTCTTCAAGGGCGAGCGTTACCCCGATAATAGGAGCAGCTACGTATGGGTGAGTGTTAAAGAATTCCAAGTGACGTTCAAGCGCAGCAGCTTGGTCTTCTTTTTTAGTGTATAATTTTTTGATAGCTGGAATCAACGCATATGCCCAACCTAAGTTTTGCATACGTTCATAGTTCCAAGAACCTTGCAAGAAAGTTGAACGCCACCAAATTTTTTGACGATCTGATTTTGATAATTGAATTTTTTCTGTCATGATTAGTAGCTCCTTTCTTAGTAGTCTTCTAAAATATCACCGATTGGGTCGTTAGATGTAGCAGCGCCTCCACCACCATTTCCACCTTTTTTAGAAAGGTTAAGGTAGATAAGGGCGATTGCAACACCGATTGTACCAAGAGCGATAAGGGTTAATTGACTAACAGCTGCAAGAGCAAAACCAAGAGCGAAGAATGGCCATACTTCACGAGTTGCCATCATGTTGATAACCATAGCGTAACCAACGGCAACGACCATACCACCACCGATAGCCATACCATCAGACAACCAAGCAGGCATTTTAGAAAGCAAGTCTTGTACAGCTTCAGCTGGGATAGCAAGGAGCAGTCCCGCAGGAAGAGCAATACGGATTCCTTGAAGAAGAAGTGCAACAATATGAGCGCGTTCAACTCCGCGGATGTCGCCTTTCTTAGCAGCAGCATCTGCACCGTGAACAAGAGCAACGGAGATCGTACGTACGATCATTGTAAGGAAAAGGCCGGCAACAGCAAGTGGGATAGCAACGGCGGTTGCAACAGCAACACCTTTAGTTGTGTAATCTCCACCTTGCACCATGATAATTGCAGCGGCAACAGAGGCAAGAGCAGCATCAGGCGCAACAGCAGCACCGATATTTGCCCAACCAAGAGCGATCATTTGCAAAGATCCACCAAGCATAAGACCTGCTTCTAGGTGCCCAGTTACAAGACCGATCAAGGTACAAGCAACCAAAGGTTGGTGGAATTGAAATTGGTCTAAGATTCCTTCCAAACCAGCAAGGAAGGCAACAAAGACAACTAATACCATAGAAATAATTGACATTATTCTAGATCCTTTCATAAGATATGAGGGCGTGAAAAAAGCGACTGAAAATTAGGAAATCCGACAACGAAGCCACGGCTTCTAGGAGGATTTATCTATTTTCCGAGCTTTTAGCCCGAGTTCAGTTTTATTAAGTTACGAAGCCCGTTAGCAGAGTTATTCGTGTCTAGTACTTTCCAGTACTGTCACGAAACGAAAACCGCTAGCGCGTCCTTTCTAAACTCTACACTAATTTCAAAATCAAAAGATATCGTTTTGATTTTGAAATGTCGGAAAACAAGAGCACTGCGTCTTGAAGTCACAGCTTTTTCGTTTGCGATTTTCCGAAGTTTTTAGGGCGTGTTCAGTTTATTAAGATATGAGGGCGTTAGCAAACGCAACAGTCGCGGGAAGTGAACTTCCTCGCTTCAGCCCGAGTTTCATTTTAAGTAAGATAGAAAAGCCCGAGGTTCACTTTTTATTGAACGTTGGCTTTATTAATTAAGTCAAACAAATCTTTCTTAGAGTCATTTGGTACTTTCCGCACATCAAATGTAACTCCAAGGTCGCGTAATTTTTCAAAGGTAGCAACATCGTCTTTGTCCATAGAAAGAACGTTGTTGACCATTGTTTTACCAGTTGAGTGAGCCATAGATCCAACATTGAGAGTTTTGATTGGCACACCGCCCTCAATTGCGCGCAGAGCATCTTGTGGTGTTTCAAAAAGAATGAGCGCGTGAGTTCCTCCAAAACGTGGGTCTTTCGCAGCAGCGATCAATTTGTCAATTGGTACAACGTTTGCCTTAACATTTCCCGGTGCAGCTTGCTTGATTAGTTCTTTCCGCAGGCTATCTTGAGAAACGCTGTCTGAAGCAACGATGATACGGTCTGCCTTAGAGTCTGGCGTCCAAGCTGTTGCAACCTGACCGTGCAAGAGACGTGTGTCAATCCGTGCTAAGTTGATCTTAAGCTTGCCATCGCCAATGACTGTTCCTTCTGGAATAGCTGTTTGAGCGACAGGAGCTGCAGCATTAGTTGCAGTTACTTCAGCTGGATTGAGTTCCTCAGGGAGCGCCTTGACACCATCTTTGGCTTCCTTGATAATATTAGCAGCGACAGCCTCAACTCCTGCGTTGGCATCCATCATACGTTCGGTATAGGCTTGGATTAACATAGGCAGGTTGAGACCTGTGATGATTGCGAATTTGCGATCTGGATTTTCACCCATGACCCGACTTGCCTGGTTAAATGGAGACCCACTCCAAAGGTCGGCCAAAACCAAGACTTCGTCATCCGCATCAAAAGCAGCCACAGCATTGTTAAACTTGGCATACAAGTCATCTGGACCTTCACTTGGCATGAAAGTCACTACTTGCACCTTTTCTTGGTCTCCAAAAATCATGGAACCAGATTGGTGAATGCCAGAAGCAAACTCACCATGGCTTGCAATAATGATTCCGATACTCATTATTGTCTTTCCTCCTTTATATATGTTTGACTTAAGTTTAAGAAAACTTTAAGACATCTTATTATAAAACGTTTTCATGAAAAATACAAGGGTTTCGCACCAAAAACTTTCAAAAATTTTCAAAACATATCAATAGCATAATATGGGGTATATTTCAGGAATACATATCAAAAAAAGCACTTATCGCTGTCAGATAAGTGCTTTAGAGTGATTAAATATGTCACAAGTTTTTGAAATCTAATACCATACGTCCTTGGATAGTTCCAGCTTCCATTTCATCGAAAACATGGCAAGCATCTTCAACTGGGCGAAGTTGAACAACTGGAACGACCAGACCTTCTGCACCAAATTGGAAAGCTTCTTCCAAATCTTTACGCGTACCAACTAGAGAACCAATAACTTGGATACCATCTAGAACAGTCTTAACGATACTAAGATCCATCATTTCAGAAGGCAGACCAACTGCAACAACACGACCACCAGCACGAACGCTGTCCACAGCTTGATTGAAAGCAACTTTAGAAACGGCAGTTACAACAGCAGAATGAGCGCCGCCGCCAGTGTGTTCTTTAATGAGACCTGGAACATCTTCAACTTCACGACCATTGATAGTGAAGTCAGCTCCGACTTCTTTAGCTAATTCCAACTTGTCATTGTTGATGTCGACTGCGATGACGTGAGCGTTAAAGACTTTCTTAGCGTATTGAACAGCCAAGTTACCAAGTCCACCAGCACCGTAAACAACGACCCATTGACCTGGTTCAGCATGTGCTTCTTTGATAGCTTTGTAGGTAGTGACACCAGCACAAGTAATAGAGGATGCTTGGGCTGGATCCAAATTTTCAGGAACTTTAACAGCGTAATCTGCTGTGACGATACATTCCTGTGCCATTCCTCCATCAACAGAGTAGCCAGCATTTTTTACACTACGGCAAAGAGTTTCGCGACCAGTTGTACAATATTCGCAACGACCACAACCTTCAAAGAACCAAGCAATGCTGACACGATCGCCTACTTTAAGGCTATCAACATCAGGAGCAACCTCTTTAACGATACCGATTCCTTCGTGACCAAGGACACGACCGGGAACCTTACCAAAATCTCCATGAGCTACGTGCAAGTCTGTGTGGCAGACACCGCAGTACTCAACTTCAACGAGTGCTTCGCCAGCTTCAATTGGACGAATATTTTGGTCGACGATTTCAACGCCAGTACCTTCTTGATTGACAACAACTGCTTTCATAAAAAGTAGCCTCCTTAATTTATTTTGATTTATATTATGTGAATAGTTTAACATGTTTTCGGGAATTTTGCAAGCGCTAACAATTGTAATTAATGAAAATTTTCAGAAAGTTAACTGGTTAACAAATTTGAGGTAGGAAAGTATTTAAATTAAAAAAGACGAATAAATTTTATTCGTCTTTTAACTCAATCAAACATCTCGGCAAGAAAATCGAAACATGCTGTGTCTCTGATTTTCCTTATTCTAGGAATAATTTTTCCAGTTCGTGGGCGACGCCGTCTTCATCATTTGATAGAGCGGTTTGTTTATCAGCGTGCTCAAGTATAGCTGGATTGGCATTTTTCATGGCATAGCCAGTCCCTGCAAATTCTAACATTTCAGTATCGTTGTGCTCGTCCCCAAAGGCGATCAGATCTCGCTTATCCATTTTGTAAACACTGAGGAGATAGTTAAGAGCATAGGCTTTATTGACCCCATAAGCACTACATTCTAAAATATTGAATGGACCGCCCCAGGTGTTGATAGAAAGTGCATTTTGATAATGTTTTTCTAACTCATGTGCTAAATCGTATCTATTTTTTACTCGTGTTTGTAAAAGAATGCCGTTTGGTCCTTTAGTGACCTTATCCAATTGAAATTGGCTGCCTTTTGGAAAACTCTCCACTCCAAAAAATTCTGGATTGACTTGAAAGTTGTTTTGCTCTTGGATGAAAAATTTTCTGCGATATTGACTGGCAATGAAATCTGCTTCAATGGCGTCAGCCTGTTCGATCATATCAACCAGCAAATCCTTATCAATTTTTCGTGAATGTTCAAATTCCCATTTTTTTTCAGGAATATGTGTGAGAGCGCCGTTGAAATTAATCATCGGTTCATGAAGCTCCAACTCCTTGTAAAACTCGTGAGCCATCCAATAAGGACGCCCTGTGGTAATGATGACGTGGTGCCCTTTTTCCATCACTTTCTTTAGCACTTTTTTAGTCTTTTCAGATAATTTGCTCTCGTTATTAAGAAGAGTTCCATCAAGATCAAGTGCAATCATTTTTTTATTCATACTTAATGACCAATCTTTCTATATTTTCTATCGGGTGGGTTACCAGCTATTATAGCAGATTTTAAGAAGTTATGGTATAATGAACGACAATCTCTTGTATGAAATCTGTGAAAGGAATATTTTTTAATGAAAAAACATGTTTTAGTTCATCTCTTCTTTTTGGTAATATCTGCTTTAGTTTATTGGCAGGGAATTCCGACTGCTGGTCCGGACTTGGTTTGGAATATGGTTTTAGCACTCGTAGCTTATGATGCTGCGGTCATTGCTAACTACGTAAAAAATAAATGGCTTGTTTGGCCTGTTTTACTCATTTGGCTAGTTTTCTATCCCAATACTTTTTATATGATTACAGATTTGGTACATATGGACTGGGTTGGGCAAACGCTTTGGAACCGAGCTAGCTTGAAACTATTTATGGCTTTTGTACCCAGCATTTTGTTTGGAGTGATGTGTGGGATTGCTTCTTGGAATATGATTGTTGAGCGGCTCAGGTTGAATTGGCTCGTAAGACATATCAGCATTGTGGTATTGTCTTTTATCTCCAGTATGGCCATTTATATTGGGCGCTATGATCGGCTCAATTCTTGGGATTTGGTTAGCAATCCAAGCGAAGTGTATCACCGTTTGATCGGCGCTTTGCAGCCAGAACGTTTGCTTTTTATTTTAGGTTTTGCTCTTATTCAAACCATGTGTTTAGTTTTTTTGGATCATTCTACTAATAAAAAATAAGATTTATCAAACATTCACCTTGAAAAAGTGAATGTTTTTTGTTATAATCTTTTCTATCGTTCGTTATTTAGCGGGCGCTGTAAAAAATATAAGGAGATTGTCTAAAAATGGACAAGTTTTTTAAATTAAAAGAGAATGGTACGACTGTTCGGACGGAGATTTTGGCGGGACTGACGACTTTCTTTGCCATGAGTTACATTCTCTTTGTCAATCCTGAAATGCTGAGCCAGACCGGCATGCCAGCACAAGGGGTCTTTCTGGCTACCATTATCGGGACGGTAGCTGGGACGCTGATGATGGCTTTTTATGCCAACATCCCTTACGCGCAAGCACCAGGTATGGGGCTCAATGCCTTTTTCACCTACACGGTGGTTTTTGCTCTGGGCTACACCTGGCAAGAAGCGCTAGCCATGGTTTTCCTATGCGGTATTATCAGTATCATTGTCACGCTGACGAAAATTCGTAAGGTCATTATCCACGCTATTCCTGAAAGCCTGCAATATGCCATTTCAGGTGGAATTGGGATTTTCCTTGCTTATATTGGTATTAAAAAGGCGGGGCTGCTGAAGTTTTCGATTGACCCAGGTACTTATACAGTGGCGGGCAAGGGAGCTGATCAGGCCAAGGCAGCTATCACGGCAAATGGTATGGCAACTCCAGGCTTAGTTGATTTCAACAATCCAGCTGTTTTGGTGGCTCTGTTTGGGATTGTGATTACGATCATCTTAGTTTTAAAGCGTGTTAAGGGAGGAATTATTCTTTCCATTGCGGCAACGACAGTAGTAGCTATTTTGGCAGGTGTGGTTAACCTTTCAGAGATCAACTTTGCGTCCAATAATATCGGGGCAGCGGTCAAGGATCTGGGTACTATTTTTGGTGCAGCCTTGGGCAGCAAGGGACTGGGTGCTCTCTTTGCCAATCCAGCTCGTATTCCAGAGGTTCTGCTCGCCATTCTGGCTTTCTCCTTGACAGATATTTTTGACAATATCGGCACCTTGATTTCGACAGGGCGTAAGGCAGGTATTTTCAATATCGCAGATGAAGAAGCAGCCAAAGACTCATCTGGTCTGCAAACTAAAATGGACAAAGCGCTCTTTTCAGATATGGTCGGAACGACAGTCGGCGCGATTGCAGGGACTTCAAATGTTACCACTTATGTCGAATCTGCCGCAGGGATTGAAGCGGGTGGACGGACTGGTCTGACTGCCCTTGTCGTAGCCATTCTCTTTGCCATTGCAAGTTTCTTTAGTCCACTGCTTGCCATTGTGCCGACAGTGGCAGTGGCGCCTATCCTCATCATTGTGGGGATTATGATGCTAGCTAGCATGAAAAATATCCGCTGGGATGATATGGCTGAAGCCATTCCTGCCTTCTTTACATCTATTTTTATGGGATTTACTTACAGTATTACTCATGGAATTACCGCAGGATTTATCATGTATGCCTTAGTTAAAGTTATTAAAGGTCAAGCTAAAGAAGTTCACCCAATTATCTGGGTTTTGGATATCCTTTTTATCCTTAATTTTGTCAGCCTAGCACTGGCTTAAAAAATTACAAACCAATCTGGGAAACTAGGTTGGTTTTTGAGATAATTTCTGGCAAACATTTAAAAATTTGGTATAATAGTAACAACACTAATGAAATGAGGAACAATCATGTTGTGGATTATTTTAGCGATTATTGTCGTAGTAGCTTTATTTGTCATTGCTGTTTACAATGGCTTGGTACGTGCTCGCATGCAAACGCAGGAAGCTTGGAGTCAAATTGATGTGCAGCTTAAACGTCGGAATGATCTTTTGCCGAATTTGGTTGAAACGGTCAAGGGATATGGGAAATATGAACAGTCAACCCTTGAAAAGGTGACTCAACTCCGCGCTCAAGTAGCAAATGCATCTAGTCCAGCTGAAGCGATGAAGGCTAGTGATGCCCTTACGCGTCAAATTTCTGGAATCTTTGCAGTAGCAGAAAATTACCCAGAACTTAAGGCAAATACTAACTATCTTAAACTGCAAGAAGAGTTGACAAATACAGAAAATAAAATTGCTTATTCTCGTCAGCTTTACAATTCAGTAACTGGGAATTTCAATGTTAAATTGGAAACTTTCCCAAGCAACATTATTGCGGGAATGTTTGGCTTTAGAAGAGTAGACTTCCTTGCAACACCTGAAGAAGAAAAAGCGGTGCCTAAAGTTGATTTTGGTAGCACGGGAGTTGGTGACTAACCATGCTGTTTGATCAGATTGCCAGTAATAAAAGGCGAACATGGTTTTTGCTCATTACTTTCTTTGCTCTTTTGGCTGCAATTGGGGCCGCAGTAGGTTATCTGTGGCTAGACAGTGCTCTTGGTGGAGTTCTTATTGCTCTTATCATCGGTGCAATTTATGCAGGGAGCATGATTTTTCAGTCAACAGAAGTCGTCATGTCCATGAATGGTGCGCGGCAAGTTTCTGAACAAGAAGAACCTGAGCTTTACCATATCGTTGAAGATATGGCCTTGGTAGCGCAGATTCCTATGCCGCGAGTTTATGTTGTAGATGATCCGTCACCAAATGCTTTTGCGACAGGCTCCAGTCCTAAAAATGCGGCTGTGGCAGCAACGACGGGGATTTTACAACTTATGAACCGTGAAGAGCTTGAAGCTGTTATCGGGCATGAAGTCAGCCATATTCGCAATTACGATATTCGGATTTCGACAATTGCAGTAGCTCTGGCAAGTGCTGTGACGATGTTGTCCAGTATCGCAGGACGCATGATGTGGTTTGGTGGTGGCAGCCGACGTAGAAGCAATGATGATCGTGATAGTGGTGGTGGTTTAGGGATCATCATGCTGTTGCTATCTTTGATAGTCATTGTTCTTGCTCCTCTAGCAGCAACTTTGGTGCAGTTGGCTATTTCGCGCCAGCGGGAATTTTTAGCCGATGCTTCCAGTGTTGAGTTGACTCGTAATCCTCAAGGTATGATTAATGCTTTGCAAAAGTTAGATGGAAGTGAGCCCATGCATCGTAAGGTCGATGATGCTAGTGCAGCTCTCTATATCAACGATCCTAAAAAGCCGGGTGGCTTACAAAAACTTTTTCACACTCACCCTCCGATTAGTGAGCGGATTGAACGTTTGAAAAATATGTAAAAATAACTCTCCCATTCACACTGTTTGGGAGAGTTTTCTTATCTATTTTTCCAAGCAAGCCCAAGAGCAAATAATCCCAGTAGAGTAAACACAGTCCAACAAATAGTCATATTCCAAACGGCAAGAGCTGTAAAAAGAGTAGTTCCGACAGGAAGGGAGAGACTAAAGAGAAGGGATAAAAAAGAGCTGGTCTGTGCGAGAATATCAGATGGTAGGTTGTTGAGAAGAAGGGCGTTGAGTTTGGGATTGACCTTCGCTGCCAGATACATGAGGAACATGGCGGAAAGAAGAGTAATTAGTTGAGAACTATAAAATATTTGATTTAATCCAATTAAAACAATAGGAAGGATTGCCCATAAAACAATTTGAGCGACGGAGAGTTTGGCGAAGTAGTCTTTGGGAGTGAGACTTCCGAGAACCATACCTGCCATGACTACTACTTGGATGAGAAATAGTGATTGACTGAAAGTGAGATTCCAGAAGGGACGATTTAAAAGACTAAGATTAAAGATAGCGTTTAAGCTGCCACCCAAGGCATTGATAATGGCAATGATGGCTAGGAGCAGTATAAAGTTGCTCTTTTCTTCCTTTTGGAAAATTTCTTCGCCCAATTTAAAAATTTCTTTGGCTTGAGTAAGGAAAAAAGTATTTTTCTCTGATTTTTTAATAGTGACAGGTGCATGAGTTAGCTGTTTGCGGTAGAAATAGAGGATAGTTGAAGAAAGCAGGAAAGCCAGAGCATTGATAGAGGCAACGAAAAAGAAATTTTGATTGCTAATGGCGAGTAGCCATACTCCCAGAGCTTGTCCCGAAATAGAACAAATGATAGAGAGAAATTGAGTAAAACTATAGGCTTCCATACGATCTTCTTCAGGAATATTTTTCTGGAAAATAGGCATTTGCAAACCGCCACGGTAGTCACTGAGAATATCTGAGATGATGTTAATCAGGCAAACGAAGGAAAAAGCGATTAAACTTTTTTGATACGTCAGCATGGCGACAAGGACAAACAATATTGCTTGAATGTAGCCTGTGGCAATCAGCCAGTAACCTTTGTCGCGCGTGTGGTCAGCTCGTTTACCGACATAAACAGTAAAGAGAATAGGAGCAAGTAAGATAATATTGGCAGTTCCAACTGCGAATTTAGCATGGGGCAGACTTGCTGCAAAAACTACAAAAACGAGATTGTAGATAGAGGCTCCTAAGTAGTTGAAAAAGCGAGAAAGAGCTATGACACGAAAAAGTGAATTTTTAATCAATAGTTTCATCTGCTTTATCTCCTGAATATTTTTTGACAAGTTGTTTAGCGAGGCTAGGACTTTTGAGTTGAAACCTTTTACCCTGTGTGACAAATTCCCAAACCTGACGAATATCACTCTTTATGGTTCGCTTAACAATTCGACTTTCACTTGATGTGAGAGTAATTCTTTTCTTTTCAATGTATATATTCATAAATTGTTCTCCTAAAAGCTTTATTGCCACCATTATAGCGGGGTGTAATTGGGTTTTCAAGGTCTTTTAACCAAGTGGTACCAAAGAGAAAGTAACTGGTAGAAATGATAGGGTAAGTTGCAAAGAAAGGCGCACAAACAGAAAGAAAATGCTATAATGGTTTAAGGAATATTGGAGGAAAAGTATATGCTAAATATTCATGAAATTCGTAAGAACCCCGATGGACTAGACTTTGAAGTGAATTTTGACTTAGTTGCTGATTTAAAAGGGCGTAACCCTGAAATTTTGGGCATCCGCGATGTGCTTGCAAGAGGCAAGGCTCAGTATGAGGACGGTCTTTACTTTTTAGACTATGATTTGTCCTACACGATTACTCTGGCGTCCAGCCGCAGCATGGAGCCTGTTGAGCGCAAGGAAACTTACTTGGTCAATGAGATTTTCATGGAAAATCATGGCGAGAAGATCAGCCAAGACTTGATTGATGATGACCTCGTTTTGGGGCTTGAGGGCGATGAGATTGATCTGGCAGAAAGTGTAGCGGATAATATCTTGCTCAATATCCCGCTTAAGGTCTTGACGGCTGAGGAAGAAGCAGGGCAGGATTTTCCAGTGGGACAAGACTGGCAGGTCATGACCGAGGAAGAATACCGCCGCCAGCAAGAAGAGCAAAAAGCAAGTAAGAGCCCTTTTGCTAGCCTGAAGAACCTGTTTGATGAAGAAAATTGAGTTAATAATCCAGATAGAAGAAACACACAAATATATATTTGTTTTAATATTTTTAAATGTTAGGATTTATTCTTTTGACGTGGATATCTCTTGTTTTAATATTTTTTAATATTTTTAAATGTTAGGATTTATTCTTTTGACGTGGATATCTCTTGGAAAATTGAAAGTAACTAAGAATAATTATAACAATAACTGAATGATACCACTGATAATTCCTAAGCAGCCTAATCCAATGCAAATCCATCCAATTGTTCGCTTTTTAGAAGACGAATTATTTTTTGAAAATAAAAATATGCCTATTCCTACTACCAAAATGATGAATCCAAAAATCATATTGATTTGCAAACCGTTTTTACCAAAAATGCTTTCAAGCACAGTATTAACTGTATTATCTAAGGTCCGTTCCATTATTCTACCTCCATATGGTTTATTTTTTTAGTAAGCAACAATGACACACCAATTCCACCCAAAACAGTAAGGCACATTAAGATAAGAGCGGCTACATCATTTTTATTGCTATTTTCTATAAAACTAAACAGGATATTACAAAATAAAGAGGAAAGAAAGACAGCCGACAAAATGGTAGTTGGTATAGATTTTTTCAAAAAACCAATACCTACAGCTATAATCCCAGTTGATGCTGCTATCATGGACATGATGATTGTTATTTTGATTGCTCTCATCATAAGAGAGACAGTCCATGTGCCTTCAACCAAAGGACTAATGGACTCTGTGATGCCAAATATGCCAAAGGCTAGCACATTACAAGATACCATTGCCATGAGCGTAAAAAGAAAGACAACCATTAATTTTGAACATAATATTTTATCTCTTCTGATAGGGTAGGAAAATAATAAAATAGCTCGTTTATCTTTGTATTCATCAATGATAAACCGTGTACACATGGTGGCAGAGAGTGTTGCGAAGACAGCCATACTTAGTGTTGAAAATAAGGAAATAATTTTAGGATATCCTGCAAATATTTGTAGATCTGGGTCTGGATTTATTTGAGGGGCATATGCAAACAAGTAAATAAAGCCAAGCATTACAATAAAGGTAACGCTACTTGCAATTACATATGTTTTGATATTATTTCTTTTTAATTCTAATTTTATCAATTTAAACAATTTTTTCACCCCCACTCATGATATTGAAGAAATAGTCTTCCAGTCCATTTGGGAATTGATTTTCTATTGCAGACAAGCTAACTTCCTCTACAACGGTGCCATTCACAATGACACCGATAGTATCTGCAATATGTTCTATTTCACTTAATATATGGCTAGATACTAGAATGGTCATACCTTGTTCATTCTTTAGTTGCAAGAATAATTCTCGCATTTCTCTGATTCCCATAGGATCCAGACCATTTATTGGTTCGTCTAAGATGAGTAGTTCTGGTTCATGGACAATGGCTCGCGCGATTGCTAAACGTTGTCGCATGCCCAAAGAAAATTTAGATACTGGCAAGGTTCCAGTGTTATTTAGCCCAACCTTTTGCAAAGCAGAGACACAATCTTTACCTTCTTTTCCCATATAGGAGAGATGGATTTGTAAATTTTCCTCGGCTGATAAATGTTCATAAAATACAGGCGTTTCAATTAAGGTGCCTATTTCTGATAGGATTTCATTTCGCTGTTTTCCAATATCTAATCCCAAGATTTGTATCTTGCCCATTGTTGGTATGAGTAGCCCGGACAGTAGTTTAAATACAGTTGTTTTTCCAGCTCCATTTGCTCCTAGAAATCCGTAGATACTTCCTTTTTCTACGTGAATATTGCAAGCTCTGATAACCTCTTTTTTATCAAAGGTTTTGGTTAGATTGTCTGTTTCGACTGCTAAATTATGTTTCATTGTTACCCTCCTTAAAATATAATCTGTGCAATAAGTTCATGAATTTTTCAATGAGCGTATCATTCAATACATCAATGCCTAGAGAAGCCATTAGGGTTTGTAAGAAATTTAATCGTGTTAATAGCTTCTCTTCATCACAAGTAAATACCGCAGGGTCACACCACACATTTAATAATAGCAAAAAGATTTCTGCGCATTCATCAGGATATTTTGTAACAATAGATCCATCATCAATCCCTTTTTGAATAATTTTAGAAAGAAAAGGAGCATCGTTATTTACACAATCTTTCATGTAGGAGATAACAAATTCTGCACTTTTCATTTTTGGAACCATGGCATCATCTAAATAATGAATTTCTTGATTTTCAATAGTCTTTTCTAAAATAAGTGACAATTGTTCTTTTCCGCTCAGAGAGCTTGTTTGGGATAGTAAGAGCTTCATTGTCCCTTTTGTAGCTTCAGTTTGCCTTTTTGTTACAGCATTTATAACATCATCTTTCGATTTGAAATGATGATAAATGGCACCTTTTGACACATTTGCTGCTTCTGCAATATCTCGCATACTGGTTTTATCAAAACCTTTTTCTAAAAATAATTTGGTTGAAACAGTTAAAATGGTTTCGATAGTAACCTTTGAATCATACTTTTTTTGCATATTATTTACCTTCTTTTTTTTAAAAAAACATACCGACCGGTCGGTTTTATTATATAATAAAAGGTCTTTTTTGTCAAGCTGTGAAAAATATTTTGTTCACTTAGTTGCAGTTTCACTCTTTTTATAATTCATATCATGGCAAAGTACTTTCAATTATGCTTGCAAAATGTTACAATAAGACTAGTAACTATAAATAGGAGTAAGACATGACAAAAGCAAACTTTGGCGTTGTGGGTATGGCCGTTATGGGTCGTAACCTTGCCCTAAACATCGAATCTCGTGGCTACCGTGTGGCCATTTTTAACCGCAGCAAGGAAAAGACAGAGGACGTCGTTGCGACGCATCCAGATAAGAATTTTCTACCGAGCTATGATATTGAGTCTTTTGTAAATTCGATTGAAAAACCACGTCGGATTATGCTCATGGTGCAGGCTGGGCCGGGAACAGACGCGACTATTCAAGCTCTTTTGCCTTACCTTGATAAGGGCGATATTTTGATTGACGGTGGGAATACCTTCTACAAAGATACCATTCGCCGTAGCGAAGAGTTGGCAAATTCAGGTATCAACTTTATCGGTACAGGTGTCTCTGGTGGTGAAAAAGGTGCTCTTGAAGGGCCGTCTATCATGCCGGGTGGACAAAAAGAAGCCTACGACTTGGTAGCTGATGTTTTGGAAGAAATCTCTGCTAAGGCGCCAGAAGACGGTGCTCCATGTGTGACTTACATTGGTCCTGACGGTGCTGGTCACTATGTCAAAATGGTTCACAACGGAATTGAGTACGGCGACATGCAACTCATCGCTGAAAGTTATGATTTGATGCAGCACTTGCTGGGCTTCTCAGCTGCTGAAATGGCTGAAATTTTCACCGAGTGGAACAAAGGCGAGCTGGACAGCTACTTGATTGAAATCACTTCAGACATCTTGACTCGTAAGGATGATGAAGGACAAGACGGTCCGATTGTGGATTATATCTTGGATGCTGCTGGCAACAAAGGAACGGGTAAATGGACCAGCCAATCTTCACTCGACCTCGGTGTGCCGCTGCCTTTGATTACCGAATCTGTCTTTGCACGCTACATTTCGACTTACAAGGACGAGCGTGTTCATGCAAGCAAGCTCTTGCCAAAACCAGCTCCTTTCAAATTTGAGGGCGACAAGGCTGAGTTGATTGAGAAAATCCGCCAAGCGCTCTACTTCTCAAAAATCATGTCTTATGCGCAAGGATTTGCCCAACTGCGCGTTGCAAGTAAGGAAAATAACTGGAACTTGCCATTTGGCGAAATTGCCTCAATCTGGCGTGCTGGTTGTATCATTCGTGCTCGTTTCTTGCAAAAGATTACAGACGCTTACAACCGTGATGCAGACTTGGCTAACTTGCTTTTGGACGAGTACTTCATGGATATTACAGCTAAATACCAACAATCTGTCCGCAATGTGGTTAGTCTGGCTGTTCAAGCAGGGATTCCAGTTCCGACTTTCTCAAGCGCTATCGCTTACTTTGACAGCTACCGCGCTGAAAACTTGCCAGCCAACCTCATTCAAGCGCAGCGCGACTACTTCGGTGCTCACACTTACGAGCGTAAAGACAAAGAAGGCGTCTACCACTATTCTTGGTATGACGAACAATAATCAGGTCTGCTGACTTAATTTTTTCAATGATGTAGGCAGATTTAGGAAATTTTATATTTGCTCAGGCTATACGATAGAGGTTGGAAACAGTGTTCCAGCCTCTACTTATAAATAAAAGAAGAATGAACAAATTATGGCGAAAAAAATTTTATTGATTGAACAAGAGAAGAATTTGGGGCATTTTTTAAGCTTGGAACTCCAAAAGGAGGGACTAGTTGTCGAACGGGTCACAACTAATCAGGAAGGGCTTGAACTAGCCAAAGAGAAAGAATACGACCTTTTTTTACTAGGATTAAATCTTGCTGATATGTCAGTCAGCTTTTTTGCGGAGAAATTGGCGGAGTTTCGTCCAGCATCCGTTATTATCGTCATGGCCTACCCAGAAGATTTAACAGGGCGAGAGGAAGAAGTGCAGCGTTTTGCAGTCGCTGCTGTTCGTAAACCGGTATTAGTCTCTCAACTAGTTGATAAAATTTCAGCCATTTTCCGTGGGCGTGATTTTATTGATCAGCATTGCAGCCAGATGCGTGTTCCAACTTCTTATCGAAATTTGCGGATTGATGTGCAAAATCATTTGGTCTATCGAGGAGACGAGTTAATTTCCTTGACTCGTCGTGAGTATGACCTTTTGGCAACGCTAATGGGGAGTAATCAAACTTTGACACGGGAGCAATTACTAGATCGTGTCTGGAAATATGAAAGTGCGACTGAAACGAATGTGGTGGATGTGTATATCCGTTATCTGCGTGGGAAAATTGACCTTCCACATCAAAAAAGCTATATCAAAACTGTACGTGGTGTAGGATATGCCATGCAGGAATAAACGTGAAGTGCAGGAAATATCGTTTTTCTGCACTTTTCTAATGGGGATGTTTTTTTATCTGTTATACTTTGCAAGTAAAAAATAGGGAAAGTTTTTAAAATATTATATAAAAACGCTTTACAAAATAGAAATATATGATATAATTAAAGAGTCAAATAAATGCAAACGTTTGCGGAAAGCGCTTGCGGAAAATTTTATAAGGAGATACGAATGATAAAAGAGACATTCAAAAACATATTCAGTTTCGAATTTTGGCAAAAATTCGGAAAAGCTCTGATGGTCGTTATCGCAGTAATGCCCGCGGCTGGTTTGATGATCAGTATTGGTAAGTCAATTCCAATGATCAATCCAAACGTAGCTGCTCTTGTTACAACAGGCGGTATTCTTGAGCAAATTGGTTGGGGAGTTATCGGAAACCTTCACATTTTGTTTGCATTAGCTATTGGAGGTAGCTGGGCAAAGGAACGTGCTGGTGGTGCATTTGCGGCCGGACTTTCATTTATTTTAATTAACCGTATTACAGGGGTCTTTTTTGGAGTAACTTCAGACCTTCTTACAAAACAAGGAGCTACTGTAAAAACTGTCTTTGGTGGAACCATTAAGGTGGCTGATTATTTTGTAAGTGTACTTGAAGCTCCTGCTCTTAATATGGGGGTGTTTGTTGGTATCATTGCCGGTTTTGTTGGAGCAACTGCTTACAACAAATATTATAATTACCGTAAATTACCAGATGCGCTTTCATTCTTTAATGGTAAACGGTTTGTGCCATTCGTTGTTATTTTGCGTTCTACAATTGTGGCTTTGATTCTTGCAGTATTTTGGCCAGTTGTTCAAACTGGAATCAACAATTTTGGTATTTGGATTGCTAACTCTCAAAAGACAGCTCCAATTCTCGCACCATTCTTGTTTGGTACTTTAGAACGTCTTCTTTTACCATTTGGACTTCACCATATGTTGACAATTCCAATCAACTATACTCAATTAGGTGGGACATATGAAGTGTTGACAGGGGCTGCTAAAGGAACGACTGTATTTGGTCAAGATCCATTATGGTTGGCTTGGGTAACAGACCTTGTTAATTTAAAAGGTTCACACGCTGACCAATATCAACATCTTCTAAATAGTATTACTCCAGCTCGTTTTAAAGTTGGGCAAATGATTGGTTCATTTGGTATTTTGATGGGGGTTGCCTTTGCAATTTATCGAAATGTAGATGATGATAAGAAACATAAATACAAAGGGATGATGATTGCAACAGGACTTGCAACTTTCTTAACAGGTGTTACAGAACCAATTGAATACATGTTTATGTTTGTTGCAACACCTCTTTATTTGGTGTATGCTGTTGTGCAAGGGTTAGCCTTTGCTATGGCAGATATTGTTCACTTGCGTATGCACTCATTTGGTTCAATCGAATTTCTGACTCGTACTCCACTAGCCATCAATGCTGGTTTGGGTATGGATATTATTAATTTTGTTTGGGTAACAGTGCTCTTTGCAGTTGGAATGTATTTTATTGCCAACTTCATGATTAAGAAATTTAACTACGCAACTCCAGGACGTAACGGAAACTATGAAACAGCTGATGGAGAAGATAGTCCTTCGTCTGCCCCAGCTGGTGGCAAAGTAGCAGAGGCATCTCAAGCTGTGAATATTATCAATCTTCTTGGTGGACGTGCAAACATTGTTGATGTTGACGCATGTATGACACGTCTTCGTGTAACTGTTAAAGATGCAGAAAAAGTTGGTACAGAAGAGCAATGGAAAGCCGAAGGAGCTATGGGCTTGGTGATGAAAGGTCAAGGTGTTCAAGCAATTTATGGACCAAAAGCGGATGTTTTGAAATCTGATATTCAAGACTTACTTGACTCAGGTGAAGTGATTCCTGAAACTCTTCCGAGTCAAATGACAGCTTCACAAGCTGCGGAAGTGAGCTACAAAGGTGTAACAGAAGAAGTTGAAACGGTTGCTGACGGTGAAGTCATTGCTATCTCTGATGTGAAAGATCCTGTCTTCTCACAAAAAATGATGGGTGACGGATTTGCAGTTGAACCTGAAAATGGGAATATCTACTCACCAGTAGCAGGTACTGTTACAAGCATTTTCCCTACAAAACACGCTCTTGGTCTCTTGACTGATAATGGTCTTGAAGTGCTTGTTCATATCGGACTTGATACAGTCAGTCTTGAAGGTAAACCATTTGAAGTACATGTTGCAGAAGGACAAAAAGTTGCAGCAGGTGATCTTCTTGTGACAGCTGATTTAGAAGCTATCAAAGCGGCAGGTCGTGAAACTTCAACAGTTGTTGTCTTCACAAATGCACAAGCTATTAAATCTGTAACGGTTGAAACATTCGGCAAAGTAGCAGCGAAAACGGTTGTTGCTAAAGTAGAATTGTAAATAGAAAAGAGAAATCATGGCAAAATTCCTGACTTTAAATACTCATAGTTGGATGGAAGATGAGCAAGAAAAAAAGCTAGATCAACTAGCTGAGCGGATTCTTCAAGAAAAATATGATGTCATTTGCCTGCAGGAAGTCAATCAAGAAATGGAGTCTGAACAGGTTGTTCAGGCTCCATTTTATCATGCGGTAGATGGTGCTATTGCGATTCATAAAGACCACTTTGCACATTGTCTTGTGGAGAGATTGGTAGAGAAAGGTCTTATTTATCATTGGTCTTGGGCTTATAATCATATTGGTTTTGATCGGTTTCATGAGGGAGTTGCTATTTTATCCTTAAATCCATTGAAACCAAGGGAGTTATTGGTTTCAGATGCCAACGATCCAACGGATTATCACACTAGAAAAGTACTTTTGGCGGAAACAGAAGTTGATGGACGGCTTGTAACGGTGGCTTCCTGTCATCTTTCCTGGTGGAATAAAGGCTTCCAAGAAGAGTGGGCACAGATAGAAGAAGAATTGTTACAATGCAACATGCCTTTGGTATTGATGGGAGATTTTAACAATCCTGTCGGTTATGAAGGCTATCAGCACATTTTAAGAAGTCCACTTGCTTTGCAAGATAGTCATGCTGTTGCTGCTACAGTCGTTGGTACAGCAACGGTTGAAGGCGATATTGCTGGCTGGGCTGGAAATAAGGAAGCTCTAAAAATTGATTATATCTTTACAAGTAAAGATTTCAACATTGAAAAATCTGCTGTTGTTTTTGACGGCAAAGCAACACCTGTTGTTAGTGACCATTTTGGGTTAGAAGCAGAAGTTGCATTTTAACAATCAAAAACGGGAAGTTTTGAAATGAAATTTCTCGTTTTTTGATTGTCATCTTTTCGGAGTGAATGTTTTCTAAATAGATAGCTGAAATTTCACTATACTATGGGAATACCAATTTACTAGCTTTTGTTATTTCTTAAAACATGGTATAATGAAGCATTAAGAATTCAGGAGGGAAGCAGATGCGTTGTCCAAAGTGTGGTGCAAATAAATCTAGTGTTATTGATAGTCGACAGGCCGAAGAGGGAACAACGATTCGTCGTCGCAGGGTTTGTGAAGAATGTCAACATCGTTTTACAACATATGAGCGTGTGGAAGAAAGAACAATCGTCGTTGTAAAAAAAGATGGAACAAGAGAACAATTTTCGCGTGATAAAATTTTTAATGGAATTATCCGTTCAGCTCAGAAGCGCCCCGTATCAAGCGATGAGATCGAAGGTGTTGTCCGTCGGGTCGAGCAAAAACTCATTGGTAGCAATGATAATGAAATTAGCAGTGACTACATCGGTAGTCTTGTTATGGACGAGTTGGCTGAACTAGATGAGATTACCTATGTGCGTTTTGCCAGTGTTTATCGGAGTTTCAAGGATGTGGCTGAGTTAGAAAGCCTGCTTCAGCAGATTACTCAAGGTAGCCGTAAGAAGAAGGACTAATTATGAGACCAAACGAGCTCTTTACTTATGTAAAAAATAATCGCATTTATCCAGATGAATGGAGTTTGATGGCTTGCTATCGTCCACTTTTGGGTCAGATGTCAACCGATGTTTACCATTATCTGCTGATTTTTGGGGATAATGGACAGGTAACTCACGGTTTTCATGAAGTGCTCAATCATCTGAATATATCTATGCCACAACTTGAGCAGGCTTTAAAAAATTTAATTGCTTTAGGGCTGATGGAGCTATATCAAGGCGAAAAAGCCTATGCTCTCAAATTTCTGCCTCTGCTATCATCAGAAGAATTCTTGGCTAATAGCATTTATGTTAAGCTTTTGGAAAATAAAATTGGAGAAGCTGCGGTTAATAAATTACGTTTGACACAGCCAAGTGGGCGGATTGTTGAGAGCAGTTTTTCAGAGATTTTCAGCTTAAATGATGTTCAAAAAACAGTATCTTCAATGGATTCATCTAAAAAAAAGGCACCTAGCTTTGATTTGGAAGCTTTTAAGCAGCTTATGGCGCGTGAACAGTTACGCTTTGAAAATGAACAAGAAGCTGTATTGCAACTTTTTGCTATAGCAGAGGAGCAAAATTGGACTTGGTATGAAACCTTTATTTTGGCTAAAGAAACGGCTCACAATCAGGTGATTTCAGTCAAACGGATGCAGCAAAAATTAGCTCAGACAAAAGTGACCGAGAACTTCACCCAGCAAGAACGAACGATCATTGCAGAAGCGAAAAGGCAAAAGCCACTTCAATTTTTAGCAGAACTTAAACAAGCCCGTAAAGGTATGATTTTACAAAGTGAGCGTCAAGTTTTACACAGCATGGGGCTACTAGGACTTTTGGACGAAGTAATCAATATCATTTTGCTATTTAGTTTTAGTAAATCAATTTCTGCAAATTTAAATGAGAAATATAGTCTAAAACTTGCTAATGATTTTTCTAGTCAAGATATTAAAAGTGCAGAAGAAGCCGTTTTGAAGATCAGAGAGATTCGCTCAGCCAAGCAAGATCGAAATAGACAAGTAAATCAGAAGAAACCAGCTAGCAATGTACCTGACTGGAGCAATCCTGATTACAAGAATGAAACGAGCACGGAGCAGCAGGCGAAGTTAGAGGAGCAAAAACGGCGTCTCTTAGCCAAACTAGACGGAGGAGGTGACTAAATGGAGAAAATCGGACAAACCTTGTCACATAAGAACAATCCGCATCAGTTCAAGTATGATGAACTGGTTGCACAAATCGTTAGCGACCCAGATGTGGCGGCTTTTATTGAGCAAGAAAAGTTGATCCCAGAAGAAATTTCGCGAAGCATTTCCAAGTTTAACCAGTATATTAGCGAGCGTAATCGCTTTTTGCTGGGTGACCAAGACTATATTGCCAAGGGCTACAAGCCTATTTTGATCAAAAATGAAGGCTATGCAGATGTTTCTTATGAGGAGACACCTGAGCTGATTGAGCAGCAAAAGCAGGAAGCGATAAAAAATCGCCTCAACTTGATTAGTCTGCCAGCCAGTCTCAAGGAAGCGAGTCTGGCGCAGGTTGACCTGGATGACGTAGGGCGCTACAAGGCTTTTGAGCTTTTGACCAACTTTGTCGCTGATTATCCTGACTACCAAAAAGCCCTCTATCTTTACGGAGACTTTGGGGTGGGCAAGAGCTACATGTTGGCCGCTTTAGCGCATGATTTGTCAGAAAAGCGCGGCGTGTCAACGACCTTGCTGCATTATCCTAGCTTTGTCTTGGATGTCAAGAATGCTATTAGCTCAGGCCTCGTCAAGGAAAAGATTGATGCGGTCAAGGTCGCGCAAGTTTTGATTTTGGATGATATTGGTGCCGAGCAATCCAGTCCTTGGATGCGCGATGAGATTTTGCAGGTCATTTTGCAGCATCGCATGCAGGAAAATCTTCCGACTTTCTTTACTTCCAATTTTAATTTCCAAGAGCTGGAGCGTCATTTTGCAACGGCGAAAAATGGGGATGAAACTTGGCAAGCCAAGCGGGTCATGGAACGAATTAAATACTTGGCGCAGGAAGTTCGCTTGGAAGGAGTAAATCGCAGATGACAGAAACCATTGATTTGATGAGGCAGCACAGGTCTATTCGGCGTTTTACTGACAAAGAAATTTCTGAAGAAGACTTGAAAAATATGATCAATGCGGGGCGCGCGGCGTCAAGCTGGAAAAATTTTCAGTCTTACTCCATTATTGTGGTGCGTAGCAATGAGAAAAAAGCAGCACTTTTTGACTTGGTGCCGCAGGAAGCTATTCGTCAATCTTCTGTTTTTTTGCTCTTTGTCGGTGACCTCAATCGCGCGCAAAAGGGCGTGGCGCTTCACACGGACGAGTTTTACCCTGAAGGGACGGAAAATCTTCTCATTAGCTCGGTTGATGCGGCGCTAGCTGCGCAAAACACCTTGCTGGCTGCTGAAAGTCTGGGTTATGCTGGTGTGATTATTGGCTTGGTGCGTTATGCTTCCAAGGGAATCGGTCAGCTTTTCGACTTGCCAGCTTACACCTATCCGATTTTTGGTATGGCTCTGGGTCAAGCGGCAGAAGAGCACGCTGTCAAACCGCGACTGCCTTATGAAGCGGTGGTTTTTGACGAAATGTATCAAGAGCAGGACGAGACCGTTATCAAGGCTTATGACCAGGTGCAGGCGGATTATGCAGGAGACCGTGCCCTAGCGACTTGGAGCGAGCGTTTAGCGCAGCAATTTGGCGCGCCAGCAAATCCAGCCAGCTCCGACTATTTACAAGAGAAGAAATTATTATAATTAGAAAAGAGAACAATCATGGCTTTACCAACTATAGCTATCGTGGGGCGGCCCAATGTCGGCAAATCAACGCTTTTCAATCGGATTGCAGGCGAGCGGATTTCAATCGTCGAAGACGTCGAAGGCGTTACCCGCGACCGCATTTATGCCACGGCAGACTGGCTCAATCGTAAATTTAGTATTATTGACACGGGAGGAATTGATGATGTCGATGCTCCTTTCATGGAACAAATCAAGCACCAAGCTGAGATTGCCATGAATGAAGCCGATGTCATCGTTTTTGTGGTGTCAGGAAAAGAGGGCATTACCGATGCTGACGAATACGTGGCGCGCATGCTTTACAAGACCCACAAACCTGTTATCCTCGCAGTCAACAAGGTCGATAATCCGGAAATGCGTGCCGATATTTATGATTTTTATGCGCTGGGCTTGGGCGAGCCCTATCCAGTTTCTTCTGTCCATGGGATTGGGACGGGCGATGTGCTGGACGCTATCGTGGACAATCTGCCAACGGAGCACGTGGAAGAAAATCCCAATCTGATCAAGTTCAGCCTGATTGGTCGTCCCAATGTCGGTAAATCCAGCCTCATCAATGCTATTCTGGGTGAGGAGCGAGTTATTGCCAGTCCAGTGGCTGGAACGACGCGCGATGCGATTGATACGCATTTTGTTGACAGCGAGGGGCAAGAATTTACCATGATTGATACGGCTGGCATGCGCAAGTCGGGCAAGGTTTATGAAAACACCGAGAAATACTCAGTCATGCGGGCTATGCGGGCGATTGACCGCTCGGATGTGGTGCTTATGGTGCTTAATGCCGAAGAAGGCATTCGTGAGTATGACAAGCGGATTGCGGGCTTCGCCCACGAGGCAGGAAAAGGCATCATTATCGTGGTCAACAAGTGGGACACGCTGGAAAAGGACAACAAAACCATGCAAAATTGGGAGGCGGACATTCGCGACCAATTCCAGTACCTCGCTTATGCGCCGATTGTCTACGTATCTGCCCTGACCAAGCAGCGCTTAAACAAATTGCCAGCTCTCATCAAGCATATCAGCGAGAGCCAAAATACGCGCATTCCGTCTTCTGTCTTGAACGATGTGATTATGGACGCGGTGGCAATCAATCCCACACCGACCGACAAGGGCAAGCGCCTCAAGATTTTCTACGCGACGCAAGTGGCGGTCAAACCGCCAACCTTCGTTATCTTTGTCAACGAAGAAGAACTCATGCACTTTTCTTACCTGCGTTTCTTGGAAAATCAAATCCGCAAAGCCTTTGTTTTTGAAGGTACGCCCATCCATTTGATTGCAAGAAAACGGAAGTAAGTTGTTAATGCGATAATATTTAAGTAAAAGAAAGGTTTTAAAATGAAAGAAAAACATATGATTATTTTGGGTTGGGTGGCGACTTTTATGTCGGTCATGATGTATGTGTCCTATATTCCGCAGATTATGGATAACCTTTCTGGCAGTAAGGGGAATTTTGTTCAGCCTTTAGTAGCAGCAATCAACTGTAGTCTTTGGGTTTACTATGGACTCTTTAAAAAAGAACGAGATATTCCATTAGCCGCAGCTAATATGCCTGGGATTGTGTTTGGCTTGATTACAGCGATTACCGCCTTGATGTAAAAAAGAAAAAGAGACGAGTTTTGGCTTGCTCTCTTTTTCTTTAGACGGAAATTATGTTATAATAAAGGGATAATATAAAGGTGGTTTTATGGCAAAATTAATCCCAGGGAAAATCCGAACTGAAGGAATGGCGCTTTACCAACAGGGGAAAGTGGTCATCATGGATCGCAAGGAGGACTTACTTTTTGCGCGTGTCGGAAACGAAAATCTTCGCTATAGTTTGGAAGATGAGGTTGTTTTTTGTGCTTGTGATTTTTTCCAGAAGAAAAAATATTGTGTCCATTTAGCAGCGCTGGAATATTACCTGAAAAATGATGATAATGGCAAACTAATTTTGACAAAAATGGAAAATCATGAATCAGACAGTCAGGAAGTCCAGACGCGCGTGTCTTTTGGTAGTCTTTTTTTAGATGCTATTTTACCGAAAAAAGTGAAAAGTCCTCGTTTTCAACTTTCTGCTTTGGGACAGGAAGATGACCTGACAGGTCAGTTCATTTGGACCTTACGAATTAGTCGCTTGCCCGATGAGCGCTCTTATGTGGTGCGTGATATTCGAGCTTTCTTAGACGCCGTGCGTAAGGAACAGCATTATCAAATTGGTAAAAGTTATTATGAGCCTTTGACTTTCTCAGCTTTTGATGAGCCTAGTCAGGAGCTTTTGGTCTACCTTTGGGGACTAACAAGAGACAATGATCGCTCTGAGTTTGTTTTTATCAATCAAGGACGACATTTGGCTTTTCCTGCTAGTCTATTTGAAGAAGGAGTCACTCGCCTAGCAAACTTATCTGATTTTTGTCTAGAGCATAGCATGTATGATTATCCAGAAGTCTTTTTTCAAGATTTACATGAGGAAGCTGGTCTTTTTCGTTTTGAGGTGACAGAGCAAGAACCCTTTTTTGAATTGACAATTATTGAAAGTATTTATAAGGTTCTCTACGGTGGGGAATTCCTCTTTTACAACGGGACTTTCTACCAACTCAGTCAAGAGCAGCAGCAGATTTTACACGCGATTTTAGAGCTCCCGATTGATAGCAATCGAGTTAAAGTTCTTCAATTTGACCGACTGGAACAAGCCAAGTTGGCATCTGGCATTTTAGAATTTCGTAAAATGGGGCAAGTTGTCGCGCCTGATAATTTGAGAATCCATGATTTTAAAGCTTATTTTAATTTAGATTTAGCAGAGACAGGAGAGGTTCTTCTTACAATCAGTTTTGATTATGGACAACAGCAAGTCAATAACTTTGATGATTTGGCAAAACTCCCTTTTGCTAGCCATTATGAGCATCAGGAAGCATTATTTAGAATGATTCAAGAGGCGGGTTTTACACCTGACTTTGAAACAAGTCGCCCTCCTTTAAAAACAAATGATATTTATCCTTTTTTTCAGCAAACTTTGACCAATTTTGCACAGTTAGCGGAAGTCCATGTCTCAGATCGCTTGCAGGAACTTTATCATGTAGAACAGCCAACTGTAGCACTACATTCAGATAGTGGGCTTCTTTCTATCGGTTTTGAATTTGCTAGTGTTGAACAGTCAGAAATTGATGAGGCTTTAGCGGCTCTCTTCAATGCACAGGATTACTATATCAGCAAATCTGGCAACATTTTAATTTTTGATGAAGAAACAAAAAAGGTTTCTGAGACTCTTAAAAAATTACGGGTGCGACCAAGCAAAAATGGACAATTTAAGACAAATAAGTTAGCAGCTTATCAATTATCTGAGATATTTGCAGGTAAAGAGCAGGTTCATTTTTCAGAAGAATTCCGGCACTTGGCATATGATCTGACCCACCCAGAGGATTTCATCTTGCCAAAAATTCAAGTCAAAGCCAAACTACGTGATTACCAAGAAATAGGTGTTAAGTGGTTATCCATGCTCAATCATTATGGCTTTGGCGGGATTTTAGCTGATGATATGGGGTTGGGAAAGACGCTACAAACCATAGCCTTTCTTTCCAGCCAGTTGACTGAAAAGAAACGAGCCTTAATTCTTGCACCATCTAGCCTCGTTTATAATTGGGCTAGTGAGTGTGCTAAGTTTGCTCCTCAACTTGATGTGACCGTCGTTTATGGCACAAAGGATTTGCGCGATAAATTGATTACTGAAAATCACCAAGTTTTGATTACTAGTTATGCTTCTTTTCGTCAAGATGTGGAAGAATATCGTGAAAGGAGTTTTGATTTTCTTTTCTTGGATGAAGCTCAGGTCATGAAAAATGCTCAAACAAAAATTGCACAATATTTACGCAATTTTGATGTTAAACATACTTTTGCCTTATCAGGAACGCCGATAGAAAATCATTTAGGTGAAATCTGGTCTATTTTTCAAATCGTTTTACCGGGGCTCTTACCAAGTAAAAAGGACTTTTTAAAAATGCCAGCTGAGACGGTCGCTCGTTTCGTCAAACCATTTATCATGCGACGTAGAAAAGAAGATGTGCTTCAAGAATTGCCAGATTTAACTGAAATTGTCTACCATAATGAGCTAGTTGATAGCCAAAAAGCTATCTATCTAGCACAATTAGGTCAAATGCAGGAGCGAGTATTGACATCATCTGATGAGGAACTTAATCGCAGCAAGGTAGAGATTCTCTCTGGATTGATGCGCCTGCGGCAGATTTGTGATACACCAGCTCTCTTTATAGAAGACTATAATGATGAAAGCGGCAAGTTAGAAAGTCTACGGCAGTTGCTTGAACAAGTCAAAGATAGTGAGCATCGTGTACTTATTTTCTCACAATTTCGGGGAATGTTAGACCTTGTTGAACAAACACTTGCCAACCTTGAAATGAAGTCTTTTAAGATTACTGGGTCAACTCCAGCCCGTGAGCGTCAGGATATGACGACTGCATTTAATAACGGTGAGGGAGACGCTTTTCTGATTTCACTTAAAGCAGGTGGCGTTGGGCTCAATTTAACAGGTGCAGATACAGTAATTCTCGTTGACCTTTGGTGGAATCCTGCTGTTGAAGCTCAGGCTATTGGACGCGCCCATCGTATGGGTCAAGAACGCAATGTTAAGGTTTACCGCCTGATTACGCGTGGTACCATTGAAGAAAAAATACAAGAGCTCCAAGAAAGCAAACGTAACCTAGTTTCTACAGTTCTTGATGGGAAAGAGTCACGGGCTAGCCTCACTATTGAGGACATTCGTGAAATTTTGGGAATTGGTCTTGAAAGCTAATCTTTTGCCTTTTTTAGCTCCCAAGTTAAGAAAATTAATGCTAGGTCTTGAAAATTCAGCTAAATAGGTTATAATGAAGTGTTGAAATAAGATTTGCCCTCATGAGTAAAAAGAAGAGGAAAGAAGAATGACAGAAAAATTATTTCCCCTTGTGGCAGACGGTGAGCCTATGCTTACGCCAATGCCGCAGATGAATCTCTATGATGATAGTGACTTGATTAGTAATATTTTAGGTGACTATGTTGAGAAAAATTATTTGGATTGGCAGCCTATCGCAGGTAGCACTCAGGCGCCACATCCAACCAATCTAAGAGAAGAGTTGAAACCTACTAAGACCTATGCAGAATTAGCGCGTGAGGAAGCGCGAGCAGATTTGAAAAAGAAGCGTTCAGCGGCCTATTTGCGCTCTGATGCTCCTGCTAAAACGCATAATTTCAGTAAAAAACAGAAAGTAACTAGCAAGCCAACTGCTCTGTTGGTAAAGGAAGAGGCAGGGAAGTTCACTCGATTAGGTCAAAATTTACACCAAGATAACTATATTTTGGCTGATATTGCTCCAACCTATAATCGTGAGCAGCAAATTCAACCGACTGAAAAACCTAAGAAAAATAATTACGACTTCCTGAAGAAAAGTCAGATTTATAATCAAAAAGAACAACCTAGCCAACGTGAACGCAAAATTGCTCAGGAACTAAACCTGACTCAGTTAGATGATCAGAATTAAAAGAAAAGAGATAGCAAATATTATGACAAAAACCTACCATTTTATCGGAATTAAAGGATCAGGCATGAGTGCTCTTGCCCTTATGCTTCATCAAATGGGCTATAAGGTTCAGGGAAGCGATGTGGAAAAATATTATTTTACCCAACGTGGACTAGAGCAGGCAGGAATTGCTATTTTTCCTTTTGATGAGAAAAATCTTACAGGCGATATTGAGATTATAGCTGGGAATGCTTTTCGTCCAGATAACAATGTGGAAATTGCCTATGCGGATAAAAATGGCTTGATCTATAAGCGTTATCACGAATTTTTAGGAGAGTTCATGCGCCAGTTCACTAGCTTTGGTGTAGCTGGAGCTCATGGAAAGACTTCAACGACAGGGATTTTGTCGCATGTCCTCTCAAATATCACAGATACCTCTTATCTGATTGGAGATGGAACTGGGCGTGGTTCTGTGGGGACTGAGTACTTTGTCTTTGAATCAGATGAATACGAGCGCCACTTTATGCCTTATCACCCAGAATATTCAATCATCACCAATATTGACTTCGATCATCCAGATTATTTTACAAGTCTTGAAGACGTCTTTAATGCCTTTAATGATTACGCTAAGCAGATTACCAAAGGACTTTTTGTCTATGGCGAAGATGAAAATCTCCGTCGCATTAAGTCAGATGCGCCGATTTATTACTATGGTTTTAATGAAGGTGATGATTTTGTTGCCCATGACCTGCTGCGCTCAACGACAGGTTCTAGCTTTAAGGTTTCCTTCCGTGGAAAAGAACTGGGTGAGTTTAAGATTCCAACCTTTGGTCGTCACAATATTATGAATGCAACAGCTGTGATTGGTTTGCTTTACACAGCGGGCTTTGATTTAAATCTGGTAAGAAAGCATTTAGTGACTTTTTCTGGTGTCAAACGTCGCTTCACTGAGAAAATCGTTAATGGTACGACGATTATTGATGATTTTGCCCATCACCCAACAGAAATCATAGCTACCTTAGATGCGGCTCGCCAAAAATATCCAAGCAAGGAAATCGTAGCAATTTTCCAACCGCATACCTTTACGCGAACCATTGCCCTTTTAGACGAATTTGCAGAAGCACTCAACCAAGCAGACGCGGTTTATTTGGCGCAAATCTACGGGTCTGCGCGTGAGGTTGACCACGGTGATGTCAAGGTCGAAGACTTGGCGGCTAAGATTGTCAAGAAAGCGCAAGTCATCACTGTGGACAATGTGTCCCCGCTGCTGGATCATGACAATGCAGTCTATGTCTTTATGGGGGCAGGCGACATTCAAACTTATGAATACTCTTTTGAGCACCTCTTGTCAAACCTAAGCAGTAATGTACAATAGCATGAAAATAGAAGTTAATGAAAATACCTTCATTCGTAATGTCCTGCCAAGTGATTGGGAGGACATCGTGCGTATTGAAGAAGAAAATTTTAGCCCAGAAGAAGCAGCTAGTCCAGCAGCTTTGCGTCAGCGGCTTTCTCTTATAGCAGATACTTTTTTAGTCGTTGAAGTAGAAAACCAGTTGGCCGGCTATGTGGTTGGACCAGCCGTTGCTAACCGTCACCTAACAGATGATCTTTTTGAACAGGTTGTCAGAAATCCACCGACAGGTGGCTATATTGCAATTCAAAGTTTATCCATTTCTCCTGCTTACAAAGGACAAGGACTAGGAACCTTGCTTCTGGCGGCTTTAAAAGAGATTGCTAAGGAGCAAAACCGTGCAGGGGTCAGCTTAACCTGTCATGATTATCTTATTTCTTACTATGAGATGAATGGTTTTAATGATGAGGGAGAGTCCGATTCAAGCCACGGCGGTGCGACTTGGTACGACATGGTCTGGGAAAACTCTGATTATAAAGGAGCAGATGATGCAGATTAGGCGGGCACAACTTAGGGATTTAGACGAGATCGTAGCGATTGAATGGGCAAATTTTAGTTCCGAAGAAGCGATTAGTCGTGAAGCTTTGGCGGATCACATTAAAAAGATTCAAACTAGTTTTTTAGTAGCAGAAGTTGATGGAAAAATTCAAGGCTACTTAGAAGGACCTGTTCGCCCAGAGCGCTATTTGATAGATTCCTCTTTTGAGAAAGTTGAAGATCTTAGTCATCTACCAAATGGTTATATTTCAATCACTAGCCTTTCCATTGCGCCAGAAGCACAGAGTCTGGGTCTCGGACGGAAACTCATTGAAGCAATGAAGAAAATAGCGGTTCAAGATGGACGATTAGGGATTAACCTAACCTGTCACGATTATCTGATTCACTACTATGAAAAACATGGTTTTGTCAATGAAGGTTTATCTGCATCGACTTATGCTGGTGAGATCTGGTATGATATGGTTTGGGAAGCTCCAGTTTAACCAAAGAAAGTCGTTGCATTTATAGGCTGTTTAAGATATAATATTAGAGATTATGGATAGGGGCACTTTTGTTGCTACAATCCTAATAGCGCGTTTAGCTATAAATGGAAATCAGGTTCACCCTTTTTTCTGGCTGAACGAGCTCAACTCTTAAAAGGAGGTCAGGTATTTGACTGATCATAATAAAGAAAATGAGGAAAAACTGAGTTTTAAGGATCAGATTTTAAGGGACTTAAAACGGACTGATCTTTCTAAAAATCAGCAGTTAGACTCAGATGAAATGCTTCATGAACTTGGCACTCGTGATGAGTTAGAGGAACAACCTCTTTCTGTGAATAATGCTAGTCAGTTGACTGATTCTAGCTTGGATCAGTTGTTTACTAAAGAGAGAAACCAAGTTGAATCACAGGAACCAGAACAAGAAGAAGCATATACGCGTAAGTTGTCTGTTTCCTATCGGACAGATAGCCAGCCAGTAACGGAGAATATTCCTCAAGAAGACTTGCAGACGCCTTCACAAGAAGATTTAGCGTCTGAACAAACAGAACAGCCCTCTCAGCCTGATGATGTGAAGACTAACCTTTCGGCACAATCTTTGGAGAAAAAGCGGGATGTTCAGCCTAGTGTATTTGTCGCACCACATGAGGAAGCAAAAGACGAGCCTGTAACACGATCTCGTGCTAAGCATGCCGCTAGCAAGTACCATAAGGCTAAGAAGAAAAATAAGATTGTTAGTCGGATCATTTGGAGCGTGACTGCTCTTGTCTTGTTAGGTCTTGCTGTAACTGGTTTTATGGCCTATCGTTTTGTTTCATCTGGTCTAGAACCGGTAAATACTAAGGATACTAAGTATGTCACTGTAGAAATTCCGAAAGGCTCTGGTAATAAGCAGGTCGGAACAGTTCTTGAAAAGGCTGGTTTGATTAAAAGTGCGCAGATTTTTAATTTCTATACAAAATTTAAAAATTATGGGAATTTCCAATCAGGCTACTACAATCTACAAAAGAGTATGGATCTAGACACAATTGCCAAGAAATTAGAGGAAGGTGGAACAGATACACCACAACCTCCGGTAATTGGTAGAGTAACAATTCCAGAAGGTTATACGATTGACCAGATTGCCCAAACTGTAACAGTTAATGCTGCTTCAAAAAAGAAGGAAAAAACTCCATTTAAAGCGGCTGATTTTCTGAAGGCGATACAAGACGATGCTTTTATCAATCGTGAAATTGCTAAATATCCACAGCTTTTAGGAAGTCTTCCAGCTAAGGATACAGGTGTTAAATATCGCTTAGAAGGCTATCTTTTCCCAGCGACCTATAACTATGGTCAGGAAACGACTGTGGAAGATCTGATTGATCAAATGCTTGCAACGATGAACCAAACCATGACAAACTATTATGGCGTTCTGACTAGCAAAAACCTGACCGTCAACGAGGCTTTAACAATTGCTTCATTGGTTGAGAAAGAGGGAGCTACTGATACAGATCGTAAGAATATTGCCAGTGTCTTCTACAATCGTCTCAATCAAGGCATGCCATTGCAAAGCAATATTGCTATCCTTTATGCACAAGGCAAACTTGGTCAAAAGACAAGTCTAGCCGAGGATGCAGCAATTAACACAGAGATTGATTCTCCTTACAATGTTTATAAAAACGCAGGACTAATGCCAGGGGCAGTAGATAATCCCGGTAAATCCGCTATTGAAGCAGCAATCAATCCAAATAAGACAGATTATCTTTACTTTGTGGCAAATGTTGAGACAGGAAATGTCTATTTTGCTCAAACATTTGAAGAGCATAGTAAAAACGTTGAAGAACATGTAAACAGTAAATTAACCAAAAATAGTTCATCCAATTAACATTATGCAGGGCAACCTGCATAATGTTATTGATTTTAATAAATATAGAAAAGAGAATAAAAATTATGGCAGAAAAAACATACCCAATGACCTTGGCAGAAAAAGAAAAATTGGAGCAAGAATTAGAAGAATTAAAACTAGTTCGTCGTCCAGAAGTAGTAGAACGAATTAAGGTTGCTCGTTCTTATGGTGACTTGTCAGAAAATAGTGAATATGAAGCAGCTAAGGACGAACAAGCTTTTGTTGAAGGACAAATTTCAAGTCTTGAGACGAAAATTCGCTATGCAGAGATTGTGGATAGTGATGCTGTTGCAAAAGATGAAGTGGCGATTGGAAAGACTGTAACCATTCAGGAAGTCGGTGAAAGTGAAGAAGAGACCTATATGATCGTTGGTTCAGCTGGAGCTGATGCTTTTGCAGGTAAGGTTTCAAATGAAAGTCCAATCGGTCAGGCCCTGATTGGTAAGAAAACAGGGGATACGGCAACCGTTGAGACACCTGTTGGCAGCTACGACGTGAAAATTCTTAAAGTCGAAAAAACAGCCTAATAAACTAAAATAAATACGCTAAACTCAGCGTTTTTATTTTATGTAAAAAAGGAAAAGACAAGATTCATTGAACCTTGTCCTTTTTTCTTATCTAGAACGCTGTTTTCCAGCATTGCGATTAGATTTTTTCTTTTTGTGCTGATTTGTACTGATAGCGCCAGTCGCTTTTGGAGTAACGTCTTTAGTGCGAGTGTTCTTGTATTTATCCCATTTGGGTGGATTGGCTTCAAATTCAGCAGCTACTTTTTTCTTCATGCTTGGACGAACCCAGTAGTTGATGACGAGTTGTTGCAAGATTTGGAAAAGACCACCGACAACCCAATAGAGAGTAACCCCAGCTTGGGCACCAATAGAGAACATAATCATCATGATTGGTGACATGTACATCATATTTTTCATCTGATCGCGCTGTTCTTGGTCAAGTCCATACATAGACATTCGACTTTGCAAATAATAAAGAATCGCTACAATAGCAGTGAGGAGGATACTTGGCTTACCAAGGTTAATTCCTAAAAAGACGCTTTCTTTAATACCGGGTGTGTTAGCTGCGGCAAAGTAGATAGCAGAAAAGAAAGGAAGTTGAATGAGGATTGGAAGACAGCCTATTCCTCCCATAATGCTGACACCGTGCTCTTTTTGAGCAGCCATCAGTTCTTGTTGCGCTGCCAGTTTTTCTTCCTGCGTTTCAGCATTTTTCATACGCTCATTGATCGGCGTGAAAATTGGACTGAGGTAGTTACGCTTTTCAGAGTGGTAAGTTGCATTTTTTGATTGGTAAATCCCTAATGGGAAAATGATTAATCGAGCAAGAATAACGACGATAATCAGCCCAATACCATAGCCTAAGCCTTGATTATTAGCAAAATATTCAATGGCAAGTGACATTGGTTTGCCTAGGTAGTCCCAAATCAGTCCGTAGGGCTTGCCATTTTTGACTTGGACACAGCCAGATAGAAAAATCAAAGCACTTAGGATCATGCTTGACCCAAGAATTCGTTTTAAATATTTATTCACTTTATTTTTTCCTTTTTCTAAGAATAGTAAAATTTTTAATTCATTAAAAAATATACCTTTCTATTCTACTGTTTTTTTGTAAAATAAACAATAGTTCTTGCGACCTAATTTGAAATTTTAAAGTCAGAATAGCTTTCAAAGTTGCTCATGGTAACGTCTAGATAGGTCACTTTTGAAAATGGAGTAGGACCTTTTCTGATTTCTTGGATAAATTTTGCCATGAGACTAGGGTCTTCGCTTTGAGCGAGGATTTCTACAGTGCCGTCATCTCGGTTCCAGACTCGTCCAGTGATGCCACCGATTTCCTGAGCCAGGCTAAAAACACCCCAGCGAAAACCGACTCCTTGGACGCGACCTTGGGCAATCATGCGTACTTTTTTCATCTTATGACCTCCGTGTGGTATAATGGTTCTATGACTATTATAACCTCTAAAGCCAATCCTTTGGTAAAAAAAGCTAAAAAATTACAAGAAAAAAAACACCGAAAAGCTTCCTACTTGATTGAAGGCTGGCATCTTTTTGAGGAAGCGCTGGCAAATGGTGCAGAAATCTTATCCATATTTGCTCTGGTGGACTACGAAGAACGTTTGGCTAATTTTTCTCGAGTTCATTGGGTAGCAGAAAATGTTCTTGCGGATCTAGCGGACTCAAAAACACCTCAGGGGATTGTCGCAGAGATTGCTTTTGGTGAGCAAAAAGTTCCCGAGGCCTTATCTGGCAAGTGGTTGATGCTTGAAGATGTGCAGGATCCGGGAAATGTTGGGACCATGATTCGTACAGCTGATGCAGCGGGATTTGACGGAGTTATTATTTCTAACCGTACGGCTGACATCTATAATATGAAAACCCTACGTTCCATGCAGGGCAGTCATTTTCATTTACCTATTTATCGGATGCAGTTGCCGAACTTTTTAACATGCGCAAAGTCTAGCCATCTTCCTATACTTGCAACAACTTTATCCAAGCAATCTATTGATTATCAAGAAGTGGATAAAATGACTGATTTTGTCCTAGTTATGGGAAATGAAGGGCAAGGAATTAGCCAACAGATGGCTGAAAATGCGGATCAGCTCCTGCATATTTCTATGAAAGGACAAGCCGAAAGTCTGAATGTAGCAGTTGCAGCAGGAATTTTAATGTTTGCTTTAAGCTAAAATTTAGAATTTGCGGTATAATAAAGTGATATAGGAGGTGAGGATATGACCTACCACCAAGATAAAGAATATATGGCTCATGTGGGACAGCTGATTGCCAATCCTAAAGTGCAAAAGTTAGAGGATATTCCTCAACATATGCACTCTAATCGCTTAGAGCATTCGATCAATGTTAGCTACACCAGCTTTAAAATTGCAAAAAAATTAGGTTGGGATGCGCGTAGTACGGCTCGTGGTGGACTGTTACATGATTTCTTTTTCTACGATTGGCGCGTGACTAAGTTTAATAAAAGTCATGCTTGGGTGCATCCGCGCCTAGCTGTTCGTAATGCTAGAAAAATAACGAATCTCAATAAAAAAGAAGAAGACATTATTGTCAAGCATATGTGGGGGGCGACATTAGCTCCACCGCGTTATAAAGAGGCTTATATCGTAACCATGGTAGACAAATATTGGGCGATCAAGGAAGCACTGACGCCTATGAGAATGGCTATCAAAAATCGCAAACATTTCCATCGCAAGGAATTAAAACATTAATTATTGGAAAAGAGGAGAATTTATGAACAACAATAACACAATCATTCAAGAGACTAGTGGTCTCAACGCTTTTTACTCACGTGTTTATGCTTTTGTTGGATTGGGGATTGGAGTTTCAGCCCTAGTTGCAGGTCTCATGTTAACTGTTTTGCAGAATACCTTATTTACGATTGCAACAACAAGTAGCTGGTTAGTTTACGGATCTATCATTGCAGAGCTTATCCTAGTTTTCTGGGCTTCTGGCTTGGCTATGAAAAACAGCCCATCAGCCTTACCAGTTTTTCTGGGCTACTCGGCTCTTAACGGTTTCACTATCAGTTTCATCGTAGCGCGTTATACGCAAGGAACAGTGCTTTCAGCTTTTATCTCTAGTTCGGTTCTCTTTTTTGTCATGGCTGCTATGGGGCGCGTGGTTAAAAAAGATCTGTCAGGTATGGGACGAGCATTGATTGCAGCACTTTGGGGAATTATCATTGCTAGTATTGTAAATTTCTTTATGGCAAGTTCAGCTTTTGACTTTATGCTTAGCATTGTAACTGTTCTTGTCTTTGCAGGTTTAACTGCTTGGGATAATCAAAAGATTCGTTATGTTTATGAGCAAGCAGGGGGTAATGTTAGCAATGGTTGGGCTGTATCTTTAGCACTCAGTCTTTATCTTGACTTTATCAACCTCTTCTTGAGCCTCTTACGTATTTTTGGACGGAATGACTAAATGATAAACATCTAATTTTGAAACTTCGTCAGTTGACGGAGTTTTTTCTTGTCTAAAGTTATGTTATAATAGTTCAACAACTTAGAAAGAGATGAGACCATGAAGACACCATTTATTACTTCTAAAAAATTGGCAGAAATTACGAAACAATTTCCAACTCCCTTTCACCTGTATGATGAAAAAGGCATTCGCGAAAAAGCGCGAGCGGTTAATCAGGCTTTCGCTTGGAATAAGGGTTTTAAGGAATATTTTGCCGTTAAGGCGACGCCAAATCCGACTATTCTGAAAATATTGCAAGAAGAAGGCTGCGGCGTAGATTGTGCCAGTTATGTCGAGCTGCTCATGAGCCACAAAGTGGGCTTTGAGGGGAGCGACATCATGTTTTCGTCAAACAATACACCAGCAGAAGAGTTTCAATATGCCAGAGAGCTAGGCGCGACTATTAACTTGGACGCCTACGAAGATATTGCTTTCTTGCAGGAAGTGGCGGGGATTCCAGAGACTATTTCTTGCCGCTACAATCCTGGCGGAACGTTTGAGCTGGGGACGGACATTATGGATCACCCAGAAGACGCCAAATTTGGGATGACCAAGGCGCAGCTTATTCAGGCTTTCAAAGAGTTAAAAGCGCTAGGTGTGAAAAAGTTTGGTATTCATGCCCTCCTTGCTTCAAACACTGTCAGCAATGATTACTATCCAGAGTTGGCGCGTCAGTTGTTTGAGTTGGCAGTGGAAGTCGTAGCGGAGACCAAGGTCGACCTAGACTTTATCAACTTGTCTGGCGGTATCGGTGTCAATTATCGGCCAGAAGAAACAGCTAATGACATCGCTGTGATTGGAGAAGGTGTGCGTCAGGTCTATGAGCGAGTACTCACGCCTGCTGGCTTGGGTCAGGTCAAAATCTTTGCTGAGCTGGGTCGCTTTATGCTGGCGCCGCACGGGCTTTTGGTTACCAAGGTGACGCACAAAAAGCAAACTTATCGAACCTATGTCGGGGTTGACGCGTCAGCGGTCAACTTGCTGCGTCCCGCCATGTACGGCTCTTATCACCATATCAGCAATATGAGCAATCCAGACGGCCAGCTGGAAGTAGTTGATGTGGTCGGTAGCCTCTGTGAGAACAACGACAAATTTGCTATTGGGCGAGCATTGCCTGAGAGCCGACTTGGTGATACCTTGGTCATTCACGATGCAGGGGCGCACGGCTTTTCTATGGGCTATCAGTACAATGCCAAGCTCCGTTCCAGCGAAATTTTGCTGCGCGAAGACGGCCAGGCTCAGATGATTCGGCGGGCGGAGAAGCCAGAAGATTATTTGGTCACACTCTATGGCTTTAATTTTGAAAAATAAGCAAAATTTGGTATAATGAAAGAAGAATGTAATTTAGAGGAGATTTTATTATGGCTTTGTGGCTAGCACTGATTTTAATTGTAGCAGCTTTTGCTGGAGGTTCATTTTTAGGTATGTTTTTAGCACGCCGTCAAATGGAAGACTATTTGGAAAAAAATCCTCCACTTAATGAGGATGTTATACGGACAATGATGAGCTCAATGGGACAAAAACCAAGTGAAGCAAAAGTTCAACAAGTGGTTCGTCAAATCAACCGCCAACAAAAACAAGCAAAAAACGCTAAGAAGAAAAAATAGAGAATAAATCAGGAGCTTGATAAATCAAGAGAGCTTCTGAAGTTGATGACTAGTTTCATTAGTAGAATTGAAACTAGTCAAGGTAAAAAGATTAGACATTGAAAATGAGGCTGAATAGGATTATTTCAGCCTTCCCAAAAGAGGATTCGCCTCTTTCAGTGAGCACAAACTCCGCTTGGAAAGAGTCCGGGCGGGGTTTGTTCGGCTTTTCTAGTTGTATTAAAATAATTGATTTTTGTAATCTACAAATATTCTGAAGTGTTTACATTGGTTTTAATGCACTCAAATTATGATAACTAAAAGGAGTGAGTAAATATTTATGGATAATCGCCCTATTGGCTTTTTAGATTCGGGTGTAGGGGGGCTGACTGTGGTACGTGAACTAATGCGTCAGCTTCCTCATGAAGAAGTCGTCTATATTGGTGATTCTGCACGAGCTCCTTATGGTCCAAGGCCTGCTGAACAGATTAGAGCCTATACTTGGCAGCTTGTTAATTTTCTATTAACAAAAGATGTCAAGATGATTGTCATTGCTTGTAATACTGCGACAGCAGTCGTTTGGGAAGAAATCAAGGAAAAGCTGGAAATTCCTGTGCTGGGTGTGATTTTACCGGGTGCAGCGGCAGCCATTAAGTCCACGACAACTGGAAAGATCGGTGTCATCGGAACCCCCATGACGGTTCAGTCAGATATTTACCGCAAAAAAATCCAAGCATTGTCGCCTGAGATGAATGTTCAAAGTCTGGCCTGTCCCAAGTTTACTCCACTGGTGGAGTCCAATCAATTAACGTCTAGCATTACCAAAAAAGTTATTTATAAGAGTTTGCAACCTTTAGTGGGTAGGGTGGATACGCTAGTTTTGGGCTGTACCCATTATCCCTTGCTCAAGCCCATTATCCAAAACGCTATGGGTAAAGATGTGAAATTGATTGACAGTGGTGCAGAGTGTGTGCGGGATGTTTCCGTTTTGCTCAATTATTTTGAAATCAACCGTAATCGTGACAAGCAAGAACTGAAGCATCAATTTTATACGACAGCTAGTGCTAAGAGTTTTGCAGATATTGCCGAAACTTGGCTTAACTATTCAATTCACGTGGAGCATATGACATTATGACGAATAAAATTTATGAATACAAGGCTGACAAGGACTGGTATCTGGCTCAGTTTGGTGACGGATTTGGGCCTATGTTTCAGCGCTTTGAGCCCAAGGATGAAGATCGAGGCGATAGTTTTTGGAATGACTATATTAGTCTAAGAGAGGCTTTAAGGAATCAGATGCTTTTACCTGACCTTTTTGTGGCACGGATCAGCTCTTTTGCAAAGCTGGTTAGCTTTGTCATTGGCTTGGTGAATGAACGTGAAAATCGTGAAGTTCAGTTGCTCAATCGTAGTGGAGCTCTCCTTTTGGTTGAAAAAGACCAACTTCTTTTTGTCCATCTGCCAGAAGGGGGTGTTTTGACCAATTCTTTCTTTGGCGGAGAGCTCAAAGAAACTCTCCTCATTGCGACCCGCAATGAAGGAAAAACTCGTGAGTTTCGTGCTATTTTTGAAAAACTGGGTTATAAAGTTGAAAATCTCAACGACTACCCTGACTTGCCAGAAGTAGCGGAGACGGGTACGACCTTTGAGGAGAATGCTCGGCTCAAGGCAGAAACCATTAGCCAGCTAACGGGTAAAATGGTCTTGGCAGATGATTCGGGGCTGCAAGTGGATATCTTGGGTGGCTTGCCGGGTGTCTGGTCGGCTCGCTTTGCTGGGACAGATGCGACGGATGATGAAAACAATGCTAAACTTCTTCATGAATTAGCCATGGTTTTTGAGCAGAAAGACCGTGCTGCCCATTTTCATACAACCTTGGTCGTGGCTAGTCCTGACCGAGAAAGTCTTGTAGTGGAAGCTGATTGGCCAGGTTACATTGCTTTTCAGCCAAAGGGTGATAATGGTTTTGGCTACGATCCACTCTTTTTGGTTGGAGAAACAGGTCATACATCGGCTGAACTTAGCTTAGAAGAAAAGAATAAGCAATCTCACCGCGCGCTTGCGGTAGCAAAATTAGTGGAGGAATTTCCAAGATGGCAAAGCAAACAATCATAGTTATGAGTGATTCTCACGGCGACCGAGCAATAGTCGAGGAGATTAAAGAACGTTATTTAGGCAAGGTAGATGCGATTTTCCATAATGGAGATTCAGAGCTTCATAGTGATGATTCTGTGTGGGAGGGTATCTATGTAGTTGCTGGCAACATGGATTTTTATGGCAACTATCCAGATCGTTTAGTGACAGATTTGAATGGGACGAGAATTGCTCAAACACACGGGCATCTATTTCAAATCAATTTTTCTTTTCAAAAACTGGATCTCTGGGCTCAAGAGGAAAATGCAGACATTTGTCTGTATGGACATCTGCACATTCCGGATGCTTGGATGAGTGGAAAGACTCTTTTTCTTAATCCGGGTTCTATCAGTCAACCGCGTGGTTTGATTAACGAGTGTCTCTATGCAAAGGTGGAGATTGATGACCATTATTTCCGTGTTGATTTTTATACGCGAAATCACAAACTTTATCCAAGTCTTTCAAAGGAGTTTGCTCGTTTATGATTGCTAAGGAATTTGAAGCTTTTTTGATGGAACAAGAAGAGACTTTTTTGACGCCAGCAGAGAATTTAGCAGTCCTAGTGGATACCCACAATGCAGATCATGCGGTTCTTTTGCTTAGTCAAATGACCTATTCGCGTGTGCCTGTTGTAACAGCAGAGCACAAGTTTGTCGGGACAATTTCTTTAACAGATATTTTAGCTTATCAAATGAATCACAATCTGCCTGAGGATGTTTTTGCCCAGACAGATATTGTTCATATGACCAAGAAAAATGTTACCAAAGTTGATTTGAACTACAGTCTGACTGAAGTGATGCACAAGTTGGTCGATGAGTCTTTCCTACCAGTAGTTGATGAAGACAGTACTTTTCAGGGTATTATTACTAGAAAATCCATTCTAAAAGCGATTAATGCACTTTTGCATGGGTTTACCAATGAATATGAATTGAAGAAAAAATGAAAACAGCTATTCAACCTTTTTTAGAACAAAAAAATTTAGCACCTAATTCTCAAGCAGCTTATCGCTACGATCTAGAACAGTTTGTTGAGGAGGTGGGTGACAAGGGCATTAGCGAGCTAAACCTGCGCCGATATGAAAAGAGTTTGGAGAATTTTAAATTAACTGTGCAAAAACGTAAGGTTTCTGCCGTCAACCAATTTCTCCTCTATCTTTACCAAAATGGCAATCTAGCTCAATTTCATAAAATTAGTTTGCCCACAGTATCAGTCGCTCCGGCTGTAAATGAAGATAGTTCGGTTGAGCTTTTAGAGCTTTCCCGGCTGTGGGAATATAGCAGCTTGACTTCTGGACGCCTTTTGGCGCTTATCATTATTGAGTTGGGTTTGCAACCGACAGAGGCTTTACAGCTAGAAGTGAAAAATATTCAATTAGATTTTCGGATTTTACGGATTCAAAAAGCTGGTCAACAGCGAATCCTAGAAATTCCGACTGAATTGTTACCTGAATTTGAGCCTTTTATGACAGGAATTTACGTCTTTGGGAACAATGACCGTCCTTATTCTCGTCAGTGGGGCTTTCGCCAGTTAGAAAGTTTTTTAAAAGAAGTCGGCTACGAAGATTTGACTGCCCAAAAATTGCGGGAACAACATATCCTGAGACGGCGTGCTTTAGGACATGATATTCACGATATTGCCCGAGACTTAGGACTGAAAACCAGTCTGACATTAGAGAAATATAGATAATGGATATAAAGATTAAGGATTTTGAAGGTCCCTTGGACCTTCTCTTGCATTTGGTCTCCAAATACCAAATGGATATTTACGATGTGCCCATTACCGAGGTCATCGAGCAATATTTGGCTTATGTGGCGACCTTACAAGCCATGAGGCTGGAAGTGACGGGCGAGTATATGGTTATGGCTAGCCAGCTCATGCTCATCAAAAGCCGCAAACTCCTGCCCAAGGTGGCGGATATTGTCGATGAGGAAGATGACTTAGAGCAGGATTTGCTATCGCAAATTGAGGAATATCGCAAGTTCAAGCTCTTGGGTGAGAAAATGGCAGAGCAGCACCAAGAGCGGGCGCTCTATTATTCCAAGCCCAAGTTAGAGCTGGTTTACGAAGACGCGGAGCTCATTCACGACAAGTCAACGATTGACCTCTTTTTGGCCTTTGCCAAGGTTATGGCGAAAAAGCAAGAGGAATTTAGCAAGAGCCACACGACCATTGTCAAGGACGAGTATAAGATTGAGGATATGATGAATGTGGTGCGCGAGCGTTGTCGCACTCAAAAGCGCTTGGCTTTGCAGGCGATTTTCTCAGAAACCAAGGATATGAATGAGGTCATCACCCTCTTTTTGGCAACCTTAGAATTAGTCAAGGTGCAGGAAGTGCAAGTGATACAAGAAGAAAATTTTGGAGAGATTTATCTAATAGGAAAACGACATGAGTAAGTTATCAGAAATAGAAGCGCTGCTATTTGTGGCAGGAGAGGACGGCTTGCGGCTGCGTCAAATTGCCGACATCCTGTCTTTGCCGCCGACAGGTGTCAGTCAAAGTCTAGAGAAATTAGCCGAAAAATACCAAAAGGACGAGGATTCGAGTCTGGCTCTGCTTGAGACGTCCAATACCTATAAGCTGGTGACCAAGCAGGAATTTGCCGAGATTTTGCGGGCTTATTCCAAGGCGCCAATCAATCAGAGCCTCTCACGGGCGTCGCTTGAAACCTTGTCCATTATTGCCTACAAGCAGCCCATTACGCGGGTCGAGGTGGACGAGATTCGTGGGGTTAATTCCAGCGGGGCCATTGCTAAATTGCAGGCTTTCGAGCTCATTCGTGAGGACGGCAAAAAGGAAGTGCTGGGTCGCCCCAATCTCTATGTGACGACCAATTATTTCCTTGATTATATGGGTATCAATCATCTTGAGGAATTGCCGGCAGTGGAAGAAACCGAATTGGTAGCCGAGGAAGGGCAGCTCTTTGCAGAAAGAAGGATAGAGGAAGAAGACGAACATGAGAATTAACAGATACATCGCCCATGCGGGCGTTGCCAGTCGTAGAAAAGCCGAGGACTTGATTAAGAAGGGCTTGGTGACGGTCAACGGACAAGTGGTACGTGAGCTCGCAACGACCATTAAGTCGGTTGACCGCGTGGAAGTCGAGGGGCAACCGATTTACAACGAAGAAAAGGTCTATTATCTGCTCAATAAGCCGCGTGGCGTCATCTCAAGCGTGTCAGATGAAAAGGGGCGTAAGACCGTGGTTGATTTGCTGCCGCAGGTTAAGGAGCGGATTTATCCTGTCGGACGCCTGGACTGGGATACTTCGGGCGTGCTCATTTTGACCAATGACGGGGATTTTACCGACGAGATGATTCACCCGAGAAATGAGATTGATAAGGTCTATGTGGCGCGTGTTCAGGGGCTTGCCAATAAGGAAAATCTGCGTCCCTTGGCGCGTGGACTGGAGATTGACGGCAAAAAAACCAAGCCAGCGGTCTACGATATCATCAAGGTTGACCCTGCCAAAAATCGTTCGGTCGTGCAGCTGACCATTCATGAAGGGCGCAATCATCAGGTCAAGAAGATGTTTGAAGCGGTCGGTCTACCAGTGGATAAGCTGTCGCGAACTCGCTTTGGCACGCTAGACTTGACTGGACTTCGTCCCGGTGAAGCACGCCGCCTCAATAAAAAGGAAATCAGCCAGCTCCACACTCTGGCTGTCACCAAGAAATGATAAAGAAAATTCTCATTGCACCCGTTCGCTTTTATCAAAGATTTATCTCGCCTATTTTTCCGCCGTCCTGTCGCTTTCGTCCGACCTGCTCCAATTATATGATTGAAGCGATTGAAAAACACGGCGCCAAGGGCGTTCTCATGGGCATCGCACGGATTCTCCGCTGCCACCCTTGGTCAAAAATGGGCGACGACCCTGTGCCCGACCATTTCAGCCTCAAAAGAAACTCAAAAAAATCTTAAAATTTTGAGTATTTTGGCTTGACTTGTCTAGATAAAGTGATATACTAAGTAAGTACCCTCATTGATTTACCTCAAACCTGTTGTGACGTAAGTTAATGAAGTTTTAACCATGCTGTTTGCTGAGCTTGACTCCGGGCAGTGTGGCTATTTTTTTGGAGAAATGTAGATGCCGCAAGAAAGTCAAAATCATATCGTGCTCTTTGAGCCACAAATCCCGCAAAATACGGGCAATATCGCGCGAACTTGTGCCGCAACCAACAGTCCCCTGCATATCATCCAGCCCATGGGCTTTCCCATTGACGACCGCAAGATGAAACGGGCAGGACTTGATTATTGGGACAAGCTGGAAATCCATTTTTATGATAGTTTGGCGGATTTTATGGAAAAATTGGACGGCAAGCTCTATCTCATTTCCAAGTTTGCAGACAAGGTGTATTCGGAAGAGAATTTCAGTCTTGCGGGCAAGCATTATTTTATGTTTGGGCGTGAGGATAAGGGATTGCCAGAGGAATTTATGCGTCAACATAGAGACAAAGCCCTGCGCATTCCCATGAATGACCAGCATGTCAGGAGCCTCAATGTCTCAAATACAGTCTGCATGATTGTCTATGAAGCTCTTCGCCAACAGGATTTTCAAGACTTGGAATTGGTACATACCTACGATAGAGATAAATTAAAGTAAATCAAAACCTTGCAGAGACAAGGTTTTTTTGTTATGATAAAAATGTCTTCAGGGCAGGGTGTAATTCCCGACCGGCGGTGATAGTCCGCGAGCGCAAGCTGATGTGGTGCAATTCCACGACCGACAGTATAGTCTGGATGGGAGAAGACGAAGGGCAGCCGAAAAGGCGTCTCAAAATTTTTAATCTTTTTTAAGGTCCATTTCGTATCATAAAAAGGTATGATTTAGTAGGCATTTTTTGCTACCTTTCTAGCTTCTCTAATTTTTATAAATTGGAGGAACCTATGATGACAAAAACACGTAAAATGGCTTTGATTGCCATTCTCTCAGCGATTTCTTTTCTGCTGATGTTCTTTGATTTTCCGCTTTTGCCGGGGGCCAGCTTTTTGAAAATTGATTTTAGCATTGTGCCGATTTTACTAGGCTTGACCATGCTAGACTTAAGCGGAGCTTTTAGCATTCTCCTTCTTCGTTCGCTTTTAAAGCTGATTTTGAACAATCAGGGGGTCAATACTTACATCGGTCTGCCCATGAATTTTCTAGCAGTTGCCGTCTTCGTCCTTGCCTTTGCTTGGATTTGGAAGCAAAAGAAAAGCACCAGTCGTTTTTGGCTAGCGGGGCTTGTAGGGACAATCAGTTTGACCGCCGTCATGTTTCTGCTGAATTACGTCTATGCCGTGCCTTTGTATGCGAAATTTGCTAATTTTGATATTTCACAGACCTTGGGACTTGCCAATTATTTATTTGCAATGGTCCTTCCCTTTAATCTTTTAGAAGGCGCTATTTTTACCCTTGCCTTCTGGCTCATCTATGTATTCTTAAAACCAACTTTGAAAAACTATGAAAAATAAACAATCTTATTTGACTAAGGGCTCTTTCGCCCTTTTACTATTTGTAATCTTGGGCTATGTCGTCAAGTTTTATCCTGAAAATTTGATAGGCTTTGACGCCAGTATTCAGACAGCGATACGAGGAGATTTGCCCCAGCTTCTGACAACGATTTTAAGCGCCCTTACCAGCGTCTTTAATCCAGTTGTGCTGACCGTCTGGGTTCTGCTTTTAGCTGCTTTTTTCCTCTATAAAAAATGGAAGGCTGAAGCCCTGCTTTTAGTAGGAAATCTGGTTTTGGCGGGCTTGGTTCCCTTTGTGCTCAAGCCTGTTTATCAGAGGCAGCGTCCAGCTATCATTCATCTGGTTAAGGAAAACGGTTTTTCATTTCCCAGTGCGCATTCGCTGGCTGCAACCTTGATTTTGGCTAGCCTTATCATCATCGTTCAGCAGCGTCTTCAAAACAAGCGGCTCAGACTCTTGTTGCAAGCCTTGTTGGCATCTCTCATTTTCATCATTTTGCTATCGCGGGTCTATCTGGGCGTGCATTATCCGACGGACGTGCTGGCTGGCTTGCTCTTGGGATTTGCAATCATCAATATTGAATTTCCTTTTTACGACAAGTTGCGCTTTCAATGGCGATTTAAGAGTAAGCAAAAATGACGATTGACAAAAAAGTAGTTGCTGACGTCCTAGCGGTCGTCGCTCATATTCCTCAAGGGAAAGTTGCGACCTATGGGCAAATCGCGCGCCTCATCGGACGGAGCAAAAATGCTCGGCTGGTCGGAAAAGTGCTCAGCCAAGCAGAAAATTATGGGAAATATCCTTGCCACCGTGTGGTCAATCATGCAGGGCGCCTTGCCCCCAGCTGGGAGGAGCAAGAACACCTACTCTGGGCAGAAGGCGTGATTTTCAAACCCAACGGCTGTGTGGATATGAAAAGTTGCCAGTGGGAGAAATAATCGCATATTTTGTAAACGAAAAACTCTTCAGGACATAAAAATAAAAAGCCTTATAGGGCTTTTTTATTCTAACTTTACTGATGTGTGTTATAATATATTCTATGAAACCTTACAACGCTTTGAATGATTATTATCGGAAATTATTTGGGGAGAAGACTTTTAAGGTGCCGATTGACGCGGGGTTTGACTGTCCCAATCGCGACGGTACGGTTGCTCACGGCGGCTGTACTTTTTGTACGGTGTCGGGCTCGGGCGATGCCATTGTGGCGCCTGACGCCCCCATTCGCGAGCAATTTTACCACGAGATTGATTTTATGCACCGCAAGTGGCCGGAAGTTCAGAAATATCTGGTTTATTTTCAAAATTTTACCAATACGCATGAGCGGGTGGAAGTCATTCGTGAGCGCTATGAGCAGGCAATCAATGAGTCGGGTGTGGTCGGTATCAATATCGGGACGCGGCCTGACTGCCTGCCCGACGAGACGATTGCTTACTTGGCTGAGCTGTCTGAGCGCATGCATGTGACGGTGGAGCTGGGCTTGCAGACGACTTATGAAGCCACATCGGATTTGATTAACCGCGCGCATTCTTATGAGCTCTATGTGGAAACGGTCAAGCGTTTGCGGAAATTTCCCAAGATTGAGATTGTTTCACATTTGATCAATGGGCTACCCGGTGAAACGCACGACATGATGCTGGAAAATGTTCGCCGTTGTGTGACGGACAATGATATTCAAGGAATTAAGCTGCATTTATTGCACCTGATGACCAATACCCGCATGCAGCGTGATTACCACGAGGGGCGTCTGCGGCTGCTCAGCCAAGAAGAGTATGTCAACATTGTCTGCGACCAGCTGGAAATCATTCCTGAACATATCGTCATTCATCGGATTACGGGCGATGCGCCGCGCGAGATGCTGATTGGCCCCATGTGGAGCCTCAATAAATGGGAAGTGCTAAACGCTATCGAGCAGGAAATGCGGCGGCGGGGCAGCGTGCAGGGCTGTAAGGCGAAAGAGCAGGTGTTTGTATGTTAAGACCTTTAGAAATGGCTCATCAGTTCCTAGCAGAAGTCTTAGATAAGGAGGCGGTCGCTGTTGACGCCACCATGGGCAACGGGCATGATACGCTATTTTTGGCAAAATTGGCTAAGAAAGTCTATGCTTTTGATATTCAGAAAGAGGCTGTGCAAAAGACCCAAGAGCAATTACAGAAAGAAAATATAAGCAATGTTGCCTTGATATTAGACGGGCATGAGCAGGTAGATCAGTATGTGACCGAGCCCGTCCGTGCAGCTATTTTTAATCTGGGCTATTTACCTGCGGCAGACAAATCAGTCATTACCCTGCCCGAAACGACCCTCATGGCTCTAGACAAACTTTGTCAAGCCTTATCATTTGGCGGTCGGATTGCGGTCATGGTATACTATGGGCATGAGGGCGGTCAAGAAGAGAAAGATGCGGTACTGGATTTTGTCAAATCTCTGCCTCAGCAGGAATTCACCGTGGCACTTTACCAGAACATCAACCAAATCAATCGCCCCCCATTTTTAATTATGATTGAAAAATTGAAGAAAGAAAAGGAATGAGCTAAGGCTCTCACATCTTTAGAAAGAAATTGAGTTCGAGCTAAAAACTCAGAACATCAACCAAATCAATCGCCCTCCATTTTTAATTATGATTGAAAAACTGAAGAAAGAAAAGGAATGAGCTAAGGCTCTCACATCTTTAGAAAGGAATTGAGTTCGAGCTAAAAACTCGGAAAATAGGCGGCCGAACAAAAATTGTAAAACAATTTTGTAGTGAGACCCCCGCAAGGCTGATTAGGTTAGAAGCATTCTAGCCAATCAGCTACTGCGCTATATATTCTCCTAGGAGCATGGCTCCTTCGTCGAATATCCTAATTTTCTGTCGTTTTTTTAACGCTCTCACATCTTATGGACAAGCAATATTTACAAGAAAAATTAGCAGGAATGCGCAGCAAATACATCGAATCGGTTAGGGAGGGTCAGTTTGCTACTGATCTGAACCGATTTTCCGATAAAAAAATGCAGAAAATCAAGAAAAAACTTGTCAGCCTAGAAATGGAACGTTGTCATAAACAGATTGAACATCGTGATTGCAGCAAGATTGACGAGAAAATCATGGTTCAAAAATCCCTCTTTGAGCAGTGCCGTAGGCGAGGCTAGATAGAAGGGAGGAACCTTTGGAATTACTTCTTTTTATTCTGACATTTTTATTTTGCTTGATTATCTCAAATGCAATCAATAAATTAGCTCCTCGGATTCCAGTCCCACTCATTCAGATTTTGCTGGGAATGGGTTTAGGCTTGTTATTAGAAACGGGCTCTATTCGGATTGACACAGAGATTTTTCTCGCTTTAATCATCGGTCCCCTCCTTTTTCGTGAGGCTGAAGAGAGCGATATTACCAGCATTCTCAAACACTGGCGGATCATCATCTTTTTGATTTTCCCTGTGATTTTTGTTTCCACCTTGGCGCTAGGTCGTGTCGCACAAGCCATGTTGGTCGGTCTTCCTTTGGCGGCCTGCTTAGCAGTCGGAGCGGCACTTGGGCCGACGGATTTAGTTGCCTTTTCGTCTTTATCGGAGCGTTTCTCCTTTCCCAAGCGGATTGAAAATATTCTCAAAGGGGAAGGTTTGCTCAATGATGCCAGTGGCTTGGTCGCTTTTCAGGTAGCCGTAGCAGCATTAACCACAGGCGCCTTTTCTTTATCCCAAGCGAGTTCATCCTTAGTTTTATCCATTTTGGGAGGGATTGTCATCGGTCTACTGACCGCTTTGGTCAATCGTGGCCTGCACAATTTCTTACTCAGTGTCAAGGCTTCTGATATAGCGAGCGAACTGCTTCTAGAGCTGAGCCTGCCTTTGATGACCTTTTTCTTAGCAGAGGAAATCCACGTTTCAGGAATTATTGCGGTCGTGGTAGCAGGCATTCTCAAGGCCAGTCGTTTCAAGAAAATCACCCTTCTGGAAGCGCAGGTGGACACAGTGACAGAAACAGTCTGGCGGACTGTCACTTTCATGCTCAATGGCTCAGTCTTCCTGCTTTTGGGAGTAGAGTTGGTCAATATTGTCGAGCCAATTGTCAAAAGTCCGCTCTACGATAATTTCCTCATGTTGCTGGTCTGTCTTGTTTTGACTCTGGTTCTTTTCGCTATTCGTTTTCTCATGATTTTTGCTTTTTATGGCTATCGGGCATGGAAACTCAAGAAAAAAATGGGCAAAACCTATCTCAACGATATTTTGACCTTGACCTTCTCTGGGGTCAAAGGGACGGTGTCGATTGCGACGGTCTTGCTGCTACCGACGACGGTTAAGGAAAGTTATCCCTTGCTTTTGTTTTTAGTGGCTGGAGTGACCTTGCTTAGTTTTTTGACGGGTATCCTTGTTTTACCTAAGTTATCTCAAAGTCGGGAAGAAAAATCCGAAACACTCATGCATATTGCTATTTTAAATGACGTTGTGACAAGTTTAGAGGCAGAATTGCCCCACACGCGCGCAAAAGGCTCGCTCTACGCGGCCATTGACAATTATCACGGTCGGATTGCGCAGCTAATCATCGAACAAGAATCTAGCGACTCTCAGCGTGACTGGGCGGAGTTACAGATGCTGGTTCTCAGTATTGAAAATGACGGTTTAGAGCAGGCGGCAGAAGAAGAGAAAATCAGCCCCCAAGCCTATCGTGTTTACCAGCGTTATCTTCGTGGTATGGAAAAACGGATCAATCGGAATTTTGCTTCCCGCCTGACTTATGTGTTCTTAGTAGGTTTTCGCCTGCTACGCCTGATGATGTACCAATTATTGACCTTGGGCTCTAGCTTGCGTACTTGGCTTAAAACAGGAAGTCCACGAATGACTCGAGAAGATGCAGAAGCAATCGCCGAGCTCTACCTAGCCAATACAGAAGTGATGATGGATAGTTTGGAAAATCTAAAAGGGGTCTACCAGACTTCAATGATTGATTTTCTACAGGAATCTAGAATTCGTGAAACAGCGATTATCGGAAGCGGTGCTTTCATCGATCGGGTAATCATGCGGCTCAAACCCAATAATATTGATGAGATGATGTATGGTTATTATCTGGAGCGCAAGCTCATCTTTGAGTACGAAAAAGAAAAGCTGATTTCGGCTCATTATGCCAAACACTTGCGCCAAAATGTGAACAATCTGGAAAATTATTCCCTAAAAGAAAAAGCCAATACCCTGCCTTATGATATGCTCAATTATGCTAGAGGAAGATAAAAATGCAACCCTTTTGGGTTGCTGTTTTTACTTAAATATCAGAGTAGTTTTCGTTTATCTAACCATTCTCCCATCCAGTTGAGGGCGCGTGCTGCAACGGGTAAAAGGAGCAGAATATAAATATAGACATACTGACTTTTGGTTTCCCAAAAGATATGAAAAACAAAACCACCTAAAAAGAAGATGTAGGGATAAAGACTGAAAGGGCGTAAGCCCTCACGGGACCAGACAAGGCGGTGAAGGATAAAGGCAAAGACTAAGAGATAGATTGTTGCTAAATAGACCATACCGAACTGATTAAGAATATGATAACCAGTCTTTTCCTCGTAAATAGACTGAAGAACTTTGGTCTGAGTCTTTTGTCTGCGCTCTAGCTGCGGGCCTGTCCAGATGGATTGAAAGGTTGGCTCGGTCCAAGTAGATTTGATCTTTTCATAGAAAAACTTAACGGCATAATCAGGCTTCTGAACAAAGTTGATAATCAATTTTTCCAAATCGACTGTTGCCATTTGAGTAGCTTTTTTCTCATCATACTTGTTTCGCTTAAGAATTTTAGTGTTATAAGCATCATACCAGCCGCCCAGTGTTTGTCGATGAGGATCATCGCGCAGCCCCATAGTAATATAGGCAATTTTTGGGGTCCCCTCGCCGATTGGCTGCTTGATAAGTCCCTCATAGTAATGGTTGAGCATTTTACTGGGAAGTACCATTCCAATGGCAATCAAGAGAACAGCCAGAATCTTTTTCCATTGCCATTTATGTAAGAGAGACAAAAGCAGGCAAGCAATCAAGGTCAACCCAAAAATAAAATAATTATTACGAATGAGGCAGGCCAGACTAATTCCCACTGTGGCCAGAAAGAGTGAGCTCCAGTTGGAAGTCTGTTCTAATTTGATCAAATGATAAAGAGCAAAGAGACCAAAGAAAATTCCCGGCGTTGAGCCATAGGCAAAAAGGATAAAGAAAAAGTGAGGGAGAAAGAGAAAGGATAGAAAAATCAAATACTTGTTGACCATGGATCGTCCTAAAAGCCGATCGGTCACCTTGTAGAGAAGAAAGTTATTTCCGATTGTAAATGCTAGATTAAAGATAAAGATGAGGCGTGGTGCTGGATAGATAAAAGCATAGAACCGCTCCAAGGTCAAAAGCCCCAGTTGGTGAGGATTGCGGTACATATATGCTCCCACTGTCGTTAGGGAAGAATAATCGCCTTGATTAAAAGCCATTCCAGCTAGGTAAACATGTTTAGCGTCTGCCCGAATCATACTGGGTACATTTAAAATGAGATAGGCTCCAGCTACTAGATATAAAAGGCTAAAAGCGCAGAAAAGTTGCTTTTCAGTGAACTTTTTCAAAAGTCGGCGCACCAAAAGAAGGAGCAGAAAGAAAGTAAGCAAAAACAGGTAGAAACTTCCACTTTGGGAGTGAAATTCAATTCCTTCAGCAATGCGCAAGGGGATATAAGTTCCCCCTAGAAGGATTTGTATACTTAAAAAAAGAAAGACAAGTGCCGCTAAGCTTAATAAGATAAAGTAGCCGAATTCAAAAAGGCCTTCGGATAGTTTTTTAAGCATGTCTCACCTCCGGCTGAACAAAATAACGACCTTGTCCGATTGGGATTAACTGGACAGGTTGTTCATAAAAATCTGTCAGAACTGATCTGATTAGGATATTTTCCCTGGGGCCTTGAGCGATGATTTTACCGTTTTTCAGTAGCAGGAGATGGGTGATGGCAGGAGAGATTTCTTCTGCGTGGTGTGTGACAAAAAGTACGGTTGGAGCCTGTTCTTGTGTTACAATTTGCTCAACCTGTGTGATTAAATTTTCACGTGCAAATAGGTCCAAGCCACTGGTTGCTTCGTCAAAAATTAAAAGGTCTGGTACGTCCATGAGACTGCGAGCGATAAGCAGAGTTTGGCGTTCTCCTTGGGACAAGCTCTGGTAAACTCGTCCGATCAAATGCTTGCCACCGAGTCTTGCTAAAAGGTCTTTTGCTTGCTCTAACTCTTTTGGCTCATAGGCCTGGTAGAGGATGCTACTCTTATAACGACCAGTAAGTATAATTTCTTCTGCTAGCATACGTGTCGGAAATCGTTCGGCAATAAAGGATCCAACCACGCCAATTCTTTTGCGCAAATTGGGAATATCGCCCTTTCCAAAAGTGGTACCTAGAACAGTTAAGTCTCCTTTAAAAGCCCAGTTCTCTGCCATGATTAGACGTAAAAGGCTGGATTTTCCAGCACCGTTCAATCCCAGAATGGCCCAGGTTTCCCCTCTCTTAACCTGCCAATTCAGTTGATCTAAGATTTTCTGCCCTTGCCGAACGAAACTTAGATCTTTCATCGAAATGATTGTTTCCATTTTGTTACTTTCTTTTTTCTATTCATCCTATTCTATCAAAATTGTGGTAAAATGGGTAGGGAAAGAAAATGAAATTGCTAGTCTATGTTTTGACCTAGTGAGAGTACTTGAATGGAGAGGGATATGTTTAACAAAAGTAAACTCTTTTTCTGGACAGTAGAAGTTCTGCTATCAACTTTAATTTTTTATCTTTGGCGTCAAATGGGGGATTTGGTATCGCCTTTTGTGGGTGTATTAAATACTGTGCTTATTCCTTTTGTGTTGGCAGGTTTCCTTTATTATATTACCAATCCTTTTGTAGAATTTTTAGAAAAGAATTTTAAAATCAAGCGTGTTTTTGGCATCTTTTTAGCACTCTTTCTGTTAATTGGTGGCATTGTTCTGGCTTTTGTCTATCTTTTGCCAATCTTGATCAATCAGTTGACTAGCCTTATTCGCAGTAGTCAAGGACTCTATGTGGAGCTACAAAATTTTGTCAACAGCCTGTCTAAAAATCCGGTCTTTGAAAATCTTAATATTCAATCAACCCTTCAACAGCTCAATCTTTCCTATGTGGATATTCTTCAAAATATCTTAAATAGCGTAACCAATAGTTTGGGAAATGTGGTTTCGGCGGTCATTAATACGGTGTTGATTTTGATTATGACACCCATTTTTCTGGTTTATTTCCTCTTGGACGGAAGAAAACTCTTACCCCTGCTAGAGCGGACGATCCTAAAGCGTGATAAACTACAGATTGCTCAATTATTGACACGACTAAATCGGACAGTAGCGCGCTATATCAGCGGAATTTCCATTGATGCTTTTATTATTTTTATGTTGGCTTACATTGGTTACAGTGTGATTGGACTAAAGTTTGCCTTGGTATTTGCTATCTTTTCAGGATTGACAAACCTCATTCCTTATGTGGGACCGTCTATTGGGCTTATTCCGATGATTATCACTTATGCTTTTACTGACTATAAAAAAATGCTGATTGCGGTGGTTTATATGCTCGTTGTTCAGCAGATTGATGGGAACATCCTTTACCCACGGATTGTCGGCGGAGTGATGAAAGTTCATCCGATCACGATTATGGTTCTCTTGCTCTTGTCCAGTAATATCTATGGTATCATGGGAATGGTTGTCGCGATTCCGACCTATTCTATTTTAAAAGAAATTGTTCGTTTCCTCGCTCAACTATACGATAACCATCGTGAAGCACAGGAACTGAAGAAAAATGAAGAATTTGGCATTATCAATAAATAAGGTTGGAGATTTTCTTCAACCTTTTTAAAATCCGAACGTCTCTGTTTTCTACTGGCGACATGGTGAGTTTTTTGCTAGAATGAAAGTGTTTAATCTTTATTTATCGCAAAAGGAGAATATGATGCCCTCAACACAGACACAAATTGCTGGTTTTTCTTTTGACAACTGCCTCATGAATGCGGCGGGTGTGCACTGTATGACCATTGCCGAGCTAGATGAAGTCAAAGGCTCAGCAGCTGGGACTTTTGTCACCAAGACGGCTACCTTGGAAGCGCGTGCTGGTAATCCCGAGCCCCGCTATCAAGATGTGCCCCTAGGCTCGATTAACTCTATGGGGCTGCCTAATCAAGGCTTGGACTACTATCTCGACTATCTCTTGGATTTGCAGGAAAAGGAGCCCAATCGGACCTTCTTTCTCTCCTTGGTCGGTATGTCGCCAGAAGACACGCATACCATTTTACATAAGGTAGAAGAGAGTGGTTTCAAGGGCTTGACCGAGCTCAATCTTTCCTGCCCTAATGTTCCGGGTAAGCCGCAAATTGCCTATGATTTTGAGACGACAGAGAGAATTTTGACAGAAGTTTTTGCCTATTTCAAGAAGCCTCTGGGCATCAAGCTCCCGCCTTATTTTGATATTGTGCATTTTGACCAAGCGGCAGCGATTTTCAATCAATTCCCGCTTCGCTTTGTCAACTGCATCAATTCTATTGGTAATGGGCTTTATATTGAGGATGAGACGGTAGTCATTCGCCCTAAGAATGGCTTTGGTGGAATTGGCGGCCAGTATGTCAAGCCGACAGCGCTTGCCAATGTGCATGCTTTTTACCAACGTTTGAAGCCTGAAATCCAAATCATCGGAACGGGCGGTGTGCTGACAGGGCGCGATGCTTTTGAGCATATTCTCTGCGGTGCCAGCATGGTGCAGGTCGGAACGACCCTGCATAAGGAAGGTGTGGCTGCCTTTGAGCGCATTACTAAGGAATTAGAGGAAATCATGGTAGCCAAAGGCTATCAAAACCTAGATGATTTCCGCGGTAAGTTGGGGTATATAGGATAAATAAGAGAGCCTTGCTCTCTTTCTTTATGCCTAAAATTTGATATAATAGAGAGGATTAAAAACTGAGGTATTTATTATGACAGAAGAACAACAACGCCAGGAACTTCATTCAAAAATTTGGAAAATAGCAGACGATGTTCGAGGGGCAGTAGACGGTTGGGATTTTAAACAATATGTTTTAGGAATTCTATTTTATCGATTTATTAGCGAAAACTTTCAAAATTATATTGAAGCTGGAGATCCTGATGTGGATTATGCGTCTTTCCCGGAAGAGCAGCTCACTCCTGAAATCAAAGACGATGCCATTAAAACAAAAGGGTACTTTATCATGCCTAGTCAGTTGTTTTCAAATGTGGTTGAGAAAGCAAATACAAATGAAGACCTTAATACCGATTTGAAGGCAATTTTTGATGCGATTGAAGCTAGCGCAGTAGGCTATGCTAGTGAGAGAGACATCAAAGGGCTCTTTGACGACATTGATACAACTAGTAATCGCTTGGGAAATACTGTAAAAGAAAGAAATCAGCGTTTAGCAGATGTATTAAAAGGAATTGCGGAGCTTAATTTTGGTAGTTTTGAAGATAATAAAATTGACTTGTTTGGTGATGCTTATGAGTATTTAATTTCCAATTATGCTTCTAATGCTGGTAAATCGGGTGGAGAATTTTTCACACCGCAAAGTGTTTCTAAACTATTGGCTAAAATTGTCATGCTTGGAAAAGATGAGAAAAATAAAATCAACAAAATTTACGATCCTGCATGCGGGTTTCGTGTCATAATAATGACACAGGCAAATAGTCAAGTAAATACAAGGGTTTTAGAGCTTCTACCAAAGTTTAAAATCAAAAAAATGAATAGTTGGTGTGCTGTTTAGAGCAGTTATTACGATAATAAATGTTGTAAACAGTACATCAGCATAAAGGAGGAACTCGTATGTCTAAGGCGAAAAAAGAGACGATTGAAGCAAAAGGTTTTGCTATTCAAATTTATACTGAAGACTTTAAAAACGACTATATAAGTCTAACGGATATTGCTAGATATAAAAGTGATGAACCATTTATAGTTATTAATAACTGGTTGAGAAGCAAAGATAATATTCAATTTTTAGGTTTATGGGAATCAATGCATAATCCTGATTTTAAACCTATCGAATTCGATAGGTTTAGAAATGAAGCAGGTAGTAACGCATTTACACTATCACCACAAAAATGGATTGAAAAGACAAATGCGATAGGCATTGTTTCTAAGTCAGGACGATATGGAGGCACATTTGCTCATAGCGATATAGCAATGGAATTTGCTTCATGGATTTCACCAGAATTTAAGCTTTACATTATTCAAGATTATAAGAGACTTAAATCAGATGAAAATTCAAGATTGTCACTGGGATGGAATCTGAATAGAGAAATTTCAAAAATCAACTACAAAATCCATACGAATGCAATCAAAGAATACCTCTTAAAGGATCTTACTAGCGAACAGTTATCTTATAAATACGCAAGTGAAGCAGATATGCTCAATGTTGCATTATTTAATAAAAGAGCTAAACAGTGGCGTGAAGAAAATCCTGACTTAAAGGGTAACATGAGAGATTATGCAAGTTTGAATGAGTTACTTGTACTTGCAAATATGGAAAGCTATAATGCGGTTCTTATCGGTAAAGGTATGGAACAAAAAGAAAGAATGATAGAACTTAGAAAGCTTGCCAGAACTCAGCTGATGTCAATTGAGAAGTTGAACAATACAGGAATTAAGAGTTTAGAGGATAAGTCAAAGAAGTAGAGAGGTGTGTTATGAGATGGGCATTGAAAATTATCTTATTTCCAATAATATTGCTCTTGTCGATACTAATTGCTTTTCTAAAATTTATTATAAAAGTTAGTGGAATGATTTTAGGTATAATATCTTTTCTAGTATTTATAGGAGCAGTAGCTTGCTTTATACAAAAAGATATGGCAACAGGAATAGCAGCATTACTACTGTCATTCTTGATCAGTCCTTATGGGCTACCTAAAATTGCACTGTGGATTACAGCATACCTTGAAGTAGCAAAAGATCCATTAAAGGAAATATAAGAGAGTTAAGACGATGGAATATAAATCTATCGTCTTTTTCTATGCCTAAATTTAAGAGAAAGGAGGCGATGATATGAGTATGTATTTATTTGATGAACAACCAATACTGGCAAATAAAGCATTAGCCAGAGAACTAGGTTTAAATGAAGCTCTTGTGCTTCAACAAATAAATTACTGGATTGAAATAAATAAGAAGTCTGGCAACAATTATCATGATGGCAAGTATTGGACATATAACTCAATACGAGCATGGCAAGAAAAAGATTTCGACTATTTAAGTGTTGATACAGTGAAACGAACTTTTTCTAAGCTTGAAAAAGCGGGCTATCTTTTAGTCGGTAATTATAATAAAGATCCTAGAGACAAAACGAAGTGGTACACAATAAATGACAAGAAATTAGAAGAACTTTATCTTGAACTAAATCAAAGAAAACAAGAGGAAGAAAGAAAAATATTAGAACAAGTAAGTAAAAGAGCTATGTCTAATGCATTAGGGCAAAATGCACCAATGGAAGAGGGCAAAATCAATCAATGCAATGAGGCAATTAGCACCGATGCATTTGATGAAAATCTACCAGTGCATTATGGCAACTTGCATGAACCATTACCAGAGATTACTACAAATAATTCATCAAAGATTACTTCAGATATTTCTACAGAGAATTCCTCCCACCTACCCATCTATGAAAGAGATCTGTTTTATTCAGGGGACAGAATGGAGGAAGGACGTAAACAAATAAAATCATATAAATCTTGTTTAGAAGAATTAAGAGAAAGCACAGGATACAACGAACATATGAAACTGGGCAATAAGATTATTGCTAAAACCTTTGATGAAATAATTAAAGTTTTAGCTGATGTTATGGTATTAAATGCGGAAGATACAGTCACAATAAATCAAACAAAATTACCAGCATATGTTGTTCAAGAGAGATTTAGAGAATTAGATTCTTCGCATATGGAGTATCTTGTAAATGCTTTATCAGAGAACGAATCAAAAATAAGAAATGTAAGAGCATTTATCTTAACGGCAGCATATAATGCCCCAAGCAATATGGATGCCTATTATACAGCACTTGTTAGTTATGATATGAGGGAAGGAGGTTACTAATGATAAATGAAGAAATTTCTAATAGAGTAGTTAATATTGAAGTGAATGTCTTAAAGGCAACCTACCAAGAAATCTTAAGCCAGGTAAAGAAGTTACAACAGAGATCTAAACAACATGGTGGCTTAGATAAACTTATCAAGGCTGAGGGAAATGAAATCAAACTAAAAGATATGGTTAAGAAAGGTCAGCTTGAAGAAATCAATGTTAAAGATGGTGAATTAAAAGAACTAAAAAAAGAATTGAATAAACATGGTGTTAAATTCTCAGTGATGAAAGATAAGGAAACAGGTACACATTCGGTATTTTTCCAAGCAAAAGATACAAAAGTTATGAATAAAGCTTTTCAAAAAGTGCTTTCAAATATTGAGAAGAAAGAGAAAAATAAGGAGTCAATTCATGAGAACATAGAGAAATTCAAAGAGATGGCAAAGAATACTATTTCTAAAGATAAAGTCAAGAATAAACAAAAGGAGCAGAGCCTATGATAGATAAGATATTAAAAGACATCAAAGGCTTATTCAAAGTGCAAGATAAGGCAAAGTTTCTAAAGCAGAACATTCCCTATCTTGCATTTTTATATATTTGCAACATCTTCTCTCACCATGTAAGAGCATATACGGGTGGCGATGTAATAGACAAAATTTTCCAAGGAATATTGGAACTTAACACCATGAGCTTTATTCCAAGTATTCATCCGACTGATGTTTTAATGGGCGTGGGAGTGGCGGCTTTAATTAAATTTATTGTCTATACCAAAGGTAAAAATGCAAAAAAGTTCCGACAGGGGAAAGAGTATGGTTCAGCACGATGGGTTGCATAATATTAACTGAACAGGAGTGATATATAGACACAAAAAAGGAGGATAATGCCATGATAGAATATCACAATAAAATCACAGCACTATACTCCCGCCTTTCAGTTGGTGATGAAGATAGAGATGGTGGCGAGAGTAATAGTATTGTCAATCAAAAAGCATTTTTAGAAAGGTATGCAAGAGATAAAAAGCTGATAAACATTCGCCACTATATCGACGATGATGAAAGCGGTAGGTTCTTTGACCGTTCAGCTTATACACAGATGATAAGCGATGTAGAGCAAGGCAAAATCGGAATTGTCATCATGAAAGATATGACGAGATGGGGAAGAGATTATCTTCAAGTCGGTAATGCAATGGAGATATTTAGAAGAAACAATGTACGCTTTATCGCCATCAATAACGGTATAGACAGTATTGACCAAAACACATTGGAATTTGCCCCCTTTATCAACATCATGTCAGAGTGGTATGCAAGAGACATCAGCAAGAAAGTAAAAACAGGAATTAAGACCAAAGGAGCAAACGGAAAGCCTGTCGCAACAGAAGCTCCATACGGCTATATAAAAGACCCTAACAACAAAGATTATTGGATAGTCGATAGAGAAGCTGCCGAAGTTGTAAAACTCATTTTTAGGCTATTTATGGAGGGGAAAAACAGAAATCAGATAGCCGTTTATCTGAAAGAAAAAGAAATACTAACCCCAGCCTTTTATATGAAACAACAAGACAGAGGAACAGCCAAAAGCAAACCTCTCAATGAGGAAAACAGATATAACTGGAACAAAGCAACCCTAACACGCATACTGAAAAGACAGGAGTATTGTGGCGATGTAGTCAACTTCAAAACCGAAAAGCATTACAGAGATAAGAGAAACCATTATGTAGATAAAAGCAAATGGCAAATAACAGAAAATGTCCATGAGCCGATAATAGATAGAACTACCTTTGAAAATGTAGAGCGTATGCTAAAAAACGCACCTGTCAAAAGACCAAACGGAGACGGAGAAATTCACGCACTATCAGGTTTGATGTACTGTAAAGATTGTGGAACTAAAATGCACATTCGCACCATACACAAAAACGGAAAAGTACAGCATGTAACCTATTGCAGTGAATATGCCAAAGGAAAAGCAAAGCACCCTAAATGCAACTCCCCACATCGCATTGATGTAGATGAAGTCATGGAAAATATTGCAGAAGTCTTGCGAAAGATAGCACAGTATTCTTTGGAAAACAAAGCAGAATTTGAGAAACTTGTAAAGAAAAGTCTGTATAAAGAACAGACCGAAGAAGTCAAGAAGAACCAAAAGCGTATGCCACAAATCACAGACCGAATGGAACAGATAGAAAGAGTGATGAATAAGCTCTATGAAGATAATGCACTTGGAAATATGGATACAGAACGCTATGAACAGTTATCAAGAAAGTATGCAGAAGAATATTACACCTTAAAAGAAGAAAAAGAAGAAATCAAAGAACGCTTATCCGAATGTGAAAATGCAAACAAAAGAGCAAAGAGATTTATCAGACTTGCAGAAAGCTATTCCAACTTTGAAGAACTTACCCCCACCATTATCAATGAGTTTATCAGTAAAATCATAGTACATGAAAGAGATATAAAAAGAGCAAAATATGTTGTTCAGCGAATAGAGATTTATTTTAACTATATCGGAAAATTTGAAAATGAACTTACAAAACAGATAGAGCCGACAAAAGAAGAAATGCTACAAATGAGGGAAGAAATAGAAGAAGCAAAGAAAGAAAAAGCCAGAGCATATCGTAGGGCATATTACAAAGAATACCGAGCCAAAAACCTTGAAAAGTGCCGAGAGTATGAAAAATTAAAAGCAAGAGAATACAGGGCAAAAAAGAAGTTACAAGCAACAACCTAAAACCAAATATCAACCAATCGCAAAAGAGGTTTCCTAAGTACAGGAAATCTTTTTTTGTGCAAGTAGAAAGGAGGAACTAAATGGCAGAAAATGAGAAAACAGATATGAAAGAAATACAGACAGAAGAACAACCAAAACTCCAAAAGCCAGATGGTATTCTTACAAAGAAGATAAATGGAAAGACCTTTATAACAGAGATATATTTTGATAAAAATAGTAAAGAAACATTTCAAGATAAAATGTTCAAAGTTATACATTCAAAGGGTAAATAGTAGTGAGTAGAGAAATATGACAGTAGAAAAATATCGAAAAAAATGCTATAATATTAGTCAATATAGATAAACGAATTAGAATTTTCAGAGGAGATGTGAGATGTGAAAAAAGAAATCAAAACAATAGAGAAAGATGGCTATAACGGCGTATACTGGCCGAATCCGAATGGCGGCAAGTGCGGTATCATCGCCATGCTCGGAGATGATACAAAAGATTTAATGGCAAAGGGCGGCGTTAAATGGCTGCAAAAAAGAGGACTGAATGTACTTACCATGTCTCCGGCAAAGAAGGATTACGGCCACCATAACTATCCGCTCGAACGCTTCGAGAAAGCGATTGCTTTTCTTAAAACGATGGGCAATGAAAAAATTGGGATTATGGGTGCATCAACAACTGGGATGCTTGCGCTTGTCGCGGCGTCTTACTTTCCGGAAATCACGCTGACCATTGCCGTTTCTCCCTCTGATTTTTTGATGGAGGGCTTTTATCAGGACGGAAAGGACGGCGCCCATGAGCGGCCCGGGGATGGGGAGTCCTCCGTTTCGTATCATGGCGAGCCGCTCCCGTACCTGCCCTACGCGTACCGGCACCCGGAATACTGGCAGAAGATTTCTGAAGAATCCAAACGGCGTGGGGCAATGGTTGCCAGCCGCGATATGTTTGATGAATCGGAGAAAAGGCATCCTCTGCAGGAAGAAGAAAAAATTAAAGTTGAAAACATAAAAGGCCGCATTCTGCTGATCGGGGCGGAGGATGACGTGCTCTGGGATACTTGCAAATACATTCGCAGAATGGGTGACAGACTGAAAGAAAAGAAGGCGGATAACAGCGTAGTTCTCATGACCTATGAACATGGAACGCATTTTATGTTTCCGCAGACCATGCTCACAGGGATTCTTCCCGTGGGTTCCGGCCTGTTTATCGGTATGTGTTTTCAAGAGGCAAAGCAATATCCGAAAGAATGTAAGCAGGCGCGAATTGATGTTGATGCGCGTGTATCGGAAGAACTGCATCAGTGGATAAATTCGGATCGTTAAATCTCAGTTTGTAGAACTAACAATTTAATAAAAATTACCACAGGAACAGTAAATCAAAAAAGGTTTACTGTTTTTCTTTACTCAAAATTAGAAAGGGAGGAAACGAGAAAATGAAAAACATTGAAGAAAAAATCTTAATGGCAGATGAAGAAATCAAGCAGTTACAAAACAAAAGGAAAAAGCTCATCAGTCAGCAGAAACAGGAAGAACGAAAAAAGAGAGATAAAAGGATATATGAAAAAGGGGCAGTCTTTGAAAGTATCTTTACCGAAAGCAAGGATTTAACCAAAGATGAATTTTATCAGCTCATCACATCTCTAATTCGTAAAGAAGAAGCCAATCTTAAAATACTAAAAATCATTGAAAGCAGAGAAGAAACAGAAAGTAAAAATATAGAAAACCAAGAGATTGTAACGGACATCGAGGAATAGTCCCTTGTTTACAAGGGCGCACATATACACCTTAACAGGTGCGTGCGTTCTCCGAAGGCTCTTAGCAGAGGGCATATCAGCTAACGCTGATACAGGGGAGTTACACTCCCCTACGGAAATAAATTTCCTACCCCTTGTGTACTTCCCAAAAGAAATCGGATAAAAAGCTATCCGATTTTTTTAGGAAGTCTTATCTATCGCCACCATAACCATATCGAAAAATGAAAGGAGGTTTTTTCTTATGGCGATATATCATCTTTGCATAAAGATTATCTCAAGAGGCAAAGGCAAAAGTGCAGTAGCAGCTTCTGCGTATCGAAGTGGCGAAAATATAAAAAACGAGTATGACGGAGTAGTCCACGACTTTACAAGAAAGGGCGGAATAGCCCATACTGAAATTCTTTTACCGCAAAACGCACCACAAGAATTTTTAGATAGAGGAACACTATGGAACAGTGTCGAGAAAATAGAAAAAAGCAAAAACTCACAGCTTGCGAGAGAAATAGAAATTGCCTTACCCAAAGAGTTAGACCGAGAAAAACAGATAGAACTTGTAAGAGAGTATGTAAAAGAAAATTTTGTGAAAGTCGGTATGTGTGCCGATATTGCCCTACACGATAAAAATGACGGAAACCCACACGCTCATATCTTACTAACCATGCGACCATTAAACGAAGATAAAACATGGGGAGCAAAATCAAAAAAGGAATATATCCTTGATGAAAATGGCGAGAAAGTAAAACTTAGAAATGGCAATTACAAAACAAGAAAGATAAATACAACAGATTGGAATGAGCAATACAAAGCAGAAGAATGGCGAAAAGCATGGGCAGACATTACAAACAAATATCTTGAAGAAAACAGCATACAAGACAAAGTGGATCACCGCTCTTATCAAAGACAAGGCATAGAGCAAATACCTACCATTCATTTAGGAGCATCAGCAACCCAAATGGAGAAGAAAGGCATAGCCACAGACAGAGGAAATATCAACCGAGAAATCAAACATCAAAATATGATTTTAAGAGAAATCTCAAGAAGAATAAAGGCATTACTAAATTGGATAAGAGGAATTGGAAAAGAAGAAAAAACAGAAAAAGAAAATACAAAATCCACCCTCCCACCCAAAGATAACCTGTTATTCATCTTTGAAAATCTTATCCATAAAAATGCAGATAAGAATAATGCAGATTTAGAGAAATATATTGAAAGTTATCAGTTACTCAAAGAGAAAAACATTACAAGTATCAATCAATTAAAAGAAAGCATTACTAATTTACGAGATAAGAATTACAAGACCACAAGAGTCTTAAAAGATACCGAGAAAAAGATTGATGAAAAAACACAACTCATCGACCAGTCAGAAAAATATTTGAAGAATAAAGACACCTACAAAGTCTATGCAAAATTAAAGAAAAGTAAACAGGAAGATTTTTATAACGAGCATACAGCAGAACTTATTTTATTTGAGAGTGCCAAGAAATATTTGAAAGAGCATTTAGGAGAAAGTAAGAACTTAGCCATCAGTAAATGGGAAACAGAAGTTACCACTTTGAAGAAAGAGAAAAAGAGCCTTTACAATCAAATATTAGAGATAAGAGAAGAAGTAGAACAGGCAGAAAAAGTTAAAACCTGTATAGAGCAGATACAGGGACAAGAAAAGCAACTATTACAGGTAAAGCGGAACGAGTTAGACCTATAAAACTAAGCGAAAAAATGGTATAATTATAAATAATTATTTGATTTTGGAGGTGCTTAAATTTATGAATGAAAGAGAGAAAATCATTCGCTTATGGTTTGATATGTGGCTTACACAACAAGACTTAGGGATAGATGAAATTTTTTCTGATGATGTAATTTATATTGAGAGTTGGTGTCCTAAGTATGAAAACCGTCAAACAGTAAAGCACTGGTTTAACGAGTGGAATACAAGAGGAATAGTGCTTGCGTGGGATATAAAGCAATTTTTTCATAAGGATAATCAAACTATTGTAGAATGGCACTTCAAAAATAAAATGAATGAGGGGAAAGTTGAAGAATTTGACGGTATTTCTTTGATTGTTTGGACAGCCGATAATAAGATAAAAGCATTAAAAGAGTTTGGCTGTAATTGCAATAACTACAATCCTTATAAAGAGAGTGAAACACCATTATTTTAAGATGAAAATCTAAACTGTTTTTAAGGAGGTGTTTTTTTTGATAGAGAGTAGACCTGAGTTTGATAAAATCGCATCCTTTGATGAGTTTAATAAATACTATTGGTACCGTGATGAACTTTCACAGATATGTAAGTCATTAGGACTTGAATATAGAGGGACAAAACAGGAACTGAATGATATTATTGAGCAGTACTTTAAGGGTAATTTGATTAAAAAGTCATCAATAAAAAATGAAAAGAAAAAAGTGGAAACTATTACCTTAGATATGCCATTACTTGAATGTGGGTTCTCATTTAACACACAATTTAGAGAATATTTCTCAATTTTAACAGATGTTTCACCATTTAAATTTACTGCTGATATGGCTACTGCTTGGAGAAAAGTAAAAAGCGAAAATGATTTGAGTTTTACAATTCAAGATATGCTGAAAGTTTATTATGGAAAATCGGATTATGCCAAGTATGATAATTCGGTTTGTCAATGGAATCAATTTTTAAAGGATTTCTGTGCAGATGAAAATAGTTGCAACTATTCAAATAAATTAAAAGTAGCTTCCATTCTTTGGAAAGAAGTTAGAAATTCAAGAAATGAAAAAATTTATTCAAAGAATATTTTGACTGAATATGCTTATAAAATAAAAGAGTATTGCAAGTAGGATATTTTCAGCTTGCTAAACCAACAATTTAATAAAAGCTAACACGAAAACAGTAAATCAAAAAAGGTTTACTGTTTTTCTCTGCCCAAAAGAAAAAAGCCTTATAGAAAAAGCATCCATATATATAAAAAGGTACTTGACGAACCGCTTCATGGGGAACAAGAAAAGATATAGAGCCGTATATGGATGGAAAATTCCAAAACAATATCTTGCTTACTCAAACTGAGCGATTAACCATGAATGGCAGACCAGCAAATCCAAAGTATGCAAGAAATAAAAATGTACTTGTTATTGGTGGTTCAGGCTCCGGAAAGACAAGATTTTATGTAAAGCCAAACCTAATGCAAATGCACTCGTCATATTGCGTAACAGATCCTAAAGGATTAACCTCTTAGGGACAGAGAAAATAAAAAACTTGGAAAGGAGGTAATTCTCATGTCAAATACAAAAAGAACAGGACAAACAGCCCTTTATGAGCGTTTAAGTCGAGATGATGAAATGCAGGGAGAAAGCAATTCCATCACTAATCAAAAGCAACTACTTGAAAGTTATGCGAAAAGAAACGGCTTTGTAAATATCTATCACTATACCGATGATGGAGTAAGCGGAACAACCTTTGATAGAGAGGGATTTCAGAAAATGATAAAAGCAGTAGAAGAAAACAAAGTATCTACTGTGATAGTAAAAGATATGAGTAGGTTTGGCAGAGATTACCTTAAAGTAGGCTTTTACACCGAAATACTTTTCAAAGAAAAGGGAGTAAGGTTTATCGCCATCAATAACGGAATAGATAGCGAAAAACAAGCAGAAAGCGACTTTACCCCATTTCTAAATATTATGAATGAATGGTATGCAAGAGATACCTCAAGAAAAATACAATCCATCTTTAGAGCAAGAATGGAAGAGGGTAAAAGAGTATCACCAAGCGTTCCATACGGCTATTATAGAAATCCTAAGAACAAACAGGAGTTACTTGTCGATAAAGAGAGTGCAAAGGTCGTAAAACGCATTTACAGGCTTGTAATAGAGGGATATGGAGTAACACATATAGCAGACATATTAACCAAAGATAAAGTCCTTATTCCGTCAGCCTATGCCCAAATACATTACCCCGAAAATAACCATAGCTCAAAGAAAAGAGGAATAGAAGACCCGTATTTTTGGACACCGACCACAGTAGGTTATATCTTAGAAAAAAGAGAATATATGGGTCATACTGTACTTGGTAAAACAATATGCCTTGATTACAAAACTAAGAAACGCAGAAAGGCAAAAGAAGATGAACTCATTATCTTCAAAAACACCCATAAAGCCATCATTGACGAAGAAACATGGAATAACGCTCAAAGGTTAAGAAAAACAGTGAGAAGAAGTCCAAAGTACGGAACAACCTCACACCCCTTTACAGGACTTTTAATCTGTGCAGATTGTGGAGGTAAATTAAGTTACAGAGAGCCGGCAGAATATAAAGAAAAGAAATATGATTGTGATTATTGCTTTGTATGTCAACATTACAGACACAGAAAAGGCTCTTGCAGTATGCACTACATCAAGGTAAAAACAGTGAATGAAATTCTCCTAAAATCAATCAAAGAAATCACAGATTTTGCAAAAGAAGAAAAGCAAGAATTTCTAAAAGTGATGAACAAATTATCCGATGAAAAAAGGGAAGAAAAGTATCAAGATGATAAAACGAAATTAGAAAAATTATCTTCAAGAAATGAAGAACTAACAACCCTTATTACAAAGCTATATGAAGACCATGCACTTGGAAAAATTCCCGCAAAACACTTTGATAGATTATTTAATATCTATGACACGGAGCAACAAGAATTAGAAAAGCAAATACAGTATTTTGAAGATGAAATAGAAAGCTATCATCAGAGAAAAGTTGACACCGATAAATTCCTAAAGATGATAGAAAAATATACCGATATTGAAGAACTGACAGTCCCAATGATAAATGAGTATATAGAAAAAGTTGTAGTCCATGAAGCCACAGGGGGAAGAAAAGGAAAAGATAGAAAACAACAAGTTGATGTGTATTTTAACTTTATAGGCAACTGTCAAGTACCACAAAAAGCCGATATAGAAAAAATGGCTTAAAAATGGTATAACATTGTTAATTATTTAGAGAGAAAAATTAGAATTTGTACACAGGATGGATTAGACTAATGAATATACATGAATTTGGAAAAGGTAATGAACAAGCAATTCTGCTGATACATCCTTCTGTTGTAAGATGGGATTATTTTGAACATTTAATTCCGCTTCTCAAAAACAAATATCATCTGATTATCCCGGCTCTTCCCGGATATGATTCTGAGGATGAAAGTGACTTTACAAGCATTGAGAAGATCGCTGCCGAATTGAATGAGTGGCTTCAGGCTGAAGAGATTGCCGAATTGTATGCAGTATATGGGTGCTCGATGGGCGGCTCCGTTGCTTTAATGGTAACGCTTGGACAACTTATTCCAATCAGACACTGCATTATGGACGGAGGCATTACACCATATCAGCTACCATGGCTTGTCACACGCTTTATCGCCTTGAGAGACTATCTCATGGTGATGCTGGGCAGGACAGGTGGAGTGCGCTTGCTTGAGAAGGCTTTTGCTACCGATGAATATTCGAAGGAAGATCTTCAATATGTTGCAGATGTTTTGAAGTGCTCCAGTAGAAAAACGTTATGGAGAACTTTTGACTCATGCAACAACTATAAGATTCCACAGCCCATTCCGAAGGTCGATACGCAAATGCATTACTGGTATGCCGATGGCGAAGAAAAGGAGCGAAAACTTGATATCGCCTACATGAATCAGCATTTTCCGCAAACAGAATTCAAGGTTTTGCCTAAACTGGGGCATGCAGGTCTTGTTTTACTGAAACCGGATTTATTTGTGACAATGATAAACGAATTGTTTTGAGACAGACAAATTGCAGTTTGTCGAAGTAAAACAATTAAATACAAGCTATAACATAGCAGTTCACGAAACAGTAAATCAAATCGGTTTACTGTTTTTTCTTTACTAAAAATCAGAAAGGAGAACAGAAAATGAAAAATATAGATGAAAAAATCTTAATGGCAGAAGAGGAAATTAAGCAGTTACAAAACAAAAGAAAAAAACTCATCAGTCAGCAGAAACAGGAAGAACGAAAGAAAAGAGATAAAAGGCTTTATGAAAAAGGAGCAGTTTTTGAAAGTATCTTTAACGAAAGCAAGGATTTTACCAAAGATGAATTTTATCAGCTAATTACATTCCCAAATATCAAAGAAGCAATAAATGAAAAAATCCTAAAAATCATGGAGAAAAGAGAAAAAACGGAAGAAGAAAACATAGAAAAACAAGAGAAAGTAACGGAAACAGAGCAGTAGTCCCTTGTTTACAAGAGCGCACTTATACACCCTAAAGGGTGTGTGCGTTCTCCGAAGGCTCTTGCAGAGAGCATATCAGCTAAAGCTGATACAGGGGAGCTACACTCCCCTACGGAAATAAATTTCCTACCCCTTGTGTACTTACCAAAAGAAACCGGATAAAAAACAATCCGATTTTTTTAGTAAGTCTTATCCATCGCCACTGTATCCACATCAGAAAAAGAGAGGAGGTTTTAGCTATGGCGATATATCATCTTAGTATAAAGATTATCTCAAGAGGCAAAGGCAAAAGTGCGGTTGCAGCAGCTTCTTATCGAAGTGGCGAAAAGATAAAAAATGAATATGACGGCATAGTCCATGACTTTACAAGAAAAGGCGGAATAGCACATACAGAAATCCTATTACCACAAAACGCACCACAGGAATTTTCAGACAGAGGAACGCTATGGAACAGTGTAGAGAAAATAGAAAAAAGTAAAAACTCACAGCTTGCAAGAGAAATAGAAATCGCCTTACCCAAAGAATTAAACAGGGAAAAACAGATAGAACTTGTAAGAGAATATGTAAAAGAAAATTTTGTAAAAGTCGGTATGTGTGCCGATATTGCTTTGCACGATAAAAATGACGGGAATCCACACGCTCATATCCTATTAACTATGAGACCGTTAAATGAAGATAAAAAATGGGGAGCAAAATCAAAAAAGGAATATATCCTTGATGAAAACGGAGAAAAAGTAAAACTCAAAAATGGCAATTACAAAACAAGGAAAATAAATACAGTCGATTGGAACGAGCAAGACAAAGCGGAAGAGTGGCGAAAGACATGGGCAGATATTACAAACAAATATCTTGAAGAAAATAGCATACAGGAAAAAGTAGACCATCGTTCCTATCAAAGACAGGGCATAGAAGAAATACCGACCATTCATTTAGGAGTATCAGCAAGTCAAATGGAGAAGAAAGGTATAGCCACCGACAGAGGAAATATCAATCGGGAAATCAGAAAACAGAATAGGCTATTACAAGAAATCAAGTTAAGAATAAAAGCCTTAATGAGATGGATAAGGGGAATTGGAAAAGAAGAAAAAGCAGAAACTGATAAACTCAAATCCACCCTCCCACCCAAAGAAAATTTGCTATCCGTTTTTGAAAATCTTATCCGTAAAAATGCAGATAACCATAATACAGATTTAGAAAAATACATCGAAAGCTATCAATTCTTAAAAGAGAAAAACATTATTTCCTTATCTGAACTGAAAGAAAGTATAGTTACTTTAAGAGATAAGAATTACAAGACCACAAGAGCCATTAAAGATACTGAAAAGAAAATAGATGGTAAAGTACAGCTTATTGACCAAGCCGAGAAATATTTGAAGTATAAGGACATCTACAAAGCCTATACGAAATTAAAGAAAATAAAACAGGAAGATTTTTATAATGAGCATACGGCGGAGCTTATTCTATTTGAAAGTGCAAGGAAACATCTCAAAGAGCATTTAGGGGAAAGTAAGACCTTAAATATATCCAAATGGAAATCGGAACTTACCACTTTGAAGAAAGATAAAAAGAGCCTATATAGTCAAATATTAGAAATACGAGAAGAAGTAGAGCATGCTGAAAAAGTTAAGACCTGTATAGAGCAGTTACAGGAACAAGAAAAACAACTATCACAGGTAAATAGGAATGAGTTAGACCTATAAAACTAAGTAAAAAAAGTATATAATATTAACTAGTGAAGACAAAAAATAAAATTTGAAGGAGGCGTTTACATTTGGGGAAAATAGAAATGCAAGAGAAAATAAAACCTGTTTTGAACGGCACTGCAGAAACTATGCTTCAAAGTTTTGATGAAAATAAGGATATTCTTCATTATCAGTTTACTGCAACTCGATATGGAAAAGATCTTATGAAATTCAATATCGAGTGGTGGCAAAAACTTCTTGATGAAATGAAAGGAAGCAAGATATGAAATCAATAAAGTTAGTTAATTCACCAATCACATATTTTATCAGTGGAAGAGATTATACTGAATGGATACTTTTTATTCACGCTGCTTTTGTCAATCATAATATGTTCAAATCACAGTTTGAATACTTTCACAACAAATACAATATTTTGGCTGTTGACATTATTGGTCATGGGCAGTCAACGGATACCCAAAAAGGGGATGGCATAGATAAAATGTCAGAATGGATATTCGAAATCTTAAAGGTGGAAAATATTGAAAAAGTACATATTGTCGGTGTTTCATTAGGAGCAGTATTGGCACAGGATTTTGCGAATCATTATCCAAACTCAGTAAGTTCAATGGCTTGCTTTGGAGGATATGATATCAATAATGTTGATATTAAAATGCAAAAGCAAAATGGTGCGAAACAGAAGGTGATGATGTTGAAAGCTCTCTTTTCGATTAAGTGGTTTGCAAAAGAGAACAAGAAAATTTCTGCGTATACTTTACAGGCACAAGATGAGTTTTTTGATATGAACATACTTTTTCCTAAAAAATCATTTATATTTATGGCAAGGCTCAATAGTATGATAAATAAGTATAAAACTGGAAAACGAAATTACCCTTTGTTGATTGGATGTGGAAGCTTTGATATTCCAATGGAATTAGAGGCAGTAAAACAATGGAAAATAAGTGAGCCAAATTGTAGGGTAGCCATTTTTGAAAATGCAGGACACTGTGTCAATATGGATGTGCCACAAGAGTTTAATGAAACTGTAGAGGATTTTTGGACAAGTGCAGAATAAATAGACTGAAAAGATATTGTTTTTTATGAGAAAAATTGAATGCTGTGGGAAAACAAATCCCAGTTTTTCTAACTGAAAATAGAAATTAAATAATACAATAGAATATTATTTTGAAAACAGTAAATCAAATTGGTTTACTGTTTTTTCTTTGTCTAAAATCGGAAAGGAGGACTTATGAAAGAAGAAAAAAGAGAAATACAAGCACCACCCAATAAACAGTTAATAATGGATATTGGAAAGACAAAATATACTGTAAACCTACATTTCAAACAAGGTACAGGAGAAACATACAAGGATAAAATACTGAAGTTAATCAAGAGAGAAACAGAAAAGATATAAATTTGTCAAAGAAATTTTGTTTATGTCCTTGACAAATCTTCCCAAAAGGAACGATAGTTATTGAGTGTGGCAAGATGCTTGAAGATAATGGCTATGAGATAAAAATCTTAAATACCATCAACTTCAAAAAAAGCATGAAGTATAATCCATTCGCCTATCTCAGAAGTGAAAAAGACATACTCAAATTGGTACAGACAATCATTGCAAACACAAAGGGAGAGGGTGAAAAAGCAGGTGAGGATTTTTGGGTGAAAGCTGAAAAGCTCTACTATACAGCTCTTATTGGATATATCTTCTATGAAGCTCCAAGAGAAGAAAAGAACTTTGCAACACTACTGGATATGATAGACGCTTCAGAAGTCAGGGAAGATGATGAAACATATATGAATCCCATTGATAGACTATTTGAAGCATTGGAAAAGAAAGAGCCTACACACTTTGCAGTTAAGCAATATAAGAAATACAAACTTGCTGCTGGAAAAACGGCGAAGTCTATTCTTATTTCTTGTGGTGCAAGGCTTGCACCTTTTGATATTCAAGAGCTTAGGGACTTGATGAAAGAAGATGAACTTGAACTTGATACACTTGGAGATAGAAAGACAGCATTGTTTGTCATTATTTCAGATACAGATGATACTTTTAACTTTGTGGTGTCTATTATGTACTCACAGCTATTTAACTTACTTTGTGATAAGGCAGATGACGAATATGGAGGAAGATTACCTGTCCATGTAAGGTGTTTGCTTGATGAGTTTGCAAATATCGGCTTAATTCCCAAATTTGAGAAATTGATTGCGACAATCCGTTCAAGAGAAATTTCAGCAAGTATTATCTTGCAAGCACAATCTCAGCTAAAGGCAATTTATAAAGATAATGCAGATACGATTGTAGGTAACTGTGATAGTACCTTGTTTCTTGGTGGAAAGGAAAAGACCACACTTAAAGAACTATCTGAAACACTGGGTAAAGAAACCATAGACCTATATAACACATCGGAAACAAGATCCAATGCCAATAGTTATGGACTGAATTATCAAAAGACAGGAAAGGAGCTGATGAGTCAGGATGAGATAACGGTTATGGATGGCAGTAAGTGTATTTTTCAGCTTCGAGGTGTCAGACCGTTTTTGTCAGACAAATTCGATATTACAAAGCACAAGAATTACAAGCTCTTGGAAGACTATGATAAAAAGAATGTGTTTGATATTGAAGAATACATCAGAAGAAAAGGCAAAGTTAAGATGAATAGAAATACAGTAATTACAAGATTGTAATATTTTCTGTTATAGCTTTATGTGACATGGGTATATTTGGTATAATAGAACAAATTAGAATTTATGGAGAGATATGATGATAAGAAATATAAGAAAAGATGATGCTGCATTAATACAAAAAATATGTGATATTTCTTTAGGGTATAAGGCATCTGTTGAATTAATAAGTAGACAAATAGAAAAGTTATCAAACGATATAAACCATCATTACATTTATGTGTATGAGGATGAGGATTCACATACAATTGTTGGATTTGTACATGCAGAAGTTTATGAAAGTCTTTATTCAGATGTGGGATTAAATATTCTGGGATTAGCAGTACTTCCGGATTTTCAAGGTAAAGGCATTGGAAAGAAATTGATGAGTCAGTTGGAACTAAAAGCTAAAAGTGATTCATTAGCATTTATCAGATTAAATTCAGCATCAACACGTTTGGAAGCACACAAATTCTATGAAAATATTGGATATTTATGTGACAAAATACAGAAGAGATTCATTAAAATTTTTGATTAGATAAATCCCAGTTTGTCGAACTGAATATAAGATATTAAAGACGATAGAAAAGCAACATCTATCGTCTTTTTTCATGCCTATTTTCAATTTATATTGCGATCAATAAATAGGGAAAACTCGCAAGAGTTGCTAACTAGTATTTCAAATGCCGCTCACTAATATATACACGACAAAATGCTAGTTCCTTTAAATATGTTACAGAAAGTAAAGGAGAAAAGATGATAAGGATAAGAAGCCCTACCTAATAGATAACTAAATATACAAATACTTGGCGATTGGAATTAACTTTTCAGTTGCTTTTTAATTGGAGGAAAAAATGGACAAAGAAATGATTAATATCAATGCCAATCTGTTAAAAGAACCTACTTTTGGAACTTTTACAAGAGGTGATGAAGAAGTTCAAGTTGTAAATTTTGCCCTTTCGAAAGGATATGGAAAAGGTAGAGAGTATATCAACTGTGCAGCCTATGGCAATAAATCTGAAGTGGCTAAGGAATTTTCAGAAGGTGATTTCATTCATGTATATGGATACTTTAATAAACGAACTAAAAATGAAAAGACATATAAGAATTTTGTAGTTATGTCTATGAACAAAATTGAAAAGAAAGAAGAAAACGAGGAGGAATAAACAATGGAATTTTTTACACAGGCGGTAAATGTATTAAAGATTTTGGTAATGGCAGTAGGTGCTGGTCTTGGAGCATGGGGTGTTATCAACCTTATGGAGGGATATGGTAATGATAACCCTGGAGCAAAATCTCAAGGTATTAAACAACTTATGGCTGGGGGCGGCATTGTTCTAATCGGCTTAAAATTAATCCCATTACTTTCAAATGTATTGAAGTAAGGAGAGTAGCCTATGTTTGGTATTTTCGATAAGATAGAGGAATTTTTTAAAGAGCTTCTTCTCGGAGGTATCCAAGCAAATCTTGAGTCAATGTTTATCGACATTAATGATAAAGTCGGAGCAGTTGCAACCGATATAGGAAAGACACCAATGGGATGGAACTCAGAGGTATTTAACTTTATTAAGAGTATCAATGATAGTGTCATTATTCCAATTGCAGGTTTGATCATTACAGCAGTTTTATGTATTGAGCTGATAAATATGGTTATGCAAAAGAACAATATGCACGATACAGATACCTTTGAGTTTTTTAAATACATGATAAAGATGTGGATAGCGGTATGGCTAGTATCTCATGCCTTTACATTCTCAATGGCAGTCTTTGATGTTGCACAACACCTTGTAAATCAGGCGGCAGGAGTAATCAATACTTCTGCTACCGTTTCAGGTGATCAAATTGTTCAGATGGTTGAGGGATTAAAAGATAAAGGTCTTGGAGAACTGGTGATGATACTCTTTGAAACCTCACTTGTTAAAGTTGCAATACAGGTTATGTCGGTAGTCATTATGCTAGTTGTATATGGCAGAATGTTTGAGATATATGTTTACTGTTCAGTTTCAGCAATTCCATTTGCCACTATGGGAAATAAGGAATGGGGACAAATTGGAACAAATTATATCAAAGGTCTATTTGCTATTGGGCTTCAAGGCTTATTCTTGATTATATGCTTGGGTATTTACGCAGTTTTAGTAAAGACGATAAAGATAACGGACATTCATGCAAGTACCTTTATGATATTAGGCTATGCATTACTTCTTGGTCTAATAATGCTAAAGAGTGGAACGCTTGCAAAGAGTGTATTTAATGCCTCGTAATTATTTATACCGATAAATCTCTTTTGCCTTAGTCTGTCCCTTTGTTTATGGCAAAAAATATCGGTCTAATTCTAAGTTGCTTTGCTTAACTACCCTAAGCTTCTGGTATATTTCAAATAGCGGCGTTGTCGCTTAATACAGAAGAAAGGGTAGAAAAAATGAATTTTAATGAAATTGAACTTCGTCATCTAATTGACGAAACACACAAAACCATTACCGCCATGGGAACTACGTCAGGCACCCTGATAGATAAGTTCCGGCAGTTTACAGATCGTCTTGTGGAGCACCTTCGTTCACGGGATAAGCCGTTTAATTGTGATTTATGCCTACAATGGGTAGATAGTCTTGAGCATGATCCACCGTCAAAAATGAGCACCTCATATATTGAATGGATAGCTTTGCGCCGTTTTATTATCCTCATTGAAAAGCAACGATCAGAGACACTGACTCACTGGACACATTATCAGAGCAAAACTCCTATACAGCCTAAAAGTATAGTATTCCAAGAAGTCTTAGAAAAATATAAAATCTATCTTTCTGGAGTTTTAAATGAAAATACGATTCCGAGATATGTCTCTGAAGCACGATTTATGTTACTTTACTTGGAAAAACAAGGAATCAGTCAAATATCGCAAGTCCGTAATGCAGAAATCGTCAGCTACTTTGCATCAGAACGATTTTACAACCGAAAACCCAAAGGAATTCAGACAGAAGTTTGCAGCCTGAAAAAATTCCTTGTATTCCTTGTGGAAGATGGACATACTGATCAAAAATATCTTCACTGTGCTATTCCACGATTACGACTGTCCACTGAAAGAATCATCACTACTCTCACCTCACAGATGGAGAGGGATATTATTGCGGATGAACCTGATAGTCTTGTAAATCTCCGGGATAAAGCAATTGCTTTTCTTGCACTCCATGTTGGACTTAGAGAATGCGACATCAGAAATCTGAAATTCAATGACATTGACTGGGAAAAAGGTGTTATAACTATCCGCCAACAAAAAACGGGAGTTGCTCTGCAAATGCCCATTGATAATAAAACTCAGAACGCAATTATTGATTATGTTCTGAATGAACGCCGTGATTGTAAAACTGCATATATTTTTATTACTGCTGTCGGACCACCACAAAAAATTGCACGAAAGCATTATCGCATTAAATACCGTGCAAAAAACACGGAGTCTTTTGAAGCAATCCCACACGATGGGCTTCATATTTTCAGAAGAACCTATGCTTCAAGGTTGCTCAAATGCGGCACACCACTTCCTATGATTTCTGAAATGTTGGGACACATTGATAAGAATGCTGTTCAATGCTATCTTTCCACTGATGAAACAAAGATGAAACGCTGTGCCCTTGAGCTTTCGGCAATACCGTATCATGGGAGGGCTTTTTAATGTATCAAAGTAAATTTTCCCACGATATAAATGAAATGCTTGCCGTATTAAGAAATGGCGGTCTGCAACTTCAATATATTGATTTTTTCTTGCGTGATTTTGATAACTTTTGCATTGTAAATTATCCCGATGAGGATATATTATCCGATACCATTGCAGAAGAGTGGATTCACAATACAAGTTCTGAATCCCGTTGCCACATGTCTCGCCGTGTACGCACAATGGCACATCTTGGAGAATACCAACAGGCGATTGGGAAACCGGCATATCTTCCAAGTTACAGAATCAGATACGCCCATGCAGAAGAACCACGAATTTTCAGTGATGAGCAGTTAGTAGAGTTTTTTGAACTGGTTGATTCTTCCATCACAAACACACCAACATTTCCACATAACGACATGATTTTTCCTGTACTTTTTAGGATGACTTACAGTTGCGGACTTCGTTCTTCTGAAGCTTGTAATCTAAAGGTTGAAGATGTTGATCTTATTCAAGGAAAACTACGAATTTTCAACAGTAAAGGATTCAAAGACCGAGAACTGCCAATAAGTGATGACCTTTGTGCCCTGTGTAACTCTTTTAATAACGCTTATAGCAGTGTAGTTCCTAACCGTAAATATTTCTTCCAACCAAGTATTATTAAAGAAAACTATAAAAGCTACAATGTCGGAAAAGTTTTTGACTCCGTATTAAAGCAAGCTACTTTTTATGAGAGTACCGGCAAAAAGTTCACGGCTCACGGATTGCGGCACTTGTTTGCGGTACAAAATATCAAAAAATGTGCAGAATACGGAGAAGACTTTTACAACTGGATGCAATACTTATGCAGATATATGGGGCATAAGCATATCCGTTATACCATGTATTATCTTCACATTACTTCACAGCTTTTTCCTGTTTACAGGAAAAAGCTGAAGGAACTGGAGGAAAGGATCGGTGTTGTATATGTCGAAGAATAAACAACAGAAAGCGATGTTCTTTTCCTATGTGAAAGACTTTTTCAATGATATGCGGATTGAATTAAAAAGCGAACGAACTGTCAACACCTACAGGGAATCCCTTAACTCTTTCCGAATGTATCTTTTGGAAAAGTATTCAAAACAAGTGGACTCTATAACTTTTGATTTTGTTACAGATCCGCTTATTCGTGAATATATCGGATGGGTAGCGGAGAACAACAGTATCGGTACACGAAATGTCCGGCTTGCAGCACTAAAATCATACGTGAAATACATTGCTTCCAAGAACATCGAATTAGTACCATTGCAAATAAGCCTTTCCACATTGAAAAGTAAAACAGTGCGTCCTAAAAAACACAACTGGCTTGGTAAAGAACAAGTACTTTTGCTTTTGGAACAACCGCTACGCACTCGAATCGGAATCAGAGATAGATTTATCATCCTTTTTTTGTTTTCCACAGGCGCAAGGTTAAATGAAATGCTATCTGTAAAAGTCAAAGATGTTGTTATGGAAGATAATTATCCATATGTCTGCTTAACTGGAAAAGGCAATAAACCAAGAATTGTTCCTGTTTCGGAAAGTGCGTTTGTTGAAAACTTCAATTATTATTGTGAACTTTTCCACCCAGAGAACAACCAAGAGGAATATCTGTTTTATACAACCATACATGGTCGGTTAAATCCCATGTCAGAAGATAATGTGCAGCGAATCCTTAAAAAATATGGAGATTCTGCCAGAAAAACAGATTCTTCTATTCCGTCTGTGCATCCACACCTGCTTCGCCATTCTTATGGTGCACAAATGTACCGTCTTGGGCTTTCACTACCGGAGATTGCAAAGCTTCTTGGTCATGAATTTATTTCAACCACAGAAATCTACGCAGAAACAGATATTGAAATGGTGGCAGAAGCATTAAGAAAGATGATTGGCACTCAACCCTCAAGAAAGTGGGACAGCCTTTCTGAGGATGAAAAGTTAAAATTATTAGGACTAAAATAACTTAGAATTAGACCGATATTTTTTGCCATAAACAAAGGGACAGACCTTGGTTTTAATAGGAATGTCGGTCTTATTTTTTACGAGGCATTAAATACGTTAGACCGACATCGGTCTAATATTCTAAACGCACATTAAGGAGGATTTTTAATGATAGAAGTAAAGAAAAAGTTGTTTCCTGTTTCAATTATTGCAGTAGGAATTGGAGCATTTGCTATCTCGATTTTTAACAGGAACAAATTAAAGAATTTAGAAGATGAAGTAAAAAGTACAAGAGATGATGTAAAATCTATTCTTTATTATCAAGAGCAGAAAAATGCATTCATTGAGTCAGAATTAGAAGAGATGAGAAATGAAGTTGCTTCATGCTATGAACATTTTGAAGCATTTTCAAAGGAAAAAGAAGATGGGAGGTAAGCTATGGGCTATGTACCAATTCCCAAAGATTTAAAAAAGGTAAAAACAAAGGTAGCCTTTAACCTTACAAGAAGACAATTAATTGGATTTACACTTGCTGGACTGGTTGGTATACCAGTCTATTTATTTATGAGAAAGTTTATGCCTAATGATATAGCGATACTGTTTTTAATTGTATCAACTCTTCCAATCTTCTTTGTAACACTATTTGAAAAAGATGGACTTACCTTTGAGAAATATTTTAAGCACATATATCTACACAAGTTTTATCAACCACAGAAGCGAGTGAGAAAGGAGGTTTACCTTGAACAAGAAAAGAAAAATACAGCAAATTCAATTAGAAAAAAATCAAAAGGTATTAAAGGAAAACAAAAGAAACCTGAAAAAAGAAAAGCTGACTAAGCAGAAGAAAAAAGCTTCTCTAATCGACTTAATATTTAAGAAAGAGCCTAAGAGATATACTGTTGAAGATACAATACCTTATCTGAGAATGCTAAAAAGTGGAATATGCCAGCTTGATGAAAAGCACTATAATAAGTGTATTGCATTTCAGGATATAAACTATCAGCTTGCCTTAGAAGAAGATAAGGATTTGATTTTCAATCAATTTGCGAATGTCTTAAACTCTTTTGATCCAAGTGTAGATATTGAGTTTTCATATATCAATCAGCTTGGAAGAAATAATGAATTAAAAGCAGCTATTCAGATGCCGGATAAAAATGATGGTTATGATGATATTCGATTAGAGTTTCGTGAGATGTTAAAAAGTCAGCTTGCAAAGGGAAATAATGGTTTAAAGAAATCGAAGTATATCACCTTTGGAGTTGAAGCGGATAGTTTGGAGCAAGCGACTGCAAAACTTGAGCGACTTGAGATTGATATATTATCAAATCTAAAGAGCATGGGAGTTCGTGCTGAGGGCTTAACTGGAGAAGAAAGATTAAAGGTATTGCATGATATTTTAAATCCAGATAAGCTCTTTTCTTTTTCCTATAAAGACTTAAAACCAAGAGAAAGTACAAAGACTGTTATTGCACCAGATTCTTTTAACTTCGTGCCAAGTAAGTATTTTAAGTTTGGAAAATATATTGGAGCTGTAAGTCATCTTCAAATACTTGCAAGTGAGCTATCGGATAGAATGCTTGCAGAATTTTTAGATATAGATGACAACATCAATATTTCTTTTCATATCAAGGCAGTTGAGCAGACAGAAGCTATTAAAATGGTGAAAAGAAAAAATACAGATATTGATAAGATGAAGATTGAGGAAAATAAAAAGGCAGTTAGAAGTGGCTATGACATGGATATCTTACCAAGTGATTTAATTACCTATGGTGATAATATTAAGATGCTTTTAAAAGACCTCCAGACAAGAGATGAGCATATGTTTATCGTAACGATTGTCTTTATGAATTTTGCAAGGACAGTACAAAAGCTAGATACGACTATTTCTCAGATTTCATCTATTGCAAGTAAGCATAATTGTAAGATTAAACGCTTAGATCATAGTCAAGAACAAGGTTTTATCAGTGTATTACCTCTTGGCGTAAATAAGATTGAGATAGATAGAGGGTTAACCTCATCATCTACAGCAGTCTTTTTACCATTTACAACAGAGGAGCTTTTCATAAACTCGTCAAATAGCTTGTACTATGGATTAAATGCCTTAGAGCCTGGGACAAAATAATTCTCAGCCACAAAAAAAGCTAGAGCTTCCCAATTGCGGAACTCTAGCTTTTTAATTTTGAGTCGTTCTCTTATTGTATTTTAGGAGGTTATTGGCCATAAGTACCAATCCCATGTCAATTCTCACTTGACGCTTCCCTCTCAGATTACATCTCTTGTAACCCAAACAAGCCTTTATCTGCCCAAAGACAGGTTCCACATCAATCTTGCGTTGAGCGAAAATCTGTCTACCTTGGGGAGATAAAAGCGCCTG